>NZ_JBEXKB010000010.1:0-196457 GCF_040609455.1 Kitasatospora sp. NPDC004669
TGCCCGCATGATGCCCAGTCAGTCCAGGCCACAGCAGCAGAACACCTGAACTCGCGTGTCCGCAGACCGATACCGCTCCAGACCACTCAAATCACGCTGACCTGCGAAGACATCCGATCACGCCCGGTCGTGTGCCCGCCAACTGTCGAAACCGGGTTCTCCGGCGTGTTGTCGGCGAGCCTGTGGCCTTGGGCGTGGAGCCAGCGCCGGATTGCCTCCGTGTGACGGATGGCGGTTGCGTGCAGGGCTGGACCGGCCTTCGCGGCGGCGGTCTCGCGACCGATTCGGGCGGCGTCCTGCTCGGCGGCCTCGACGACGGCGCTCGCGACCCAGTCGTCGAGGACTCCATCGTTCTTCCACCGGGCGAGCCGGTTGCGCGCGGCCCGGTGGGCGGCCTGGGCTTCGGCTGCCTTCGTCTGCTGAGCGGCCCGCTCCCAGTACCGCGTGCGGTTGGTGAGGTATGCGTCGATGGCGCTGCGGGCCATGGCCTCGTCCCGTTCGGGATCGTGCTGAGGGCTCGTCATGCGGGAAGAATACGAGAGCGTCGACGGGTCGGCTCGCTGCCCGCTCCGGCGGGCACGGCCGGCGAGGGGCAAGCGAGCCGCAGCGGGGGATCCGCCTCGTCGAGCCGGACCAGGACCTTGCCTCCGTGGGCAAGCCGATTGGCGCGGGCGCTCGGGCCCGTACCGCTCAGGTGGCCGGCCAGCCTCCCGTGTTCCGCTCATTCCGCCGGCTGCATCCAGTCGGTCGTCGCGGGGCCGTAGGAGTCCGCCGGCGGCTCGGCCGGAAGCTGGGTACCGGCATCGCAACGCAGCTCGGTGGAGACCACCTTGGCCAGCTTCAAGGCCGAGTCGGCCAGCAGCTGGCGCTGGTGGAGGGTCAACCGTCCTTGGTCGCGGCCGTACCCGGCGGCCCGACCGAGGACGACGACACTCATGAAGTACGGGACCGAGAAGTGGTCGGCTTCATGGGGCTGGGTCCAGCAGCGGAAGTAGACTCTGGTGCCTTCGCTGGTGAAGTACCCGTCGCGGTCCTGGTCGTGGGCGAAGGATGCTGACTGCAGGAGCAACGAGGGCTTTTGCTTCGGCGTGGGCATGTCCGTCGGTGGGGGCTCGGGATAGCCCCCGTCCTGGTTCACCAGCGCGCTCACGAGCTGGTGTTCGCCCTGCTTGCCACTACAGACGCCCAACATACGGGCGATGTCGTCCTGGTGGGCCGTCTGCAGTGGATCCTGCGTCGCCTTGACGTCCTCGTTGTCCACCATGAGCGCGCGCAGCGTCTGCTCGTCCTTTCTCGCCCCGCCCGACCGTAGTCGGCTCGTATTGCAGCATTACTGAACCTGAAAGCGTCCTGTCGGAGCGGCTGGGCATCCAGGTGCGGTCGGCCTGGCAGCACTTCGACGCGGCCACCCTGGCCGACTCGATCGCCGAGGGTCGACGCGAGTTCAAGGAAGGCAGCCAGGCCAGCGGGGCTGGGCAGGCTCCGATGCCGCCGATCGACCACCCGGAACTGGCGCCGGTCCTGTCCAGCGTGCCGGACGCGCCGGCCGGGACCGGTGGTGACCTGTATGCGGTGACCATGAACGTTGCTTGTGCACACCCGGTCAATGACCGGGATGCGCTACGGTCCGGCCGTGTCGGCAACTACCGCATGGACCGCGCACCTCAGCTCGCATGACCTGCCCGAGCGGACGTGGTAGCCCTGCATCGCGGCTTCGGCACCCAGGGCGATGAGCATGTGGGACTTGCCGGTGCCGGAGTCGCCGCCCAGGCAGAGCGGCCGGCTCTTCCTGATCCACTCGCAGCCGGCAAGGGTGTTGGTCACAGCGGGGTCGATGTTGGGGTTGGCGTCGAGGTCGAAGGTCCGCAGCGACTCGTCCCGGGGGAACCCGGCGGCCTTGGTCCGCCGGCGCGGCGGGGTCCGAGCAACTGGTCGTAGTGGGTCACCGAGGGCAGCGGCCTGGTGTCCGGCGGAAGGTGGTTGAGCTTCCTCGCCGCTACTCGGACGACGGGCTCCCGCACCTGGCACGCGGCGACCGGGCACTGCCCCGCAGCGCTTGTTGACGAAAAGTCAGCAAGTTGCCCGCACCGCCTTGACGGCACACCGACACGGCCCTAGAACGTAGACAGCTCCCCGTTCACCCGCCTCCCGGGAGCAGCGGAAGTTCGTCTTCTCGACCCCTCACCGAGGAAGAGGCTTTCCCATGCGCTTCAGCCCCCACCTTGCCGTGTCCGCCACCGTCGCCGCCCTCGCCCTGGTCGCCGCAGTCCCCGCTTCAGCCGCGCCGGGCGACGCCGCCCCGGCGGTGCTGACCGCCGACAGCGCGGGCGGCGCCGCCCTCGCGGCGGGCGACGCGCTCGCCGCGCCGCTCGCCGCGAACACCTCCGCCACCTTCTACTCCACCGCGACCAGCACGACCGGCGTCACCTGCGCCACCTCCCAGCTCGCCGCCACCGTGCTGACCAACCCGGCGGCCCCCGGCACCGCGACCGAGTCCCTGACCGGCCTCACCTTCGACTCCTGCACCAGCAACGTCACCGGCGTCACCTCGGTACAGAGCCTGACCGTCGACACCCTCCCCTACGGCGTCACCATCGACGACGGCACCGGCCTGCCGGTCACCCTCACCGGCGGCAGCGCCGGCCCGATCCAGGCCACCGCCGTCCTCAACACCTGGTTCGGCACCATCACCTGCAGCTACCAGCTCAGCGGCGCCTTCACCGGCGCCGCCGACAACACCGCCCACAGCCTGACCTTCACCAACGAGCACTTCGCCAAGAGCGATGGCTCCGGCCTCTGCCCCGCCGACGGGTACTTCTCCGCGAGCTACGGCCCGGTCACCGACACCGCCCAGCCCGGCAGCCCGGCGGTCTACGTCAACTGACCCGTCCGGTCCCGGCCCGTGTGCCCCCGCTGTGCCCCGTAGCCGCGAACAGACCGGGGCACAGTCGGACCGATTCGGGCGGGATGGGACGATACCTGCCATGTCTAGCAAGTCTCCATCGGTCCGGGGCATCGAGGCCCCACCGGACCCGCTCCGCCGCCTGCTGCTCGAACTGGGCGAAGCCCTCCTGGGCGGCGGCCTTCCCGTCCACGACGTCGAGGAGGAACTCCACGGTCTGGGGCGGGCGATGGGGGCTCCGGACGTACGGGTCGCCGCCCTGACCAACGGCCTGTTCGTCGCCCTGGACACGGACGAGGGCACCCGGTTCCAGCCGGTCGGCGCCGCCCTGCGGTTCGAGCAGACCGCGGACGTCCTCCACCTGGTCCACCGGCTGCGCGCCGGCGAGGTCGACGGGAGCCAGGCACTGGCCGAGCTGGACCGGATCCGCCGGGCCCCGGCCCGCTGGCCCACCTGGGTCGCGGACCTCGGGGCGCTGCCGGTCGGGGTCGGCGTCTGCATCTTCCTCCAGCCGGTGACGGCGAACGTGCTGGCCGCCGGCGCCGGCTCGCTGATCGTGGTCGGGCTGACCCTGCTGGCCCGCCGACTGCCCCGGCTGCGACCGCTGCTGCCCGTCACGGCCGGATTCCTGGTCGCGCTGCTCGTCCTCTCGCTCGCCCGGGCCTCACTGCTGGACGGCCCGCTGCGCACCATCGTGGCCACCCTGGCGATCCTGCTGCCGGGCGGCCTGCTGGTCACCGGGCTCTCCGAGATCGCGGCGGGCGCCGCCAGCGCCGGCACGGCCCGGCTGGTGTCCGGCGCGGTGCAGCTGGCGCTCTTCCTCGCCGGGGTGGCCGCCGCCGCGACCGCGATCGGCATGCCGGCCTCCGCCCTGGCCAACATCCAAGTGGCCAAGCCCAGTTGGTGGGTGATCGCCCTCGGGCTGGCACTCGCGGTGGCCGGCGTCGTCGTCAACGTCAACACCCCGCCGTCGGCCATCCCCTGGATCGTCGCGGTGATCGCGGTCAGCATCACCGTCCAGGTGGTGGTGGGCTCGGTCCACGGCGCGGCGATCGGCGGCCTGGCCGGGGCGGTCAGCGCCGCGGTCGCGGCCACCGTGGTGCACTGGCTGCCCGGCGGCCCGCTCTGGCAGGTGCTCTACCTCCCGGCGTTCTGGATCGTGGTGCCGGGCTCCTTCGGCCTGCTCAACACCGCGCAGATCGAGGTCGGCAACGGCGCGCAGTCGGTGCTGGCCGCCGTGTCGGCGGTCTTCGGGGTCTCGATCGGCACCCTGATCGGCTCGGTGATCAGCCGGATCCCCCGCCCCTCGCTCGCCGTGGCGCAGTTGCGGGCCTGACGCGGCCGAACGCGGCGCCGGGAGGCGGGTGGCCCCGGCGCCGCCGATACTGGGCGCGATCCCGAGAAGGCACTCCGAGGAGGAATCGTGGACTACGGGCTCGGCGTCCGGCTCGACCGTCCGTTCCGGCAGACGGTGGAGGCCGTCACCGCGGCACTGAAGGAGCAGGGCTTCGGTGTCCTGACCACCATCGACGTCCAGGCGACCCTACGCGAGAAGCTCGGCGAGGAGCTGGAGGAGTACCTGATCCTCGGCGCCTGCAACCCCGCACTGGCCCACCGGGCGCTCCAGGCCGACCGCCGGATCGGGCTGCTGCTGCCCTGCAACGTGGTGGTCCGCACGGACGGCGACGCCACCGTGGTGGAGGCCGTCGACCCGCAGACGCTGGTCACCCTCGCCGGTTCCGGCGGTGGGCTGGGCGAGGTCGCGGACGAGGCGGCCCGGCGGCTGGGCGCGGCCCTCGCCTCGCTGCACGGCTGAGGACCGCACGGCTGAGGCTCGGGGCTCACCTGGTGGAGCCGGCCTCGGCGGGTACGGTCCGCGGCTGGGGGTGACGCTGGAACCAGCGGGCGATCGGTTCCGGGGTGACGCCGTGCAGGATGACGCCGAGCAGCACGGTGACGTTGTAGCCGCCCTCGACGTTCAGGGCGTTCCGCACGCGCGCCGGAACGCCCTCGTCCCGCAGGAACATCAGCGCCGAGGCGAGGTCCATGGGCATCACCACCAGTGCGGCCACGGCCGGCAGCCACCGGCGCCGGCCGGGGAAGAGCAGGGCGCCGGCGAGGATGGCCAGGGCGACCGAGGCAGGCAGCGCCGGGCTCAGCAGCCGGCCCTGGCCGATCGACCTGCCCATCGGCTGGCAGCCCCTGGCCTCGGTCGCGTCCGTGAACAGGACGACCGCCGGCACCGGTTCGACACCCGCTCGAAGGCGCGGGTCTCCGGGTTCAGCGGGACGACGGGTCGGTGCCGGGGGTCAGGACGACGCCGGCCGGCGCGATGGCGATCGGCCCGGTGATGCTCCACCGGGCCGGCCGGTCCGAGGCCACGGCCCACGCGAAGAGCAGGGACGCCAGGACGAGCAGCGCGACCACGGGGACTCACAGCGGGTGAGGGCGGGGAGGGCGTCAGGCCGTTCTGCGGAGTTCCCCCGGCCCGGGCGGAAGCCGCGCCGGGGCCCCCGAAGGAAGACCGGCGCGGCGCCGCCTCGGCGCTCAGTCCGACAGCGCTTCGCGGGGCCGGCGGACGGCGAGCAGCGCGGTGTCGTCCGTCCGGCGACCGCCGGTGTGCCGGACGACGGCGGCGGCGATCTCGTCCACCAGGCGCTCGGGGTCGGCGGCCCCGGGCAGGCCGGCCAGGCGGTCCAGGTGCGCGCGGAGGTCGAAGAAGGCACCCTGCCGGTCACGGGCCTCGGTCACCCCGTCGGAGACGATCAGCACCGTCTCGTCCTCCGCCAACCGCAGCCGCCGGATCTCCGGGAGCCCGCCGGCCAGCTGGGCGAAGCCCATCGGCGCACCGCTGCCCGTCGGCAACTGCCGCACCCCGGCCGGGCCCAGGGCGTGGGGGCCGTCGTGGCCGAAGTTGACCATCTCGATCTGCTCCGGCACGTCGTCGGGGAACCAGATGACCACCGCGGTGGCGAACCGCTCCTCCCGCCCGCCCAGTTGGGCCGCGAGCCGGTTCTGCCGGAGCAGCCGTTCCTCAAGCCGGGAGGCGACGGTGGCCAGGTCCTCCTCGTGGAAGGCGACCTCCCGGAAGCAGCCGACCAGGGCCGCCGCCATGGAGACGGCCGGCAGTCCCTTGCCCTGGACGTCACCGAGGATGACCCTGGCACCGAAGGGGGTGGCCACGACGTCGTAGAAGTCACCGCCCACCCGGGCCTCGATGTCCGCCGCCAGATAGCGCGCCGCCGAGTCCACGCCGCCCCAGCCCGGCGGCACCGGTCGCAGCACCACCTGCCGGGTGGTCTCGGCGGTGCCCTGCAGATGATGGACATAGGCGGCGGCCTGGGCGCGGAAGACGCTGATCGGCACCGCCAGGACGGCCCCCGCGATCACCAGCAGGAAGTCCTCGGTCCCCTGGGACTTGGCCCAGATGCTGTCCAGCGCCAGGTAGGCGGCGATCGACAGGCAGGAGAACACCACGGTGAGCTGCGGGCCGCAGAGCCCGGCGGCGACCACGGGGACCAGGACCAGCCAGCTGACGGAGGCGAAGGAGTGGGGCGTGAGCCCGTCCACCACCACGACCGCCACCAGCAGCGCGGCGGGCACCAGCCAGGAGCGGTGGCCGTACTGGACCAGCACCGGTAGCGACTGCTGCTGCGCCTCCGCGGACCGCTCCCGCAAGCGCCCCTCCACTCATCCGCTGATCCGACGTTGCGACGGTCCGCGCGGCCCCCGACGGGCCGCCCCGGTCCCCGCCGGGCGCACGGCTCCGGGGCGGAGAGGTCGCGCCCCAGGTTAGGGGGCGCGGCCCGTCGAGGGGCGTGCAACGGCCTCGCGCCCCCGACTGTCGCACGTTCGGCCCAGTCGGCGGGCCCGGATCACCGCGCGGACGCCGGCGGTCGACCGGCGGACGTCAGCGGTCGACCAGCGAGGTGGCCAGCTCCCGCAGCCCGTCGGCGAGCCGCTGCCCCTCGCCCCGCTCCATCAGCCGCAGGATCGGGTCGCTCTGCAGGGAGCCGAGCAGGAGGTGGCCGAGCAGTTCGGCGTCCAGGTCAGGGCGCTGTTCGGCGATCAGCGCGCTCAGGTGGCCGTGCCAGGACCGGTAGACCGGGTGGTCGCCGGGCGGGCCCTGGTCGGGCGGCCTCGGGGCGGTGGCGGCGGCGTGGCCGAGCGCGGCCAGCAGGCTCTTGTTCCGGGCGACGACGGCGACCATCGCGTCCAGGAAGGCGAGCATCCGCTCCCGGGGCGGGGCGCCGGGGCCGAGCGGCGGCGGCCCGCTGCGCAGGGCCTCGTCCAGGTCGAGCGCCCGCTCCTGCATCAGAGCGAGCATCAGGCCCATCCGGCTGCCGAAGCGGTGGAAGACCGTCCCCTTGCCCACCCCGGCGGCGGCCGCGACCTGTTCCATCGAGATCTGCTCGGGCCGGTGGCCGGCGAGCAGTTCCTCGGTGGCCCGCAGGATCGCGCGCCGGTTGCGGATCGCGTCGGCGCGTTCGCGTCGGCCCTCGGCCATGGGCTGCCCGTCCCTCGTCGTCTCGTACCCGTGGATCGTACCCGTGGACAACTGGACCGGCGGTCCAGTACGGTCCCCGATGGAAGCTGACCGCCGGTCCAGTTAATCCCGGGCCGGCCCCAACCAGGGAGGCACCATGCGACGAATCCGCTACCACCGGTACGGCGGCCCCGAGGTCCTGACGGCGGAGGAGGCCGACACCCCGACCCCGGGGCACGGCCAGGTCCTGCTGCGCACGGAGGCGATCGGGGCGAACTTCGTGGACACCAGGTTCCGGCGCGGCGCGCCCGCCGGATCGGTCTTCCACCGGCCGCTGCCGGGCGTCCTGACCGGCGATGTGGTCGGTACCGTCGACGCGGTCGGCCCCGGCACGGCCGAGGAGCTGCTCGGGCGGCGGGTCGCGGCGCTGGCCGAGGACGCCTTCGCCGAGTTCGTCCTCGCCGACGCCGCCTGGCTGGCCCCGGTCCCCGACGGACTCGACCTCGGCGCGGCCAGCATGCTGCCGATGGGCGCCCCGGTGGCGCTCGGCGCACTGCGCACCGGCCGCGTCGCCCCCGGCGAGACCGTGCTGGTCCACGCCGCCGCCGGCGGGATCGGCCACCTGGCCGTCCAGCTCGCCAAGGTGCTCGGCGCGGGCACCGTGATCGCCACCGCCGGCTCGGCGGCCAAACTCGACTTCGTCCGGGAACTCGGCGCGGACGTCGCCGTCGACTACACCGCCCCCGACTGGACCGAGCAGGTCCGCGCGGCCGCGCCGAAGGGCGTGGACGTCGTCCTGGACTCGGTCGGCGGTCAGATCCTGCAACGCGGCTTCGAGGTGCTGGCCCCGCTCGGCCGGGTGGTAGTGTACGGCGCCGCCGACGGCGAGCCGGGCAGCGTGCCCGTGATGCGGCTGTTCGGCCTCCACACGGTGACCGGCTTCTCACTGCTCGCCTGGCGCGCGGCCCGACCGGAGCTCGCCCGCCGGGACATCGAGGAGTCCGCCGAACACTTCGCGTCCGGCCGGCTGCGCACCGCGGTGCACACCCGCCTCCCGCTCGCCGAGGCGGCCACCGCCCACCGGCTGCTGGAGGAGCGCTCCCAGCTCGGCCGCATCCTCCTGCTGCCCTGACCCTGACGGCGCCCGGGGCAGCCCGGCCCCGGCACCGAAAGTCCGTACCGGCCCCGCGGGCGAAACGCCGTCACCGGCCGGCGGGTTCGGCGGTGAGCGCGCCGAGGAGGCTCAGCGCCTCCTCGGCGCGGCTCCCGGGCGCGGCCGTGTAGACCACCAGCAGCTGGTGCGCGGTGCCCGGGGAGCGGAAGGTCTCGTAGTCCAGGGCGACCTCCCCGACGGCCGGGTGGTGGAAGCGCTTGGAGCCGTGGCTCTTCTCGTGCACCTGGCGGCCCGCCCACAGGGAGCGGAACTCCGCGCTGCCGAGGGAGAGTTCACCGATCAGCCGGACCAGCTCGGGATCGTGCGGCCGCCGCCCCGCGGCCATCCGCAGGATGCCGACGGTGGTACGGGCGGCCTCCGCCCAGTCGAGGTGGACCTCGCGGGCCTCGGGGTCGAGGAAGATCCGGCGCGCCATGTTCCGCTCGCGCGGCGGGAGTCGGGGGAAGTCCGCGATCAGTGCGGCGGCCAGGCGGTTCCACGCCAGCACGTCGTTGCGGTCGTTCATGACCAGGGCGGGGGTGGCCGCCATCGCCTCGACCACCCGCCGCAGTGCCGGGCGCAGCGCCTCCGTCCGTCCCCCGGCTTGCCGTCCCGCCGCCGACCGGCGCGGCGGGCGGGCCAGGTCGTACAGGTGGGCGCGCTCTGCGGGGCCGAGCCGCAGCGCCCGGCCGATCGCGTCCAGCACCTCGTCCGAGGGCCGGTCGGCGCGCCCCTGCTCCAGGCGCACGTAGTAGTCGGTGCTGAGCCCGACCAGTTCCGCGACCTCCTCGCGCCGCAGCCCCGGCACCCGGCGGCGAGCGGTCGGCGGCAGCCCGGCCTCCTCGGGGGTGAGCAGGGCACGGCGGGCGCGCAGGTACTCGCCGAGGCTGCCGGCGAGCGGGTTCGGGTCGGCCATGCGCTCCAGTATGGGGGCGCGCCACGCGGGCGCGGGGGCCGGAGGGTGGCCCTGTCGGACCCAGGGAACGGGGCTCCCTTCCATCCGCAGTCACCACCCGCCGAACATCGCCGCATGACCACTTCTCCACTCCTCCTGACGGCGACGGACGTCGGCCGGGGCCGCTACTGGGCCACCGTCACCGCGGTCGGCTGCGCCGGCATGATGCTGCCGTTCTCGGTGACCGGCGCCGCCGTCGCGCTGCCCAGCATGGCCGCCGGGCTGGGCGCCTCGACCGACGCCGCCCAGTGGATGCTGAACGCCTTCAACATCACCTTCGCCGCCCTGCCGCTGGCCGCGGGCGGTCTCGCCGACCGGATCGGCCGGCGCCGGGTGCTGCTGGCCGGGATCGCGCTGGTCGGGGCGCTGTCCCTGCTGGTCTCGCTCGCGCCGTCGATGGCGGTGGTCGACGCGGCCCGCGCGGTGCAGGGGTGCGGCGCGGCGGCCGTCCTGGCGGCGGGCGCGGCGGTGCTGGCCGACTCGACGTCGGGGCGGCGCCGGCAGCTGGCCTTCGGGGTGCTGGGCGCCTCCTTCGGCACCGGCCTTGCGGTGGGGCCCCCGGCGGCCGGTGCGCTGGTGCAGGCGGGCAGCTGGCGGGCGGTGTTCCTGCTGGTCGCGGCGCTGGCCGTGCCCGCCTATCTGTGCGCCACCCGGGCGCCGGAGTCCCGCGCCCCGGACCGCCCGCCGATCGACCTGGCCGGGCTGGGCTGCTTCACCGCCGGGCTCGCCGCGCTGTCGTTCGCGTTGGTCCGGGCCACCGGCGCCGGCTGGGCGGCACCGGGCACCCTGCTGCCGCTGGTCGGCGCGGCCGCGCTGATGGCCGCCTTCGTCGTGGTGGAGCTGCGCCGGCCGGAGCGGGCGATGTTCGACGTCCGGCTGTTCCGGCGGCCCGAGTTCCTCGCGGTGGTGTGCCAGCCGTTCACCGTGACCCTCGGCTTCGTCGTGCTGCTGGTCTACCTGCCCGCCTACCTCCAGGGCGTGGGCGGGCGCGGCGTGCTGACCAGCGGTCTGCTCCTGCTGCCGCTGACGGCACCCGTCCTGCTGCTGCCGCTGCCGGCCGGTCGCCTCGCGGCGGCGCTCTCCGTCCGTACGGTGCTCACCGCCGCCTCGGCGCTGATCGCACTGGGCGCCCTGCTGCTGCTCACCGTGCGCGGCGACGCCTCCTGGGCGGCGTTGACGGTGCCGCTGCTGCCCTTCGGAGCCGGGGTGGGGCTGGCGTTCGGGGTGATGGACGACGCGGCGGTGAGCACCGTGCCGGTCGAACGGGCAGGCGCCGCGGCCGGCATCTTCAACACCCTGCGGATCACCGGCGAGTCGGTCGCGGTCTCGGGCGCGGCCGCGCTGCTCACCGCCCTGACCTCCGCCCACCTGCCCGGCCTCCCTCCCGGCGAGGCGGCCCGGCTCGCCGCCCACGCCGTCCAGGGGCAGGTGGACCCGGCCCGACGTGAGGCGCTCGCGGCCGGGTTCACGGGGGCCCTGCACGTCCTGGGGGTCGTCCTCGCCGTGCTGTCCGCGGCGGGGGCAGTGCTCACCCACCGGGCGCTGCGGGAGTCGGCCCACCGGTGAGCAGGTGCTCCGCCCGGCCCTGGGGCGTGTCCTGCGGATCTTTGCCGAGGGTTCGGACCGGCCGGCCCTGGTCGTGGGGTCGTTCGGCCCTGGCCGGGGGCCCGGACCGGCCGGGATCCTGGTCGCCGGTCGCGCCGGAGGGACGCGTCGGACGGCAGCGAAAGGGCCTGGGCGATGGGCGAGTTGGTCACGGTGGGGGCGTTCGAGGGCGGGTCGGCGGGTGAGGCGCTGGCCGAGGCCCGGGCGCGGGTCGCGGCGGCCGCGGCACTCGCCTCCGGGGCCGGGACGCTGGTGGAGTCGCTGCGGGTCAGGTTGGCCGGTGTGGCCGGTGGGGTGCTGGCGCAGGCGAACGCCGAGGTGGACGGGCGGCGGATCCGGGTGCAGCGGGCGGCGGCCGGGCTGGGTGACTCGCTCGACCGGGTGGCCGACTCCCTGCGCGGCAGGATCCGGGCCGTCACCGGTGCCTGGGCGCCGCGCCCGTGGTCGGTGCAGCCGGCCCCCACTCCCCCGGTGCCGCCCACGGGCGGTCGCCGGATCGTCCGGCGCAAGCAGCCCTCGCTGGTGTGGTGCTCGCCCGAGGCGGCGGCCCGGACGATGGACGCGATGGACTACGACATCCACCTGTTCACCGACCCGGCGACCGAGACCGACGCCGTGGTCTACCGGGTCGGGCCGACCGGCTACCGGCTGGCCCGGACGCTCCCGGCCGGTCCGTTCGGCCGCCGCACCGCGCCGATCACCCTCAGCCCGCACGGCGCGCCGCTGCTGACCGAGCAGCGGGCGGTCGACCGGCTGGAGGCCGCCGAGCTGCCGTTCCTGTTCTTCGCCCACCCCGCCGACGGCCGGGGCCGGGTGCTCTACCGGCGCTTCGACGGCCAGCTGGGTCTGATCGCGGGCCGGGTCTGAGCCACGCGTGCCCCGCCGGGCGGGATCCCGGCGGGGCACGGCGTCGGATCTGTTGTCCGTCACATGTTGATCATGTGGCCGGCCAGGCCGTGGATGGCCTCCTTGACCGCCTCGCCCAGGGTCGGGTGGGCGTGCACGTTGCGGGCGACCTCGTGGACGGTGAGGTCCCACTGCTGGGCCAGGGTCAGCTCGGGCAGCAGCTCGGTGACCTCGGGGCCGATCAGGTGGGCGCCGAGCAGCTCGCCGTACTTCTCGTCGCTGATGACCTTGACGAAGCCGATCGGGTGGCCGAGGCCGTGCGCCTTGCCGTTCGCCGTGAACGGGAACTTGGCGACCTTGACGTCGTAGCCCAGCTCGCGGGCCTGCGCCTCGGTGTAGCCGAAGGAGGCGATCTGCGGCTGGCAGTAGGTGGCGCGCGGGATCATGACGAAATCGACCTCCATGGTCTCCGCCCCGCCGATGGTCTCGGCGGCGATCACGGCCATGGTCTCGGCGGCGTGCGCCAGCATCAGCTTGGCGGTGACGTCGCCGATCGCGAAGATGTGGTCGACGCTGGTGCGGCCGCGGCCGTCCACCGCGATGGCGTTGCGGTCGGTCAGCTTGACCCCGGTGTTCTCCAGGCCGTAGCCGTTGACCCGCGGCGCGAAGCCGATCGCCTGGAGCACCTTGTCGGCCTCCAGCACCTGCTGCTGGCCGTCCTTGGTGACCGTGACGCGGACCTTGGCGTTCGGGTCGCTGTCGTCGATCGACTCGACCCGGGTGGAGGTGAGCACCTCGATGCCCAGCTTGCGGTACTGCTTGGCGAGTTCGGTGGAGACCTCGACGTCCTCCAGCGGGACCACGCGGTCCAGGAACTCGACGATGGTGACCTTCACGCCGTAGTTGTGCAGCACGTAGGCGAACTCGACGCCGATCGCGCCGGCGCCCGCGATGATGATGCTCTCCGGCAGCTGCTCGGTGAGGATCTGCTCCTCGTAGGTGACCACGCGGTCACTCAGGCTGGTGCCGGGCAGCAGGCGGGTGGTGGCGCCGGCCGCGATGATGCAGTGGTCGAAGGTGACGACGTCGAAGCCGCCGCCACTGAGCGCGACCTGCAGGGTGTGGTCGTCGACGAAGGTGCCCCAGCCGTCGTACTCGGTGATGCCGTTCTTCTTCATCAGGTAGTGGACGCCCTTGACCCGGCCGTCGGCCACCGAGCGGCTGCGGCGGAAGGCCTCGCCGAAGTCGAAGCTCACCTGGCCCTCGACCTTGATGCCGAAGGTCTTGGCCTCCTTGGTGAAGATGTGGGCCAGCTCGGCGTTGCGCAGCAGGGCCTTGGAGGGGATGCAACCGACGTTGAGGCAGACGCCGCCCCAGTACTTGGCCTCGATGACCGCGACCTTCAGGCCCAGCTGGGCCGAGCGGACGGCGGCGGTGTAGCCGCCGGGGCCCGCGCCGAGGACGACGACGTCGTAGTGCGTGCTCATGTTGCTGACTCCTCCGAGGGTGTCACGTTGTCGTGATCTCGGTCCCATGGTGTCAGGACCGGGCTCGGCGCACCCACCGGGTCTCGGCGGATGCGCTCCGCGCGGCACCGTACAGGGCGCGGGCCCGGATTGGAGACCCAGTGACGACTATCAGTGTCAGTGGTGCCCGCTACGGTGGCTCGCACCCGGCCCCACCAGGGGCGATGTCGGAGGGGAGGTTCCGGATGGACGGTATGCGCACGGCAGGCGGGTGGGCCCGCCGCCCGAGGACGGCAGCGGGCCCACCCGGGCGTCAGGCGGTCACCTCGTGGGCGTCGGCCCCTCCACCGGAGCCACTGCCCGTACCACTCATACCCGCGCCGGCCGCGGTCCGAGCGGCCGGGCTCCGGGCCGGTACGGGCCGCTGCAGCGAGGAGAGGTCCCAGGCGTAGGTGCCGACGGCATGGGCGATCACGCCGATGTTGACGTCGAAGGCGTTCATGTCGATGTTGTCCAGGTCGTCGCAGGCCTTGTGGTAGCAGGCGTCGAAGGCGGTGCCCGCCGTACCGCCGTAACGGGCCTCCTGATCCGGGGACTTGATCACCTCGGCGCCGGTGTCGGTGCCGCCGGCCGGGATGCCCGCGTCGATGAACGGTCCGTAGTCGGAGCGGCCGTTGAAGGCGGAGGGGTCGTGCGGCAGCTCGCGGCCGTCCAGGTACTCGGTCAGGTCCCGCTCGATCTGCGCCGAGCCCTCGGGGCCGGCGCCACCGCCCGCACTGCCGGAGCCGTTGTAGACGAACTGCGCGTAGTTGGGGGAAGCGATCATGTCGAAGTTGAGGTAGAGCCGGATCTTCTTCCGATCCGCCTCGGCGAGTGACTTCACGTACGCCTCGGAGCCCCGGAGGCCGAACTCCTCGGCGGACCACCAGGCGAATCTGACCTTGTTCCTCACCGGGCGGACGCCGAGGTTCTCGGCGACCTCCAGGATGCCGGCCGAGCCGGAGCCGTTGTCATTGATCCCGGGCCCGGCCGGGACGGAGTCCAGGTGGGCACCGATCATCACGGTGTTCTCCGGGTCGCCACCGCGGGTCTCGGCGATGACGTTCCAGGTCCTGCGCGGCTCCATGACGGTACGGACGTCGAGCTTGATCCGCACCGGCCCGGCGGCAGCCTTCGCGGCCAGCGCCTCCCCGGCGGCCTTGGTGATCCCTCCGGTCGGGACTTTCCCGGCGGTCGGCTCGCCCAGGGTCCCGTTGAGGTCGCCGTCGGCGTTGTTGTAGACGATCGCGCCGACGGCCCCGGCCGCCGCCGCGGCGGCCTGCTTCTCGGCGAAGCTGCACCCTCCGCGCCGGATCAGCGCGATCCGGCCGGTGACGGCACCGGCCGGGTAGTCGGCGGGCGCGCAGCCGGTGGTGGCGCTGACCGGTGCCACGGCCAGGTCGGCGGTCAGACCCGCCTCCGGGCCACTCACCGAGTACGTCATGGCGATCACCGGCACCGACTCGGCCTGCGGGGACACCACGTCCAGGCGCTGCGAACGCGCCTCGAAGAAGGTGTACTCGAACTCCTGCCTGGACACCTTGAGCCCGGCCCGCCGCGCCTGCTCGTAGATGTACCGCGCGGACTCGTCGTGCCCCGTCGAACCGGCGGCTCTGGTACCGCCGTCGCGGTCGGCGAAGCGTTGCAGCGCGGCCAGCGTCTCGTGCGCGTCCTCGGCGCTGCTGGCCTCGACCAGGCGCTCGGCGAGCTTCGCACCCCGGCGCGCCGGGTCCGGGTCGGCGTTCGCGCTGCCGGTGCCGACCAGCAGCAGCGGGGTGACGAGGGAGGCGACGGTCAGCGCGGCGCCCGCGCGACTCCGGTGACGGACGGTGCGCGGGCGCGGTATCGGGGTGGCCTGGTCGAACGGGGTGGAACGGTCGAACGGGGAGGTCTGACGACGGCAGCGCAGCTTCAAGGCGACTCCTTCCGACGGTCCGTGAACTCACGATTTGACATGACCGGGACCGCCTTGCCAAGCCCGCCGCGCGGCCGCGACATGCGGAGGACGGCATCCGCGGTGATCCTGGAGTGGTGGGGGCCTCTCATCCAGGAGGGTGACCGCATGTCCATGTTGGATAAGCTCAAGAGCCTGCTGAAGGGGCACGAGGAGCAGGCCGAGAAGGCCGTCGACAAGACGGGGGACACCGTCGACGAGCGCACTCAGGGCAGGTACAGCCACCAGGTCGACGCAGCCCAGGAGCACGTCAAGGACAAGTTCCGCGACCAGCCGCCGCAGTAGCGCGCGGCGTCAGTGCCGGTCGGCCGGGCCGGGCGTCGGCGTCATCGAACCGCCACCCCGGTCCGGCCGCCGTCCCGGTTCCCCGTCGGCCGCCCCGGCCGCGCCGCAGTTCTCGCACGGCCCCGGGCCGGGCCGCTCGCGCAGCCGCCCGCACTCCGGGCACACCCGGTCCAGCCAACAGGCCGACTCGCCGCCTTCGTCCATGCCCCCGATTCTGCCCGGGGCGGCGGCGGGAGCGCGAGTAGACACTATCTACACCCACCTGGTAGACAGTGTCTATGACCGATCAGGACAGGGACCTGCGCGCCCGACTGGTGGCCGCGGGCGTCGAGCTGGTGGCCCGGGACGGCGTCAACGCGCTCGGCCTGCGCGAGATCGCCCGCCACGCCGGGGTCTCACACGGAGCGCCGCGCCGCTACTTCCCCACCCACCGCGAGCTGCTCGCCGCCATCGCCCGGCACGGCTTCGGCAAGCTCACCGATGTCCTCGCCGGTGCCGACGCCCTCACCGCCACCACCGGCGCCGACGCCCGCACCCGCCTCACCGCCCTGGCCCGCGCCTACCTCGGCTTCGCGGCAGCCAACCCCGGCATGTTCGAGCTGATGTTCCGTCACGACCTGCTGGAGGGCAGCGGAGCCGAGCTGCGCCGCACCACCCTGCCGCTGTTCCTGACCTTCGCCGGCCTGGTCGCCGAGGTCCACCCCCGGTGCGACGATCCGACCGCCGCCACCGCCGCTCTCTGGGCCAACCTGCACGGCCTCGCCCAGCTGCGCGCCTGGGGCAGCCTGCGGCTGGTCACCGGCGGCGAGGACGTCGACCCGCTGCTGCGCGCCGCCCTGGACGCCCACCTCGGCCCGGCCACCCGGTGACGCCCCGGCGCCGTCGCCCAGCCCACCTGCCGGGCCGGGCCGCCGCTCAGCCGCAGCAGGCCCTCAGGCGGCTGTGAGGCGCCCGTGACGCACCCGCCACGCCGAGCACCGACCTGGTCCGGACGCCCCGCCGGGGCGTCCGGACCAGGTCGGCGGGTGGGTCACCTCACGTCGGCCGTGGAGATGACCATCACCTTCGCCACCGAGCCGTCCTCGTCGACCGAGTCGCGCAGGTACCGGGCGCCCAGCCGCTCGCACATCGCGAGGCTCGGGGTGTTCTCCGCGCCCACCAGGCCGTAGACCTCCTTGAGGCCGAGCTCGTCGCCGGCGTAGCGGATCAGGCCGCGGGCCACCTCGGAGCCCAGGCCCCGGCCCCAGAACTCCGGGACGAGGGCGGCGATCAGCTCATGGCCGTCGACGTTGCCGGTCCGCTTCACCTCCGCGTGGCCCGCGTAGGCGCCGTCCAGCCACAGTCCCCACACGTCGAAGATCTCCTTGGGGTACACCTCGGTCAGGATCGCCTTGAACAGCGTGCGGATCTGCGGCTCGGGCACGAGGTCCTGGCCCATCCAGCGGCACACCTCCGCGTTGCGCAGGAGGGAGACGAAGGCGTCCTCGTCCTCGGGCCGGTAGGGGATGAACTCCAGGTGTTCGGTGCGCAGCACGGGGGTCACGGTGAGCTCCTCGGGGGTTGTGGTGGGATGGTCGCGTCAGGCTTCGGCGTTCTCCATGCGCTCGCGCAGGCTCCGCGGCCGCATGTCGGTCCACACCTCGTCGACGTAGGCGGAGCACTCCGCCTCGGTGCCCTCCTTGCCGACGGGCTGCCAGCCGGCGGGCACGTCGATGTCGACGGGCCAGAGGGAGTACTGCTCCTCGTCGTTGCGCAGCACCTGGTAGCGGGTGTTCTCGTCCATGTCTTGCTCCTTCGTCATCGTCGGTTCTTCATCGGTGGTGTGTCACAGGCGGTCTGACAGGGGTTGGCTGTGGTCACCGTCCTCCCCGGGCGTGCCGGGCGATGTGGCGCAGCGCGGCGGCGAACTCCTCGGCCGCCCGGCGCACGGTCGCGGTGTCGTGGACGGCGGCGCGGTGGTGCCAGGTGAAGGCGAGACGGCCGTGCTGCGCTGCGCCCACCACCTCCACCGGGTGCGAGCCGCCGTCGCGGGGGTCGTGGTCCTGGCCGAAGGAGCCGAGTTCGGCCCGGACCAGGCCCTTCTCGGCGACCTCGGGCCGCGCGTCCCACTGGCCGAGGTAGTTGAAGACGACCTGGCCGTGCGCGCCGGCGGCCAGGCGCTCGCGGACCTCGGGCGGGCCGAAGGTGCGCAGGGCGCCGAAGCCCAGTCCGTTCCCCGGCACCTCGCGCAGCTGGCGGCGGACCGACTTCACCAGGGCGCGCCAGTCGCGGTCCGGGCCGAGGTCCTCGGGGGCGGGGACCTGGAAGGTGACCGGGTAGACGGTGGTGAACCAGCCGACCGTACGGGACAGGTCCACGCCGTCCAGCACGTCCTCGCGGCCGTGGCCCTCCAGGTCCAGCCGGATCCGCTCGTGCCCGGTCCAGCGGGCGAGCGCCAGGGCGAGGGCGGCCAGCAGCACGTCGTTGACGCGGGTGCGGTAGGCCGCCGGGGCGGCGCGCAACAGCGCCTCGGTGTCCGCCTCGTCCAGTTCCACGGTGACCGCCGCCGTCTCGGCGGCAGCGGGCTCAGCGGCAGCGGGCTCGGCCGGCGCGCCGGGCACGGCCGGGTGGGCGGTCACCGCCTGGTCCCAGTACGGCAGTTCGTGGTCCAGGCCGCCCTCGGCGACATGGGCCGCGAGCCGCTGCGCCCACTCCCGGAAGGAGGTGCCGCGCTCCCCCAGGGTGATCGCGGCGCCCTGGACGGCCTGCCGGTAGGCGCTCTCCAGGTCGTCCCGAAGCACCCGCCAGGAGACGGCGTCGATGACCAGGTGGTGGGCGACCAGGAGCAGCAGGGCCGGGCGGCCCGGGTCGCCGGTGAACAGGGCCGCCCGCAGCAACGGGCCCCGGGCCAGGTCGAATCCGCCGTGCAGCTCGTCGGCGGCCTTGGCCATGGCGGCCTCGGCGTCCTCGGCGGACCGCCCGGTCAGGTCGTACCGGAGGAAGAGGTCGTCGGTGCGGGCCGGCGGCGGGTTGAACTGGTGCCAGCCCGTCTCCTCGCGGGTGAAGCGCATCCGCAGGGCGTCGTGGTGTTCCAGCAGGGCGTCCAGCGCGGCCCGCAGCGCCCGCGGGTCCGGGTCGACGCCGAGTTCGAGCAGCGTCGACTGGTTGAAGTGGTGGTGGGCGGCGCGCGGGGTGGTCAGGAACCACTCCTGGATGGGGGTGAGCGGCACGTCGCCGGTGACCGGGCCGTCGTCGCCGTGCTCGGGGGCGCTGCGCACGACGGTGGCCAGTTCGGCCACGGTCTGGTGGGTGAACAGGTCCCGGGTGGCCAGGTGCAGGCCGTCCCGGCGCAGCCGCGACACCACCTGCATGCTGAGGATGGAGTCGCCGCCGAGCAGGAAGAAGTTGTCGTCGGCGCCGACCTCCTCGATGCCCAGGACGTCGGCCCAGATCCGGGCGATCCGGCGTTCGGTGTCGGTCCCCGGCACGCGGTACGGACCGGCCGCGCCCTGCGCCGGCCCGGGGTCGGGCAGGGCCCGCCGGTCGGTCTTGCCGTTCGGGGTGAGCGGCAGCCGTTCCAGCGGCACGAACACCGACGGGACCAGGTGCGGCGGCAGTGATTCGGCCAGGTGGGCGCGTAGTTCCAGCGCGGAGGGGGTTCCCTCCGTTCCCTCCGCCCCGTCCGCGTCCGGTCCCTCCGCTCCTCCCGCCCGGTCGGCGGGGACGACGTAGGCGACCAGTCGGCCGCCGCCGGGGGCGTCGGCGCGGACCGTGACGACCGCGTCGCGCACCAGGGGGCTGCGGCGCAACGCGCTCTCGATCTCCCCCGGCTCGATCCGGAAGCCGCGCAGCTTGATCTGGTCGTCGGCGCGTCCGGCGAACCGCAGCCGGCCGTCGGCGTCGCGTCGGGCGAGGTCTCCGGTGCGGTACATGCGCTCGCCCGGCGCACCGTGCGGGTCGGCGAGGAAGCGCCCGGCGGTCAGCCCCGGACGGCCCAGGTAGCCACGGGCGAGGCCGGGGCCGGCCAGGTAGAGCTCCCCGGTCACGCCGGGGGGCACCGGCCGCATGGCCGCGTCGAGGACGTAGGCGCGGGTGGCGCCGCTGGGGAGACCGATCGCCGGTGCGCCGGTGCCCGGTGTCAGCGGGCCGGTCCAGGTGGCGACGACCGTGGCCTCGGTGGGGCCGTAGGAGTTGACCATCCGGCGGCCGGGGGCCCAGGTGTCGACCAGGTCGGCCGGGCAGGCCTCGGCGCCGACGACCAGGGTGCGCAGGGCGGGCAGCGCGCCGGCCGTCTCCGGGTCCACGGTGGCCAGGGCCGCCGGGGGGATCAGGGTGTGACTGATCCGCCGCCCGGCCAGGACCTCGGCCAGCCGCTCGCCGACCAGCGGCCCCTCCTCTCCGGTGACCAGTGCGGCCCCGCTGAGCAGGGAGACGCACAGTTCCAGCACGGAGGCGTCGAAGCTGGGTGAGGCGAACTGGAGCACCCGGTCACCCGGGCCGACGGCGTACTGCTCGGCGGCGGCCGCGGCGAAGGCGGCGAGTCCGCGGTGGGTCACCAGCACGCCCTTGGGCGTCCCGGTCGATCCGGAGGTGTAGATGACGTAGGCCGGGTGTCCGGGGGTGAGCGGGCCGGTGCGATCGGCGTCGGTGGGCGGGGTCTGCGGCCCGTCCGCGGTCCACACCCCGGCCGGGTCGTCGAGCAGCACGGCGGCTCCGGCGTCGCGGGTCATGAACTCCCGCCGCGGCGCCGGATAGTCCGGGTCCACCGGGAGGAAGGCGCCGCCGGCCTTGGCGACGGCGAGCTGTGCGACCACCACCGCCGCGCCGCGGGGCAGGGCGAGGGCGACCAGCCGCTCCGGTCCGACGCCGCGCCGGATGAGGTGGTGGGCGAGCCGGTTGGCCGCCCGGTCCACCTCGCCGTAGGTCAGCTCCCGCTCGCCGTCGAGCAGGGCCGGGGCGTCGGGGGTGCGGGCGGCCTGACGCTCGAACAGCTCGGCGAGCGTCGCCTCGGGCACCGGGCGGAAGGTGCCGCGCGCCCGGTCCAGCTCGGCGGCCAGTTCGTCCGCACCGGCCAGCGGCAGCGTGCCGACGGCGCGTTCCGGGTCCTGGGCGACGGCGGTCAGCAGGGTGCCGAGCTGCTCGGCCATCCGCTCGGCCGTGGCCGGGTCGAACAGGTCGGTGTTGTACGTGAGCAGGCCGTGCAGCGCGCCGGACTCCGTCTCGGCGAACTCCAGCACGAGGTCGAAAGCCGCCTGCGTGGACTCGGTCTCGACGTCCGTCACGTCGAGGCCCGGCAGGTCGAGGTCGGCCGAGGGGGTGTTCTGCAGCACGACCAGGACCTGGAAGAGCGGGCTGCGGCTGGTGTCGCGCTCCGGCCGCAGCTCGTCCACCACGCGCTCGAACGGCACGTCCTGGTGCGCGAAGGCGTCCAGGACGGTCCGCCGCACCTCGCCGAGGAACTCGGTGAAGGGCTTCCGGGGTTCGACCCGGGAGCGCAGCACCAGGGTGTTGACGAAGAAACCGACGAGGTCCTGGGTCTCGGGCCGGTCGCGCCCGGAGGTGACGGTGCCGACGGCGATGTCCTGGTCGCCGCTGAGGCGGGCGAGGTAGGCCTGGGCGGCGGCGACCAGGGTGGTGAACAGGGTGGTGCCCCGGTCCCGGCCGACCCGGACCAGCCGGCGGGCCGTGTCGGCGGGCAGGTCCAGACGGGCGGTGGCCCCGTTGCCGGTGCGCACCGCGGGCCGGGGCCGGTCGACGGGCAGGCGCAGCGGCTCGACGCCGGCCAGTTGCCCGGCCCAGTAGGCGAGTTGGCCGTCGCCGGGGTCGACGGCGGCGCGTTGCCAGTGCGCGTAGTCGGCGTACTGTACCGGCAGCGGCGCCAACCCGGGTTCCCCAGGGTCGAGTTCGGCGCGGTAGAGGTGGGCCAGGTCGGTGAGCAGGACGGCGGTCGACCAGCCGTCGGTGACGATGTGGTGCAGGGTCAGGGCGAGCACGTGGTCGCCGTCGGCCAGCCGGACCAGGCCGGTGCGCAGCAGCGGTCCGCGACGCAGGTCGAACGGACGGGTGCGTTCGGCGGCGAGCAGCCCGCGCAGCGCCGACTCCCGTACCTCCTCGGGCAGTTCGGACAGGTCGTACCGCTCCAGCGGCACCTCGTGCGGCGGGTGGACCAGCTGGACGCCGTGGCCGTCGACGCTGTCGAAGGTGGTGCGCAGCGACTCGTGGCGGGCCGCCAGGGCGCGCAGCGCCGCGCCGAGGGCACCGGTGTCCAGTGCGCCGCGCAGACGCAGCGCCAGCGCGGTGACGTACTCGGCGCCGCCGGGCGCGAACTCCTCCAGGAACCACAGGCGTTGCTGGGCGTACGACATCGGTGCCGCGCCGTCCCGGGCGACCGGGACGACGGCCGGGCGGCCCCGGCGGCCCTGCGCCTCGGTGAGCAGCCGGGCCAGTCCGGCCGGGGTGGGGTGGTCGAACACCGCCCGGGGGGTGAGGTCGGCGCCGAAGGCCTCGGCCAGGCGGGCGGCGAGCCGGATGCTGAGGATGGAGTCGCCGCCCAGTTCGAAGAAGCCGTCCTCCGTGCCGGGCGGCGGGGTGTCCAGGACCTCCCCGAAGACCTCGGCGACGCGGCGCTCGGCCTCGGTGCGCGGCTCGACCCGCGCGCGGTGCCCGGCGCCGTGGTCCCGGTCGGGCGCCGGGAGGGCGGACCGGTCGACCTTGCCGTTGCGGCTCAGTGGGAGGGCGGCGAGCGGGACGAAGGCGGCGGGGACGAGGTAGTCGGGCAGCGTGCGGGCGGCGAAGGCCCGCAGGTCCTCCGGTTCGGCCCCGGCCGGGCCGACCACGTAGGCGACCAGCCGCTTGGCGCCGGAGCGGTCCTCGCGGACGACCACGGCGACGTCGGTGACCCGCGGGTGGGCGGCGAGCGCGGCCTCCACCTCGCCGGGTTCGACCCGGAAGCCGCGGATCTTCACCTGGTCGTCGGCGCGACCCAGGAACTCGACGGTGCCGTCCGGGCGCCGCCTGGCCAGGTCGCCGGTGCGGTACATCCGGGCGCCGGGCGGGCCGGCCGGGTCGGCGAGGAAGCGGGCCGCGGTCTCGCCGGGCCGGCCCAGGTAGCCGCGGGCCAGGCCCTCGCCGGCGACGTACAGTTCGCCCGCGCAGCCCGGCGGGACGGGCCGTAGGCGCCGGTCGAGGACGTGGACGCGCCGGTCGTCCAGGGGGCGGCCGATGGGCAGCGTGTCGGGCACCGTCGCCGCCTCGGTGAGGGCGAAGGCGGTCGCGAAGGTGGTGGTCTCGGTGGGCCCGTAGCCGTCCACCACGGTCAGCCCGGGGCAGGCGTCCAGGACCCGGCGCACCGCGGCGGCGGGCACCACGTCCCCGCCGGTCCACAGCGTCCGCAGGCCCGCGAAGCAGTCCGGCGCGTCCTGGGCGAGCAGCCGGAAGAGTCCGGCGGTGAGCCACAGCGCGGTCGGCCCCTCGGCCTCGGCGAGCCTTCGCAGCAGCGTCGCGTCCACCGGCCCGTCGGGGGCGACGAGCACGCAGCCGCCGTTCAGCAGCGGCGCCCAGACCTCGAAGGTGGCGGCGTCGAAGGCCACCGGCGAGTGCAGCAGGACCCGCTGGCACCGGCCGTCGGCGAAGCGGCTGTCGGTGGCGAGCGAGGCCACGTCGCGGTGCCGTACCGCCACGGCCTTGGGCTCCCCGGTGGATCCGGAGGTGAACATCACGTAGGCCAGCCGGTCGGGGTCGGCCGGCGGCAGGGCCGACGCCGGCGCGGCCGTTCCCTCGCGTGTGGCGGCGACCTGCTCGGCGGCGACCTGCTCGGCGGTGAGCCGGAGGGCGGCGCCGGCCCGGGCGAGCAGGGCGCGGCGGCGCTCCTCGGGGGCCCGCAGGTCGACCGGCAGGTAGGCGCCACCCGCTTTGAGGACGGCCAGTT
Organism: Kitasatospora sp. NPDC004669; assembly: GCF_040609455.1. Lineage (NCBI taxonomy): Bacteria > Bacillati > Actinomycetota > Actinomycetes > Kitasatosporales > Streptomycetaceae > Kitasatospora > Kitasatospora sp. NPDC004669. Next base: position 23,598 of record NZ_JBEXKB010000010.1, read on the forward strand.
GGGCGACGACCAGTTCGGCCGAGCGGTCCATCGGCAGTGCCACCCGGGCCTCGGGCACCAGGCCCTCGGCCAGTAGCCGGGCGGCCACCCGGTCCGACCATTCGTCGAGCTCGCGGTAGGTCAGTTCGCGGGCGCCGTCGCGCACCGCGGGCGCGTCGGGGGTGCGCCGGGCCCACTCGGCGAAGACCGTCAGCGGGCTGCCGGGCGCCGCCGGGCGGGCGGTGGGGTGCCAGCCGGCCAGCAGCTCCCGGTCGGCCGGCGTGAGCGGGTCCAGGTCGTCGACGTCACCCGCGAGGCCCTCGGCGAGGGCGCCCAGCAGACGGGCCAGGCGGTCCGCCGCGTCCTGGACGGTCCGGTGGTCGAAGAGCCCGGGGTCGTAGGCCAGGTCGAAGCCGAGCCGCTCGGTCAGGTGGGCGCGCAGGCACCAGGGGAAGGTGGTGGCGTCGTCGGCGCGTACCTCGACCACCCGCACCCCGGTCCTGGCCGCGGCCGACTCGTCGACGGGATAGTTCTCGAACACCAGCATGCTGTCGAACAGCGCCTCACCGGCGGGCAGTTCGCTCAGCGCCTGGACGCGGGACAGGGCCAGGTGATCGTGGCGGCGGCCGTCGCTCTGCCGCTCCTGCAGGTCCCGCAGCCAGGGCAGCACGGCGCCGGAGGCCCCCCGAACCCGAGCGGGCATCCGCACCCTGGTCGGCACGGTGTTGATGAACAGGCCGATCATCGACTCCACGCCGGGCAGTTCGGCCGGGCGCCCGGACACGGTGGTGCCGAAGACCACGTCGTCGCCGCCGCTGTAGCGCGCCAGCAGCAGGGCCCAGGCGCCCTCCACCGCGGTGTTGACGGTCAGTCCGGCGGCGGCCGCGTTCTCCCGCAGTCGGCGGGACAGCGCCTCGTCCAGTTCGCGGTGGACGGCGGCGGTGGCCCGGGCACGGTGGGCCTGGACCGGCGGGCGGTCGTACGGCAGCGGGGTCCGTTCGGCGAATCCGGCCAGGGCGTCGGCCCAGTGGGCCTCGGCCGCGGCCTGGTCCTGCTCGCGCAACCAGCCCAGGAAGTCCGCGAACGGCCGCCGGACCGGCCGGGGCGCCTGCGGGCCGCCGGTCAGCGCGGCGTACTCCTCGCACACCTCGGTGAGCAGCTGTCCGGTGCTCCAGCCGTCCAGGACGATGTGGTGGGTGGACCACAGCAGCAGGACCTCGTCACCGGGCAACGCGGCCAGGGTCAGCCGGGTGAGCGGCACGGTGGTGAGGTCCAGCCCGGCGGCGCGGTCCTCGGCGAGCAGCCGCTCGGTCGCCGACTCCCTTTGCCCGGGTGCCAGTTCGCGCCAGTCCCGGTGGGCGACGGGCAGCGCGGCGCGGCGGGCGACCAGCTGGACGGGGTGTGGCAGGCCCCGCCAGTGCACGCTGGAGCGCAGTGCCGGGGTGCGGTCGGCGACGCGCTGCCAGGCGTCGGCGAAGGCCGTCGGGTCCGCGACGCCGGCCAGCCGCACCGCGACCCGGTCGACGTAGGCGCCGTCGGTGTCCACGAGCCCGTGGAAGAGCATGCCGGACTGCAGCGGGGTCAGCGGCAGCACGTCCTCGACCTCGTGCCCGTCGCCGACCAGCCGGTCCAGCTGTTCCTGATCGAGGCCGGCGAGCGGGAAGTCCGACGGGGTGCGGCCGCCGGCCCCGGGGCGGGCGCAGTGCTGCGCCAACTCGCGCAGCGCGGCGCACATCTGCTCGGCGAGCCCGCGCACGACGGCCTCGTCGTAGACGGCCGCGGGGTAGGTCCAGGCCAGTTCGAGGCGGCCGTCCTGGACCGCGCCGGTGACGTCCAGCAGGTAGGGGCGGGGTTCGTCGGGGTCGGTGTCGCGGCCGGCCGGCGGCAGCTGGGCGCGGACCAGGCCGTCGGCGCCGCCGCGACCGTCCCACTGTCCGTGGTAGTTGAAGCCGACCTGCGGCACGGCGTGGCCGGTCGGCGGACGGTCGGGCCGCAGGTGGCGCAGCGCGCCGTAGCTGAGTCCGCGCAGCGGGACGGCGCGCAGCTGCTCCTTGACCGAGCGCAGGGTGTCGTGCCAGCCGGCCTGCGGGTCGACGTGCAGGGCGAGCGGGAACTCGGCGGTGAACCAGCCGACCGTCCGGGACAGGTCCAGGTCCTCGAAGAGGTCCTCGCGGCCGTGCCCCTCCACCCCGACCAGCACGGTGTCCCGCTCGCACCAGCGGGCCAGGGTGCGGCCGAGGGCGCTGAGCAGGACGTCGTTGACCTGGGTGCGGTAGACCTCGGGGACGTGGCGCAGCAGGGCCTCGGTGGTCCGCTCGTCCAGCGTCACGGTGACGGTGGCCGCGGTGGCGTGGGTGTTGGGGGCGGGCCGACCGGCGGGCAGGCCTGCGGGGGCCGCGCCGGTGCGGGTCCAGTGGGCGGTGTCGCCGTCGAGGGCCCCGGCGCGGGTGTGCCGCTCCAGCCGGGTGGCCCAGCGGCCGTAGGAGGTGCCCGTCGGCGTCAGCTCGACCGGTGCTCCGGTGCGGGCCGTGCGGTAGGCCGCTTCGAGGTCGGGGAGCAGGATGCGCCAGGAGACCCCGTCCACGGCCAGGTGGTGGACGGTGAGGACGAGTTGGCCGGGCAGCTGCCCGCCGCGGTCGAAGTGCAGGGCGCGGACGGTGCGGCCCTCGACGGGGTCGAGCGAGCGCTGGGCCTCCTCGGTGGCCCGCTGCACCCGCTCCTCCAGGGCGACGGCGTCGAGGCCGGTCGCGTCGTGGCGGGTGAGGACGCCCTCCGGCCGCCGGTCCGGCACCTTCTGGCGCCAACCGGCCTCGGTGTGGCGGAAGCGGGTGCGCAGCGCGGCGTGGTGGTCCACGAGGGCCAGGACGGCACGGCGCAGGGCCTCCGGGTCGGTGCCGGGGGCGAGTTCCAGTCGCTGGGTCATCGTGAAGCGCAGGGCGTCGCCGGGGCGGCGGCCGTCGAGGTACCAGTGCTGGATCGGGGTGAGCGGCGCCTCGTCGGGCTCGGGTTCACCCGGATCGGGAAGCTGAGCCGACTCCGAGGTGTTCAAGGCGAGTTCGGCGATGTTCTGGTGGCGGAAGACGTCCTTGGCGGTGAGTGCGAGCCCGGCGGCCCGGGCGCGGGAGACGATCTGGATGCTGAGGATGGAGTCGCCGCCGAGCGCGAAGAAGTTGTCCCGGGCGCCGACCCGCTCGACGCCCAGCACCTCGGCCCAGATCGCGGCGAGCCGCTCCTCGGCGCCGGGGCGCGGCGCGACGTACGGGGTGGCGCGGTCGGGCCGGGTCGGCGGGGCGGGCAGCGCGCGCCGGTCGGTCTTGCCGCTGGTGGTGCGGGGGATCCGGGCCAGCGGGACGAACGCGGCGGGCACCAGGTGGTCGGGCAGGGTCCGCCGCAGCCAGGCCCGCAGTTCGTCGGCGGGCGGCACCCGGTCGCCGGCCGGCACCGGGTAGCCGACGAGCATCGTCCGGCCCGCGTGCTCGCGCGCGGCGACCGCGCAGTCGGCGAGGTCCGGGTGCGTCAGCAGGGCGGCCTCCACCTCGCCGGGCTCGATCCGGAAGCCGCGGATCTTGAGCTGCTCGTCAACCCGGCCGAGGAACTCCAGCTGCCCGTTCGCGTCCCAGCGGGCCGAGTCGCCGGTGCGGTACATCCGGGTGCCCGGGGTGCCGAACGGGTCGGCGAGGAAGCGGGCGGCGGTCAGCCCGGGCCGGTTCAGGTAGCCGCGGGCCACCTGGGCGCCCGCCAGGTACAGCTCCCCCGGCATGCCGGGCGGCACCGGCCGCAGGGCGCCGTCGAGCAGGTAGGCCCGCAGGTTGCGGCCGGGGCGGCCGATGACCGGGCGCCCGGGGTGCTCCGCGCACCGGGCGTAGGCGGCGTCGACGGTGCACTCGGTGGGCCCGTACACGTTGTAGGCGGTGACGCCGAGGTCGGCGTGTGCCGCGCACAGCTCCCGCCAGGTGGCGGCGGGCAGGGCCTCGCCGCCGACCAGCAGCAGGCGGGGGTGGTGCGGGCCGGGTGCGAGCAGGCCGGCGGCGGTGAGTTCGCGCAGGAAGGAGGGGGTGACGTTCACCAGGTCCAGCCGGCGTTCGACGACCAGGGCGCGGAACGCCTGCGGGTCCAGCCGGACGTCCTCGTCGATCAGGTGGAGTTCCTGGCCCAGCGCGAGCAGCAGCGGGCCCTCCCAGCTGGTGTCGAAGGAGAAGGAGGCGCTGAGCGCGACCCGCAGCCGGCCGCCGTCGGCGGTGTGCGGCGCGACCAGTTCCTCGCGGTGGTCCCGGCAGAGGTTGACCAGCTGCCGGTGCTCGACGGCCACGCCCTTGGGCCGGCCGGTCGAGCCGGAGGTGAAGACGACGTAGGCGGTGTGCTGCGGCAGCAGCGGGGAGGTGCGGTCGGCGTCGGTGAGGTCGTGGTCGGGCAGCGCGTCCCAGGGCACTTCGCGCAGCATCCGCTCGGTCAGCACGACCCGCGGCCGGGCGTCGTCGAGCAGGAGGGCGGCCCGCTCCTCCGGCAGGTCCGGGTCGACGAAGAGCACGGCGGCGCCCGCCTTGAGCACCGCGAACAGCGCCACCGGCAGGTCCGCGGCGCGCGGCAGCCGGACCGCGACCAGGTGCTCCGGGCCGGCGCCGAGGGCGACCAGGTGGCGGGCGAGCCGGTTGGCCCGCGCGTTGAGGGCGGCGTAGTCGAGGACGGCGTCCCGGGCGACCAGGGCGGTGGCGTGCGGGGTGCGGGCGGCCTGCGCCTCGAACAGGGCCGAGAAGGTGGTGTCCGGCTCCGCGGGCAGCGCCTCGCCCCGCCCCTGCGCCAGCACCCGGTGCCGTTGGTCGGCCGTCATCAGGGGCAGGTCCCCGACGGCCGTGGCCGGGTCCTCGGCCGCCGCCTCCAGCAGGGCCCGCAGCCAGGCCGCCAGGTTCTCGGCGGTCCGCGGGTCGAACAGCCCGGTGTTGTACTCCAGGTGGCCGGTCAGTCCGCCGTCGCCCTCGACGAAGTCGAAGGAGAGGTCGAAGGTGGCGCCCAGGACCGGCGGGGTGACCGGCTCGACCACCAGGCCCGGCAGCCGCGGCACTTCGGCACCGAGGTTGTGCAGGGCCACCATGACCTGGAACAGCGGTGTGCGGCTGGTGTCGCGCTCCGGCTGGAGCTCGTCCACCAGCCGTTCGAAGGGCACCTCCTGGTGGCCGAGGGCCTCCAGGACGGTGGCACGGGCGGCGGCCAGCAGCTCGCGGAAGGACAGCTCCGGGCGGACCTCGCCGCGCAGCACCAGGGTGTTGACGAACATGCCGACCACGTCGTGGAGTTCGCCGTGCTCACGGCCCGAGGTGACGGTGCCGACGGCGACGTCCCGCTGCCCGGCCCAGCGGGCGAGCAGGATCTGACAGGCCGTCAACAGCACGGTGTAGAGCGTTCCGTCGGCCTCCCGGCCCCGCGCGCGCAGCCGCGCGGTCAGCTCGGCGGACAGCGTGAAGGTGACCAGGGCGCCGTCCCGGGTGCGCACCGCCGGGCGCGGCCGGTCGGTGGGAAGCTCCAGCGGGGTCAGGCCGGCCAGGGCCCGTCGCCAGTACGCGAGGTCGGCCTCGGCCCGGTCGGTCCGGGTGCGCTGCCAGGCCGCGTAGTCGGTGTAGCGCACGGGCAGTGCGGGCAGATCCGGGCGGCGGCCGCCCAGGGCCGCCGCGTACAGCTCGGCCAGGTCGCGGCCCAGGACGCCCATCGACCAGCCGTCGGTGGCGATGTGGTGCACCGCCAGCACGAGCACGTGCTCGCCTTCGGCCGACCGGGCCAGCCGGGCCCGCAGCAGGGGCCCGGCGGCGAGGTCGAAGGGGGTGACGGCGATCCGCTCCAGCAGCGCGTCGAGGCCCGCCGGGTCGAGGTCCTCGCAGGGCAGCTCGACCGGGTGCGGCGGGCGCACCACCTGCCGGGCCCGGCCGTCCCGCTCGGCGAAGGTGGTCCGCAGCGCCTCGTGCCGCTCGACCAGGGCGTCCAGCGCGGTGCCCAGCGCGGCACGGTCGAGCGCTCCGCGCAGGCGCAGCACGGACAGCGTGGTGTACTCGGTGCTGCCCGGCTCGAAGCGGTCGAGGAACCAGAGCCGCTGCTGGGCGTACGACAGCGGCGGTTCGGCGTCCGGGTCCGCGAGGACGGGGACGGCGGCGGGGGCGGTGCCGGCCGGCTCGCCGAGGGCTTCGGCCAGGTCCGCCAGCACGGGGTGGGTGAACAGCAGCCTGGGTGAGAGGTCCGCGCAGCCGAAGGCCGCGCGCAGCCGGGCGGTGACCCGGACGGCGAGGATGGAGTCGCCGCCGAGGGCGAAGAAGTCGTCCTCGGCGCCGGCCTCGGTGGTGTCCAGCACCTCCGTCCAGGCGGCGGCGACCAACCGCTCGGCGCGGGTGCGGGGCGCGGTGCGCGCCCGGCCGGCGGCGAAGCCGTCCGGACCGGGCACGGGCAGCGCGCGCCGGTCGAGCTTGCCGTTGGGGGTGAGCGGCAGGGCCGCCATCGGGACGTAGGCGGCGGGCACCAGGTAGGCGGGCAGCAGCCGTTCCAGGTGGGCGCGCAGTTCGGCGGCGGACGGGGGCCGGTCCACGCCCCCACCGGCGGCGACGACGTGGGCGACCAGTCGGCGGGTGCCGGAGGCGTCCTGGTACACGCCCACGGTGGCGAGGCCCACGCCCGGGTGGGTGTGCAGGGCGGCCTCGATCTCGCCGGGTTCGATCCGGTACCCGCGGATCTTGACCTGCTGGTCGGCGCGGCCCAGGTAGCGCAGGGTGCCGTCGCTCTGCCGGCGCACCCGGTCGCCGGTGCGGTACATCCGGGTGCCCGGGGTGCCGAACGGGTCGGCGAGGAAGCGGGCGGCGGTCAGTCCGGGCCGGTTGAGGTAGCCGCGGGCCAGGCCCTCCCCCGCGACGTACAGCTCGCCCACCGCGCCCGGGGGCACCGGGGCCAGGTCGGCGTCGAGCACGTACAGCCGCAGGTCCGGGATGCCGGTGCCGATCGGTCCCGGACCGCCGGCGGCGGCGGTCGCCGCGTCCAGCGGGGCATGGGTGACGTGCACGGTCGTCTCGGTGATGCCGTACATGTTCACCAGGCGCGGCGCGTCCTGCGGGTGGCGGGCGTACCAGTCGGCGAGGCGGGTGACGTCCAGCGCCTCACCGCCGAAGACCACCGTGCGCAGCGCCGAGCGGCATGCGAGTTCCGGGTGTTCGGCGTCCGCGCGGATCAGCGGGTAGAACGCGGACGGGGTCTGGTTGAGCACGGTCACCCGCTCGTCGGCGAGCAGCCGCAGGAAGTCCTCCGGGGAGCGGGCGGTGGACTCGGGCACGACGACGAGCCGGCCGCCGTGCAGCAGTGGGCCCCACAGCTCCCACACCGAGAAGTCGAAGGTGTAGGAGTGGAAGAGCGTCCAGACGTCCTGGGCGCCGAAGCCGAACAGCTCCCGGGTCTGCTCGAACAGCCGCACCACGTTGGCGTGGGGCACCACGACGCCCTTGGGGCGGCCGGTGGAGCCGGAGGTGAAGATGGCGTAGGCGGGGCTGTCGGGCAGCGGCCGGTGGCCGGGGGCGAGCGGGCCGGCCGGGCGCCGGGCCAGGTCGGCGCGCACCCGCGGGTCGTCGAGGGCGAGGACGGGCACCTCGGCGGTGTCGGCCGAGGGCGCCACCAGGGCCACCGGGGAGGCGTCGCGCAGCAGTTGGGCGCGGCGTTCGGCCGGCAGGCCCGGGTCGAGCGGCAGATAGGCGGCGCCGGTCTTGAGGACGGCGAGGACCGCCACCACCAGCTCGGCCGACCGGGGCATTGCGAGGGCGACGAACCGCTCGGGCCCGGCGCCGAGTTCGGCCAGCCGGTGGGCGAGGCGGCCGGCCCGGGCGTCCAGGGTGGCGTAGTCGAGGTGCTCGGCTCCGCAGGTGACGGCCTCGGCGTGCGGGGTGCGGGCGGCCTGCGCCTCGAAGAGGTCCACCAGGGTGCGGGTGGGTCGGCCGTGCGCGGTGCCGCTGCGGTCGACCAGCAGGCGCCGCCGTTCCTCGGCGGTGGTCCACGCCAGGGCGCGCAGCGGACGGTCCAGTCCCCCGGCCAGCTCGGTGAGCAGCAGGCACAGCCGCTCGGCGAGGCCGCGGACGGTCGCGGCGTCGAACAGCTCCGGGTCGTAGGCGAGGTCGAAGCCGAAGTGCTCCCCCTGGTAGGCGCGCAGGACCAGCGGGTAGTTGGTGGCGTCCCGGGAGGAGACCTCCGCCAGGCGCACTCCGGTGCCGGCCGTGCGGGCGTCGTCGAAGGGGTAGTTCTCGAAGGCGACGATGCTGTCGAACAGGGCGCTGCCGCGCGGCACGTCGCTGAACCCGGTGAGCTCGGCGAGGGACACCGCGGCGTGGCGCCGGGCCTCGGCCTGGGCCTCCTGCAGTTCCCGCAGCCAGGCGGCGGCGGTGCGGCGGCCGTCCACCCGGACCCTGGTGGGCAGGGTGTTGATGAACATGCCGATCATCGACTCGACGCCGGGCAGCTCGTCGGGGCGGCCGGAGACGGTCGTCCCGAACAGGACGTCCGGCTCGCCGCTGTAGCGGGACAGCAGCAGTGCCCAGGCTCCCTGCACCACGGTGCCGAGGGTCAGCCCGGCCTGCCGGGCGGTGCGGGCCAGGCGCTCGGAGGCCTCCTCGGACAGTCCCGCGGTGTGGGTGTCCGCCGACCGGGCCCGGTGGGCCCCGCGGCGCACCCGGTCGGCGGGCAGCGGGGTGGCGGTGGCGAAGCCCGCCAGGACGTCCCGCCAGTGCGTTCGGGCGGCCTCGGCGTCCTGGTCGGCCAGCCAGCGCACGTAGTCGGCGAACGGGCGGCGCACCGCCGGGGTCGGCACGCCCCCGGCGGTGAGCGCCGCGTACTCCTCGAACACGTCGGTGAGCACCTGGGCCAGGCTCCAGCCGTCCAGGATCAGGTGGTGGGAGGTCCACAGCAGTTGCAGGCGGGCCTCGGGCAGCTGGACGAGGGTGAGCCGGGTCAGCGGCGCCGTGGCGATGTCCAGTCCCCGGGCGAGGTCGTCGGCGCGCAGCCGGGCCAGCCGGTCGGCGCGCTCGCGCGGGTCGAGCGCCCGCAGGTCCAGGTGGGTCACCGGCAGCCGGACGCCGCGGCGCACCACCTGCAACGGGCGGGGGACGCCCTCCCACAGCACCGAGGTGCGCAGCGCGGGTGTGCGGTCGGCGACCCGCTGCCAGGCGAGGGCGAGGGCGTGCGGGTCGCCCACGCCCTCCAGCAGCAGGGCGGCCTGGTCCACGTAGACGTCGTCCGGGCCGCCGACCAGGCGGTGGAAGAGCATGCCCTCCTGGAGCGGGGTGAGCGGCAGCAGGTCCTCCACTTCCCGCCCGTCGCCGACGATCCGGTCCACGGCGGCCTGGTCCAGGCCGGCCAGCGGGAAGTCGGAGGGGGTGCGGCCGCCCGCGCCGGGGCGGGCGCAGTGCTCGACGACGGCGGTCAGCGCGTCGGCGGTGGCCTGGGCCAGCGCCTGGACGGTGGCCGTCTCGTGCACCTGCTCGCTGTAGTGCCAGGTGAGTTCCAGCTCGCCGTCGGCGACCACGGCGGAGACGTCGAGCAGGTGGTCCAACGGCTCCCCGGGGGCGAGGTCCCGGCCGGGGGCGTCGCCGGCGGGGGCGAAGTCCCCGGCCGCGGGGGCGGTCCACTGCCCGTGGTAGTTGAAGCAGACCTGCGGCAGCGGGACGTCCCGCAGGGCGCGGGCGGCCGGGTCGGGTGAGCCGAGGCGGGCCAGGGCCTCGTAGCCCAGGCCGCGGCGGGGTACGGCCCGCAGCCGCTCCTTGACCTGCTTGAGCGTGGCGGCCCAGTCCGGGTCGTCGGCCGGGCCGACCGGGGCGAGGGTGACGGGGTACTGGGTGGTGAACCAGCCGACGGTCCGGGAGAGGTCCAGCCCGTCGAACAGGTCCTCCCGGCCGTGGCCCTCCAGGGCGACGGTGACCGCCTCGGCGCCCGTCCAGTCGGCGAGGGCCCGGCCCAGTGCGCTGAGCAGCACGTCGTTGACCTGGGTGCGGTAGACCTCGGGGACCTTCCGCAGCAGTGCCCCGGTGGTGGCGCGGTCCAGGCGGGTGCGCAGGGTGCGCGCGGAGCCGGCCGACGGGGTGCCTCCGGGGTGGTCGACGGGCAGCGGCTCGGCCGGCGCCCCGGCTCCGGCCGTCCAGTACGGCAGGTCCTCGTCGAGCCCGCCGGACCGGACCAGCTCGCCGAGGTCGCGGGCCCAGTCGGTGAACGGGATGGGCTCGGGTTCGAGGCGCGGCTCGGCGCCCGCCGCCGCCTGCCGGTAGGCGTGTTCCAGATCGGCGAGCACCACCCGCCAGGAGACGCTGTCCACGGCCAGGTGATGGGCCGCCAGGAAGAGCTGGGGCCGGGCGTCGCCGGTCGGGCCCGCCTGGACGTCCCGCAGCAGGACGGCGCGCAGCAGCTCGCCGGTGGCCGGGTCCAGCGCGGCGCGGGCGGCGTCGGCGGCCTCGGCCCGGTCCACGGCCGGGTCGGGCCGGGTCAGTGGTGCGGTGCCCGGGGCGTCGACCGGCTGCTGGCGCCAGCCGTCCGCGCCCCGGGTGAACCGGGTGCGCAGCGCCGGGTGGGCGGCCACGACGGCCCGCAGCGCCCGTTCCAGGGCCGGTTCGTCGAGCTGGTGCGGCAGATCGAGCAGCATCGACATGCTGAAGCGGCTCAGCGGGCCGTGGGCGGCGAAGAACCACTCCTGGACCGGGGTCAGCGGGGCCGGGCCGTCCCCGTGCCGAGGCCGGGGGGCGGTCGGCGCGGTGGCCGGGCGGACCGCGGCGACCAGGTCGGCGACGCTCTGGTGGCGGAAGACGTCCTGGGAGCCGATCCGCAGGCCGGCGGCGCGGGCCCGGGAGACCGCCTGGATGCTCAGGATGGAGTCGCCGCCGAGCTCGAAGAAGTTGTCCGTGACGCCCACCCTGGGCACGCCCAGCACCTCGGCCCAGATGCGGGCGAGGGTCTCCTCCTCGGGGGTGCGCGGAGCGGTGAACTCCCGCTCCCGAGCGCCGACTTCGGGCTCGGGGGCGGGCAGCGCTCGACGGTCCAGCTTGCCGCTGACGGTGAGCGGCAGGGCGTCGAGCGCGGTGAAGGACGACGGCACCAGGTGGTCGGGCAGCACCCGCCGCAGGGCCGCCCGCAGCTCGGCCGCCGGGCGGGCCGCACCTTCGGCGAGGACCAGGTAGGCGGCCAGCCGGGTGTGGCCGCGCGCGTCGGGCACGGCGGCGACGGCGGCCGCGGTGACCTCGGGCAGGTCGAACAGCGCCGCCTCGACCTCGCCGGGTTCGATCCGGTGGCCGCGCACCTTGACCTGGTCGTCCGCGCGCCCGAGGTACTCCAGGCGCCCGTCGGCGGTCCAGCGGGCCAGGTCGCCGGTGCGGTACATCCGGCTGCCGGGCGGGCCGAACGGGTCGGCGGTGAAGCGGGCGGCGGTCAGGCCCGGCCGCCCCAGGTAGCCGCGGGCGATCTGGTGGCCCGCCAAGTGGAGTTCGCCGCTCACCCCGGGCGGCACCGGTTGCCGCCGGCCGTCCAGGACGTACGCCCGGACGTTGGGCAGCGGACGGCCCACCAGCGGCCGGTCCTCGCCGTCGATGCGGCAGGCCAGCGCGTCGACCGTGCACTCGGTGGGGCCGTAGTAGTTGTAGGCGGCGGTGTCCGGGCGTCCGGCGAGCTCGCGCCAGAGCCGGGGTCCGACCGCCTCGCCGCCGAGCATCAGCACCCGCGGGCGGTGCCGCGGGTCGTCGAGGAGCCCGGCGGGCAGCAGTTGGCGCAGGTAGGAGGGGGTCACGTCGAGGAAGTCGACGCGGTGCCGCACGACGTACTCGACCAGGGCCGCCGGGTCCATCCGGGTCGCCTCGTCGACCAGGTGCAGCGGGTGGCCGTCGGCCATCAGCAGCACGCCCTCCAGGGAGGTGTCGAAGGAGAACGCGGCGGTCAGCGCCACGCGCAGCGGTCCGCCGCCGGCGTCGGCGACGAAGCCCGCGCGGTGGGCGGCCAGCAGGTTCACCAGCGCCCGGTGCGGGACGGCGACGCCCTTGGGGCGGCCGGTGGAGCCGGAGGTGTGGAGCACGTACGCGGTGTTCGCCGGGTGCAGCGGGGCGGTTCGGTCGGCGTCGGTGGGGTCGGTGTCCGGCCCGGTGGCGGGCAGCGCGCGCAGCGCCGCCTCGTCCAGGACCAGGGCCGGGCGGGCGTCGTCCAGGAGTCGGCGGACCCGCTCGGCCGGCAGCGCCGGGTCCAGCGGCAGGTAGCCGGCGCCGGCCTTCCAGACGGCGACCATCGCGGTGATCATGTCGGCGGTGCGCGGCAGGCGCAGCGCGACGAGTCGTTCGGGGCCGGCGCCGAGCGCGATGAGGTGGTGGGCGAGCCGGTTGGCGCGGGCGTTGAGCGTCGCGTAGTCGAGGCGCTCCGGCCCGGCGACCAGCGCCGGGGCGTCCGGGGTCAGCGCCGCCCGGCGTTGCAGCAGCTCGGGGTAGGTGGTGTCCTCGACGGGCAGCGCGGTGGCGTTCCACTCCCGGGTCAGCTGTCCGGTCTCCCGCGCGGAGAGCAGCGGCAGGGTGCCGATCGGGCGGTCCGGTTCGGCGGCGGCGCCTTCCAGTAGCCGCAACAGCTGGTCGGCCATCCGTCGCGCGGTGTCCGCGTCGAAGAGGTCGGCGCGGTACTCCAGCGCACCGGTCAGCGCCTCCCCGTCCGGTACGAACTCCACGCTCAGGTCGAAGGTGGCGGCCTGCCGGGGCACGGCGACCGGGGAGACCTCCAACCCGTGCGGGGCGTCGGCCGCGGGCGGCGCCGGGTGCAGCAGGACGAGCACGTCGAACAGCGGGTTGCGGCCGGCCTCACGCGGTGCGCCGACCGCCTCGACCAGTCGCTCGAAGGGCGTGTCGCCGTGCGCGAGCGCGTCGTTGCCGGTCTCGGTGGCGGCCGCCAGCAGCTCGCGGAAGGAGCCGGCGGGCTCCACCCGGGTGCGCAGCACCACGGTGTTGACGAAGCAGCCGACGGCCCGCTCCAGTTCGGTGCGGGAGCGCCCGGGTGTCAGGGAGCCGACGGTGACGTCCTGCTGACCGGACCAGCGGGCCAGCAGGGCCTGGGTGGCGGCGACCAGGGCGGTGTGGAGCGTGCCGTGCCGCTCGGCCGCGAGTTCGCGCAGCCGGGTGGTGAGCCGGGCGGGGACGGTGAAGGTGTGGACGGCTCCGGGGCCGGCCTCCTCGCCGCGGCGCGGCCGGTCCAGCGGCAGCTCCGGCGGCACCGCTCCGGCCAACTTCCCCTTCCAGTGGGCCAGCTGTCTCTCCAGTCGGGCGCCGGAGAGCTGCTCGCGCTGCCAGAGCGCGAAGTCCGGGTACTGGGCGGTTACCGGCGGCAGCTCCGGTCGGACGCCCCGGGCCAGGGCGTCGTAGGCGGTGCACAGCTCGTCCAGGACGACGCCCATCGACCAGCCGTCGGTGACGATGTGGTGCGCGGTCAGCTGCAGGATGTGCGAGGTGTCCGACTCGCGCACCAGCAGGGCGCGCAGCAGCGGCCCCTGCCGCAGATCGAAGGGGCGGGAGTACTCCTCGCGCAGGATCGCGTCGAGGGCCTGCGGCCCGGTGGTCTCCCGGACCGGCAGCGGCGGCGGCTCGGCCGGTCGTACGGTCTGGACCGGTCGGCCGTCGGTCTCGTCGAAGGTGGTCCGCAGCCCCTCGTGGCGCGCCGTGACGGCGGTCAGCGCCCCGGCGAGCGCGGTGCGGTCCAGCGGGCCGGTGAACCGGACGGCGACGGCGCTGTTGTAGCGGGGGTCGCCGGGCCGCAGCCGGTCCAGGAACCACAGGCGCTGCTGGACGAAGGAGGGCGGCAGCGGGCGGCTGCGGTCGGCGCGCGGGATGCCCCCCTCGGCAGCGCCGGACCGTCCGGCCAGCCGGAGCCGCAGCGCTTCCCTCAGGTCGGCGGGCAGGGCTGCGGCGCGGTCTCGCTTCGAAGGCGTCATGGTCGTCGGATCCTCACCGTTCGTCATCGTCGGGGCCGCCGAACGCGGCGTCTTCGAGTTCGCTCAGCACCTGGTCCTCCACCAGGTCCGCCAGGGCGGCCACGGTGCGGGAGACCAGGACGTCGCGGGGGGTGAGCGTGACGCCGAAGGCATCGTTGGCGCGGGAGGCGATCAGCAGGGCGCGCATGGAGTCGCCGCCCAGCAGGAAGAAGTCGTCCGTCACGCCCACGGCCGTCCGGAGGGTCTCGGCCCAGATCTGCGCCACGGCCTCCTCGGTGGGCGTGCGGGGCGCCAGCCGCTCGGCCGGTTCCTCCTCGGCCGGTCGGGGCGCGGGCAGCGCCGTGCGGTCGGTCTTGCCGCTCGCGGTGAGCGGGAAGCGGTCGAGGACCGCGAAGGCCGAGGGGACCATGTGGCCGGGCAGGGAGCGGGCGGCCAGCGCGCGCAGTTCGGCGCCGGTCGGCGGTTGTGCGCCGGGGGCGACCAGCAGGTGGGCGACCAGCCGGGGCAGCCCCGGCTCGTCCTCCCGTACGCTCACCACGGCGTCCAGCACGCCCGGGTGGTGAGCCAGGACGGCCTCGACCTCGCCGGCCTCGATCCGGTGGCCGCGCAGTTTGAGCTGGTGGTCGGTGCGGCCCAGGTAGTGCAGCTCGCCGGAGCGGTCGCGGCGCACCAGGTCGCCGGTGCGGTACATCCGGCTGCCGGGCGGGCCGAACGGGTCGGCGGTGAAGCGGGCGGCGGTCAGGCCCGGCCGCCCCAGGTAGCCGCGGGCCAGGGCCGGTCCACTCAGCCACAGTTCGCCCGGCACGCCGTCGGCCACCGGCCGCAGCCGGGCGTCCAGGACGTACGCCCCGGTGGCGGGCAGCGGGCGACCGATCGGCGGCGCGGCGCCGTCCGGTGCCAGCGGGGCGGACCAGGTGGCGACCACGGTGGCCTCGGTGGGGCCGTAGGAGTTGACCATGCGGTGGTGCGGGGCCCAGCGGGCGACGAGTTCGGCGCCGCACGCGTCGGCGCCGACCACCAGGGTCTTCAGCGCGGGCAGCGTGCCGGGGGTGTCGGAGGGCAGGGTGGCGAGGGCGGCCGGGGGCAGCAGGGTGTGGGTGATCCGCTCCTCCCGCAGCACCTCGGCCAGTCGGGCGCCGAGCAGCGGTCCGGGTTCGGGCACCACCAGTCGGGCACCGTGCGGCAGGGACATGCACAGTTCGAGGACGGAGGCGTCGAAGCTGGGGGTGGCGAAGGCCAGCACCCGGTCCCCCGGGGCGACCCGGTAGTGCTCGGCCTCGGCGGCGGCGAACGCCGCGAGCCCGCGGTGGGTGACGACCACGCCCTTCGGGGTGCCGGTGGAGCCGGAGGTGTAGATGACGTAGGCGGGGTCGTCCAGGTCGAGCGGGCGGGTCCGGTCGATGTCGGTGGGGCGGTGGCCGGGGGCGCCGTCCGACGGGGCGGCCAGCAGCGCCGCGACCTCCTTGGCGTCCAGGGTGAGCGCGGGGGCCGCGTCCCGCAGCATCAACTCGACGCGCTCGTCGGGGTAGTTGGGGTCGACGGGCAGGAAGGCGGCGCCCGTCTTGGCCACGGCCAGCTGGGCGAGCACCGTGTCCGCCGAGCGCGGCAGCAGCAGGGCGACCACCTCGCCGGGGCCGGCGCCGCGCGCGATCAGCCGGTGCGCCAGCCGGTTGGCGTGCGCCTCCAGCTGGGCGAAGGACAGCTCCTGGCCGTTGGCGCTCAGTGCGGCGGCTTCCGGCCACCGGTCCGCCGCGGCCTCGACCAGGGCGGGCAGGGTCGCCGGGGCGGGCGCATCCAGCGCCGGGCGGGCCGGTCCGCGCAGCAGCCGCTCCCGCTGCCCGGGCGGCACCACGTCGAGGTCGTCCAGCCGTGTGCCGCCGTCCGTTCCCGCCAACGCGGCAAGGGTGTGCAGCAGTTGGGCGGCCAGCTGCTCGGCGGTCGCGCGATCGAGGTACCGCGGGTCGTGGCCGAGCTCCACGGTGAGCCGCTCGCCGGGCGAAACGACCACGGTGAGCGGGTAGTTGGTGGCCTCCCGGGCGTCCAGCTCACGCACCAGCAGGCCGTGCGCGCCCGCCGTGGCGTCGCCGACCGGGTAGTTCTCCAGCACCACCAGGCTGTCGAACAACCCCGTCCCGGGCGCGACGTGACTCAGCCCGCGCATCTCGGTCAGCGGAAGATGGTCGTAGCGGCGGTCCTCGGCCCGGTCCTCCTGGAGCGCGCGCAGCCAGGCGGCGCAGGGCTGCCCGCCGTCGACGGTCACCCGGGCGGGCAGGGTGGTGATGAACAGGCCGATGATGCCGTCCGAGCCGGCCAGGTCGGCCGGGCGCCCGGAGACGGTGGTGCCGAAGCAGACCCGCGACTCCCCGCTCCAGCGCGAGAGCAGCAGCGCCCAGGCGCCCTGCACCAGGGTGTTGAGGGTGAGCCGGTGCTGCCGGGCGAAGTCCTGGAGCCGCTGCGTCTCGGCCGCGCTCAGCCGGTGCGACAGCCACTCGCCGGAGCGGGCCGTGTCGCCCCGGGCGGGCCTGCGGTCGTAGGGCAGCGCGGTGGGCGCGGTGAGGTCCGCCAGCACGCCGCGCCAGTGCTCGGCGGCGGCCGCGGTGTCGCGGGCGGCGAGCCAGTCGACGTAGTCCGCGAAGGACCGGCGCTCGGGCAGGCTCGGCCGTTCGCCGCGGGTGAGCGCGGCGTGGGCGGCCAGCACGTCCGACAGGACGTGGAAGACGCTCCAGCCGTCCAGCAGGACGTGGTGGAAGGTCCACACCACGCGCACCGCGTCCGGCCCGAGCCGGATCAGGTCGAGTCGCAGCAGCGGGGGCCGGTCCAGGGCCAGCGGACGGGCCCGTTGTTCGCCGAGCAGCCGCTCCAGCCGTGCCGCGCGCTCCGCCTCCGTCAGCCCGCTCCAGTCGTGTTCGGTGTACGGGAGCTCCACCTCCCGGTGGACCACCTGCAGCGGCACCGGCACGCCGTGCAGGGCCACGGCGGTGCGCAGCACCGGGGTGCGGTCGAGGACGTGCTGCCAGGCGGCGGCCAGCAGCCGCGGGTCGCGGGCGCCGTCCAGCACGAAGGTGATCTGCTCGACGTACAGGCCGTGTTCGGCCTCGTCGAGGCCGTGCACCACCATGCCGGTCTGGGTGGGGGTGAGCGGCTGGATGTCCGTGACGTCCCGTCCGGTGCCGGCCAGCCGGTCGACCGCCGCCTGGTCCAGGTGGGCCAGCGGGAAGTCTGCGGGGGTGCGGCCGCCCGCGCCGGGTTCGGCGCAGTGGCGGACGATCTCCCGCAGCTCGTCGAGCAGTTCGGCGGCGAGCCGGGCGACGGTCTCGCGGTGGTGCACCTCGCGGGAGTACGACCAGGTGAAGGTCAGCCGCCCCGCGCTGACCCGCCCGAGCACGTCCAGCAGGTGGGGGCGCCGCGCCGCCCGGTCCATGCCGCCGGTGAGCGGGCCGTCCGGGGAGTGCAGCAGGCCGCCGGGGGCGGGGTGCCAGTCCTGCCGGCCCAGGTAGTTGAAGCCGGTCTGGGGCAGGTCGGGCAGCTTGGGATCGGCCGGCCCTAGGTGGCGCAGCGCGCCGTAGCCCAGCCCGCCGTGCGGCACGGCGCGCAGGTTCTCCTTGACGGTCTTCAGTGCGGTGCCGGTGTCGGCGCCCCGGGGCACGTCCAGGGCCACGGGGTACATCGCGGTGAACCAGCCGACGGTCCGGGCGAGGTCGACCCCGTCGAACAGTTCCTCACGGCCGTGGCCCTCCAGGGCGACGGCCACCCGGTCCCGTCCGGTCCAGCGGGCGAGCACCCGGCCCAGAGCGCAGAGCAGGGCATCGTCGACCCGGGTGCGGTACGCCTCCGGGACGTCCCGCAGCAGCCGGTGGGTGTCCTCGGTGTCCAGAGTGACGGTCAGCGACTCCTCGACGGCGGCCGTGTCGGCGCCGTCGAGGTCGGTCGGCAGGGCGGTCGCGGCGTCGCGGTCCAGGTCGTACCAGTGGGCGCGTTCGGCGTCGAAGCCGCCGGCCGCGGTGTGCGCGGCCAGCCGCTCGGCCCAGGCCCGGAACGAGGTGCTCTTGGGGCCGAGGTCGGGCCGCTGCCCGGCGCGCAGCGCGCGGTGGGCGGTGTCCAGGTCCTCCAGGATCAGGCGCCAGGACACCGCGTCCACCACCAGGTGGTGCGCGGCCAGCAGCAGGACGGGGTGCCGCTCGTCCTCGAAGCGGCACAGCGCGGCCCGCAGCAGCGGCCCGGCGGCCAGGTCGAAGCCCTCGGCGAGACGCTCGGCCAGCCCGCCCAGCACGGCTTCGCGCCGCTGCGGCGACCCGGCGGCGGGCAGCGTGTGGGTGCGCAGGTCCGGGGCTTCACCGGGCTGGGCGCCGTGCTGGCGCCACCGGCCGTCGCCGAACGGTTCGAACCGCAGGCGCAGCGCGTCGTGCTGCTCCAGGACGGCGGCCAGCGCGGCCCGCAGCAGGGTCTCGTCGGTGTCCGGGTCGAGGCGGAAGGAGACCGACTGGGTGAGGCGGGCGGGGTCTCCGTCGAGGGTGTCGAACAGCCAGTGCTGGACCGGGGTGAGCGGGGCCTCGCCCACCACCGCGCCCTGTTCGGCGGCCACCGCCGGGGTCGGTGACCGCTCGGCGGCGAGGGCGAGTTCGGTCAGGGTCTGGTGGGCGAAGAGGTGTCGGGGGGTCAGCGCGAGACCGGCCCGGCGGGCCGCCGACACGATCTGGATGCCCAGGATCGAGTCGCCGCCGAGCGCGAAGTAGTTGTCGTCGGCGTTCACCTCGGGCACGCCGAGCGCCTCGCACCAGATCGCGGCGAGGGTGCGCTCCGCGTCGGTGCGGGGCGGCCGGGCGCCGCCTGCGGCCGGGGCGGCCCACACCGGCGCGGGCAGGGCGCGCCGGTCCAGCTTGCCGGTGGCGCCGAGCGGCAGCCGCTCCAGCGGCACCACCAGGGCGGGCACCAGGTGGTCGGGGAGGGTGCGGCCGAGGAAGGCGCGCCACTCGGCGGCGTCCGGCAGCGCGCCGTCGCGGGCCACCACGTAGCCCACCAGGCGCCGGTGGCCGTCGTGTTCGACCACCCGGGCGGCCGCCGCCGACACCCGCGGGTGGCGGGCCAGTGCGGCCTCGACCTCGCCGGGTTCGATCCGGAACCCGCGCACCTTGACCTGGTCGTCCGCGCGGCCGAGGTAGACGAGGTCGCCGTCGGCCGTCCAGCGCACCAGGTCTCCGGTGCGGTACATCCGGCGACCGGCCGGGCCGAAGGGGTCGGGCAGGAACCGGGCGGCGGTGAGCCCGGGGCGGCGCAGGTAGCCGCGCGCCACGCCGGTGCCGGCCAGGTACAGCTCCCCCGGCGCGCCGACGGGCACCGGGCGCAGCCGGTGGTCCAGGACGTAGGCCCGGGCGCCGCCGACCGGACGGCCGATCGGCGGGTCGCGGTCCGGATCGGGATCCGTGGGGTCAGGGGCGGGGTCGCAGGCGAAGGCGGTGGCGTAGACGGTGGCCTCGGTGGGGCCGTAGATGTTCAGCACCCGGCAGCCGGGGACGGCCTCGCGCAACCGGCGCACCGTACGGGCGGGCAGTGCCTCGCCGGCCAGGACGACCGTGTCCGCGCCGAGGTGCACGGCGTCCTCCGCGAGGAGGCCGCCCAGCGCCGAGGGCACCGCGCTGAGCAGGCCGGCCCGCCACGGGCCGGGGCGCTCGGCCAGGGCCAGCAGGTCCCGGACGAGCTCCACGCAGCCGCCGGACAGCAGGGTCGAGAAGATCTCGAACACCGACACGTCGAAGTTCAGCGAGGTGGCGGACACCACGTGGTGCAGGCCCCGGCCGCCGAACTCGGCCGCCGCCCAGTCGGTCAGGGCGAGCACCGAGGCGTGGGCGACCACCACGCCCTTGGGCCGGCCGGTGGAGCCGGAGGTGTGGATGACGTAGGCGGGGTGCTCCGGCAGCAGGGCGCCGAGCCGCTCCGCTTCGCCCAGGGCGTCGCCGCGGGTGGCGGCGAGCCGGGCGGCGCACCCGGGGTCGTCCAGCAGGATCCGGGTGAACGGGCCCTGCGGGAGCCGTCCTTCGGTCCCGGCGTCGGTGACCACGGCGTCGGGCCGGACGTCCGTGAAGAGGAACGCGATCCGCTCGGCCGGGTAGCCCGGGTCGACCGGCAGGTAGGCGGCGCCGCTCTTGAGCACCGCCAGCAGGGCCACGACCAGGTCGGCGGTGCGGGGCAGCGCGAGGGCGACGAACCGCTCGGGGCCGGCGCCGGCCGCGATCAGCAGCCGGGCCAGCCGGTTGGACCGTTCGTCGAGTTCCCGGTAGGTCAGCCGTACCTCTCCGGACCGCACGGCCGGGGCGTCGGGTGTCCGGGCGGTCTGTCGGGCGAAGGCCTCGGGAAGGGTGAGCCGCGGCGCCTCGACGACGGCTCCGCCGAAACGTTCCACCAGCTCGCGGCCCCGGGCCGGCTCCAGCAGCGGCAGGTCCGCGGCCGGCCGGTCGAGGCCGGCCGCCAGCGCCGCCAGCAGGGTCCGCAGGCTCGCCCCGAGCCGCTCGACCGTCCCGGCGTCGAAGAGGGCCGGGTCGTGGTCGAGGTCGACCTCGATGGCCTCGCCGGGGGCCACCACCACGCTGAGCGGGTAGTTGGTCGGTTCCAGGACGCGTTCGGTCGACACGCCCAGGCCGTGCCGGGTCAGTGTCCCCTCGTCGAACGGGTAGTTCTCGAAGACCACGATGCTGTCGAACAGGCTGGTCCCGCCCGGCAGTTCGCTCCAGCCCTGCAGCTGCGCCAGGGAGACGAAGTCGTACCGGCGGGCCTCCGACTGGGCGTCCTGGAGCTCCCGCAGCCATTCCAGCAGCGGGCGCCGGGCGTCGATCCGCACCCGGGTGGGCAGGGCGTTGATGAACAGTCCCACCATCGCGGTCACGCCCGGGAGTTCGGCGGGCCGGCCGGAGACGATCGTGCCGAACACCACGTCGTCCCCGCCGCCGTAGCGGGAGAGCAGCAGCGCCCAGGCACCCTGCAGCACGGTGTTGACGGTCAGGCCCGCCTGCCGGGCGGTCGTCCGCAGCCGCTCCGACAGGTCGGCACCGAGGCTCACCCGCACCGACGCGGTGGAGGAGGCCCGGTGGGCCTCGGCCGGGCGGCGGTCCCGGGGCAGTTCGGTGGGGGCGGGGAAGCCGGCCAGGGCGTCACGCCAGTACCGCTCGGTCCGGGCCGGGTCCTGTTCGGACAGCCAGCGCAGGTAGTCGCCGAAGGGGGCGCGTTCGGTGAGCCTCGGCTGCTGCCCGGTGGTCAGCGCGGCGTACCGCTCGCACACCTCGTCGAAGACCTGGGCGGCGCTCCACCCGTCGAGCAGGACGTGGTGGAAGGTCCACAGCACCCGTACCCGGGTCGGGGTCAATCGGACCAGGGACAGCCGCATCAGCGGTGCGGTGCCGAGGTCGATGCCGGCCCGCCGGTCCTCGGCGAGCAGCCGCGCCGTCTCCCGCTCGACGCGGTCGGCCGGCCAGTCCGTCCAGTCGTGGTGGGTCACCGGGACCGTGACCCGCTGCTGGACGACCTGGAGCGGCTCGGCGGTGTCCTGCCAGGTGAGCCGGGTGCGCAGCACCGGGTTGGCGTCGGCGGTCCGCTGCCAGGCCTCGGCCAGCGCCCGCGGGTCGGTGACCCCGGACAGGACCAGCTGGACCTGGTTGAGGTAGGTGCGGCCGTCCGGGTCGAGCAGGCTGTGGAAGAGCATGCCCGCCTGCATGGGCGTCAGCGGGTACAGGTCCGCGACGGCCCGGCCGTCCCCGACGATCCGGTCCACCGCCGCCTGGTCCAGCCGGGCCAGCGGGAAGTCGGCGGGGGTGCGGCCGCCGGCATCGGGGCGGGCGCAGTGGGCGACGATCTCCTCCAGCGCCCGCAGTACGGCGTCCGCGAGGTCGGTGACGGTCTGTTCGCGGTGCCGGCCGACGCTGTAGTACCAGCTGATCTCCAGCTCGTCGCCGTCGACCCGGGCGACCACGTCCAGCAGGTGCGGGCGCGCCGTCCCGGGCGCCTCCGCGCCGCCGAGGCCGCCGGGGACCGCGCGGACCAGCGCGGCGCCGTCCGCGGACCAGTCGAACCGGCCCAGGTAGTTGAAGGTGATGCCGGGTGCCGGCGCGTCGGCCAGTCCTTCGTCCCGGGCGAGGTGGCGCAGCGCGCCGTACCCGAGGCCGCGGTCCGGCACCGCCCGCAGCTGCTCCTTGACGGCCTTCAGCGCGCTGCCCCAGTCCCCGTCCGGGACGGTCAGGGCGACCGGGAAGAGGGAGGTGAACCAGCCGACCGTACGGGACAGGTCGAGACCCTCGAACAGCCGGTCCTCACGGCCGTGCCCCTCCAGTCCGATCGCGACGGTGCGCCGCCCGGTCCAGTCGGCCAGCACCCGGCCCAGGGCGGTGAGCAGGACGTCGTCGATCCGGGTGCGGTAGACCCCGGGGACCTCGCGCAGCAGGCCGTCGGTGCGCTCGCGGTCCAGCCGGACCGTCACGGCGCGCAGGTCGGCGGCGGTGTTGCCGCCGTCGCCGTCCACCGGCAGCGGGGTCGCGCAGGCCCGGGCGGCGGCCGTCCAGTGGGCGCGCTGGTCGGCGAAGCCGCCGGCGGCGGTGTGCTCGGCCAGGCGGCGGGTCCACTCCCGGACGGAGGTGGTGCGGGCGGGCAGCCGCAGCGGCCGGCCCTCCACGGCCTGCCGGTAGGCGGTCTCCAGGTCCTCCAGCAGCACCCGCCAGGAGACGCCGTCGACGACCAGGTGGTGGACGGCCAGCAGCAGCCGGGCGGGCCGGGTGCCGTGGCCGGACTCGGGGCTGGGAACCAGCAGGCGGGCGGTGAGCAGCGGGCCGCTGTCCAGCCGGAACCCGGCGTGGGCGGCCTCGGTGACCGCGGCCTCGTCGCCGAGGTCGTGGACCTCCAGCAGGTCGGGGGCGGCGCCGTCCGCCGGGGCGCAGTGCTGCCGCCAGGTCCCGTCCGCCCCGGCGGTGAACCGGCAGCGCAGGGCGTCGTGGTGGGCCCGCAGGGCCGTCAGCGCGCGGCGCAGTGCCTCCGGGTCGACCGGGCCGGGCGCCTCCACGACCACGGACTGGTTGAAGTACCCGGCGTGCGGCGGGTTCGGGTCGAGGAACCAGTGCTGGATGGGCGTCAGCCCGACCTCGCCGCTGACCGGTTCGGTGCCGGCCACCGGGACGGCGGTGCCGGCGGCCCCGGCCAGCGCGGCCACGGTGGGGTGGCGGAAGAGGTCCCGGGGGGAGAGCGCGAGGCCGGCGGCGCGGGCGCGGGAGACGACCTGGATGCTCAGGATCGAGTCGCCGCCGAGCAGGAAGAAGTCGTCGTCGAGCCCGACCCGTTCCACGCCGAGGAGTTCGGCCCAGATCGCGGCGAGGAGGCGTTCGGTGTCGGTGCCCGGGGCGCGGTGGGCGCGGTCCCCGGCCGCCGACCGGTCGGGGGCGGGCAGCCGCCGGCGGTCCACCTTGCCGTTGGCCGTCAGGGGGAGTTCGGGCACCGTGACGAAGGCCGCGGGCAGCATGTAGTCGGGCAGGTCGGCCGCCAGGTGGGTGCGCAGCGCGACGGCGGAGGGCGGCTCGGCGCCGTCGGCCGGCACCAGGTGGGCGACCAGCCGCTTGCGGCCCGCGTCCTCGTGCAGCGAGACGACGGCCTCGGCGACGGCCGGGTGGGCGGTGAGCCGCGCCTCGATCTCGGCGGGTTCCACGCGGAAGCCGCGGATCTTGATCTGGTCGTCCGCGCGGCCCACGAAGTGGAGTTCGCCGTCCTCGCTCCACCGGGCGGTGTCGCCGGTGCGGTACATCCGGCTGCCGGGCGGCCCGAAGGGGTCGGCGAGGTAGCGGGCGGCGGTCTCGCCGGGCCGGCCCGCGTAGCCCCGGGCCAGCCCGGCGCCGGCGATGTACAACTCCCCGGTGATGCCCGGTGGTTGCGGCTGGAGCGCGCCGTCCAGCAGGTACACCCGGGTATTGTCCAGCGGGCGTCCGATCGGCAGCACGGCGGGCAGCGGGTCACCGGGGCGGAAGGCCCGCCGGGTGGCGAAGGTGGTGGTCTCGGTCGGGCCGTAGCCATCCACCACGGTGAGGTCGGGGCAGGCCTCCAGGACCTTGCGCACGACCGCGCCCGGCACCGCCTCGCCGCCGGTCCACACCTCGCGGGCGCCGCGCAGGCAACCCGGGTCCTCCTGGGCGAGGAGGCGGAACAGCCCGGCGGTCAGCCACAGGCAGCGCACGCCCCGCTCGGTGACGGCGTGCCGGACGGCGGCGGCGTCCAGGTCCCCCGGCGGGGCGAGGACGGCGGTGCCGCCGCGCAGCAGCGGCACCCACAGCTCGTAGGTGGCGGCGTCGAAGGCGTGCGGGGAGTGCACCAGCACCCGGTCGTGGTCGGCGAAGGCGCGGTCCAGGGCGAGCGCGGCGACATCGCGCTGGCGCACCGCGACGCCCTTGGGGGTGCCGGTGGAGCCCGAGGTGAACATCAGGTACTGGAGGTGGTCGGGGTGGACCGCGCACGCGACGGGTGCCGGCCGGTCGGCGGGGTCCGACTGGTCGGCGGCGTCCGGCCGGTCGACCCGCAACACCCTTTCCGCCGGGAGCAGTTCGACGGCCGTCCGGGCCCGGTCCGCATCGGTGAGCAGCAGGTCCGCACCCGCCTCGGCCAGCATGCGGTGCAGCCGCTCGCGCGGCGCCCGGCCGTCCAGCGGCACGTGGACGCCGCCGATGCGGACCAGGGCCAGCTGGGCGACGACCAGGGCGACGGACCGGTTCATCAGCACGCCGACCGGACGTTCCGCGCGGACCCCACGGGCGGCCAGCCGCCCGGCCAACACGGCGGCTCTGGCGTCGAGTTCACGGTAGGTGAGGCGCTCGTCCGCCGTCTCCAGGGCGATCGCGCCGGGGGTGCGGCGCACCTGCTCGGCGAAGAGCTCGGCGACGCTGCGCTCGGGTCGCTCAACGGCGGTGTCGTTCCACTCGGTGAGGATCCGCCGGCGCTCCCCGGCGGTCAGCAGCGGCAGTCGCGCGGGCGGGCGCCCGGCCCCCTCGGGCATGCCGGTCAGCAGGGCCGTGAGCTGCCCGGCCATCCGCCGGACGGTGTCGGCGTCGAACAACCGCGGGTCGTAGCACAGGCGCAGGGCCAGCTCGGGCCCCGGGAGGGCCAGCAGGGTGAGCGGGTAGTTGGTGGTCTCGATGCCGTCCAGCTCGCGCAGGCGCAGGCCGTGCGCGGCGGCCGCGTCGGCGTCGACCGGGTAGTTCTCGACGACCACGATGCTGTCGAACAGGGCTGTCTGCTCGGGGAGTTCGGTGCCGGCCCGCAGGCGGGTGAGCGGGACGTGGCCGTGCCGCCGGTCCTCGCTCTGCTCCTCCTGCAGTTCCCGGAGCCAGTCGAGCAGGCTCCGGTCGGCGGGCACCGTGGTCCGGGTGGGCAGGGTGGTGATGAACAGGCCGGTCATCGCCTCGACCCCGGGCAGCTCGGGCGGCCGCCCGGACACCGTGGTGCCGAACACCACCTCGTCCCGGTTCGCCTGACGGCCCAGCAGGATCGCCCACGCGCCCTGGACCAGGGTGCCCAGGGTGAGGCCCGAGGTCCGCGCGAGGTCCTCCAGCGCCCGGGTCGCGGCGGCGGTCAGGGTGAACGGCACGGCCCGGGTGGACTCCGCCCGGTGGCTCCGCAGCGGCTCGCGGTCGTAGGGCAGCGGTGTCGCCTCGGCCATCCCGGCGAGGCGGCGGCGCCAGTGCTCCTCCGCCTCCGCCGGGTCGCGGTCGCCCAGCCAGGCCACGTAGTCGCGGTAGGGCCGGCGGTCCGGCACGGTCCCGTACGGGACCTCCGCCGCACCCGGACCGGACCGGGCCAGGGCGGCGTGGACGGCGAAGACGTCGGACAGCACCTGGAAGAGGCTCCAGCCGTCCAGGATCAGGTGGTGGAAGGACCAGAGCACCCGTACGCGGGTGTCGGAGAGGCGGATGAGCACCAGGCGCTGGAGCGGGGCACTCGCCAGGTCGAGGCCCCGGGCCCGGTCGCGGTCCAGGAGGTCGGCCAGTTGGCCGCGGTGCTCCCGCTCGGGGACCTCGCGCCAGTCCAGTCGGGTCACCGGCACGGCCGCCCGGCGGAGCACCACCAGCAGCGGCTCGGGGACGTCCTGCCAGCGGACGCGGGCGCGCAGCACCGAGGTGCGGTCGGTCACCCACTGCCAGGCCGCGGCCAGCGTCTGCGGGTCGGGCACGCCGTCCAGGACGAAGTCCAGCTGCTGGAAGTAGGCGCCGCTGTCCTCCTCGGCCAGGCCGTGGAAGAGCATGCCGGCCTGGGTGGGTGTCAGCGGGAGGACGTCCTCCACCGCGCCGGGGTCGTCCCCGGTGATCCGGTCCACGGCCGCCTGGTCGAGCCGGGCCAGCGGGAAGTCGGACGGGGTGCGCCCGGCGGCGCCCGGGCGGGCCGCGTGGCGCGCGAGGTCGGCCAGTTCCGCGGCGAACCGTTCCGCCAAGGCCTCGACGGTGCCGCGCCGGTGCCGCCCCTCGGCGTAGAACCAGGTGAACTCCAGTGCGTCGCCGTCGAGTTGCCCGACCACCTCCAGGGCGTGCGGGCGCCCGGCCCGCGGGTCGGCGTCCAGTTCCAGGGCCCGGAAGGTGCCGCGGTACAGCCCGTCGGCGTCGTCCGGGTCGTTTTGGACGTCCATCCGGCCGAGGTAGTTGAAGCTGATCCGCGCGGCCGGGGTGTCCGGCGCCGTCCCGGGGCGCCCCAGGTGGCGCAGCGCGTCGAAGCCGAGGCCGCGGCGGGGGACGGCGCGCAGCTGCTCCTTGACCTGCTTGAGGACGGTGTCCCAGTCGGCCTCGGTGGGCACGGCCAGCGCGACGGGGTGCCGGGTGGTGAACCAGCCGACGGTGCGGCTGACGTCGAGGTCGGCGAAGAGCTCCTCGCGCCCGTGCCCCTCGACGTCCACGACCACCCGGTCCTGCCCGCTCGACGCGCACAAGGCCCGGCCGAGGGCGCTGAGCAGCACGTCGTTGGCCTGGGTGCGGTAGGTGTCGGGCAGGGTGCGCAGCAGGGCGGCGGTATCGGCGGGGCGGAGGCGCACGGTCACCGAGCGGGCCGAGGCGTAGCCGTCGGCGCCGGCCAGGTCGTCCGGGAACGGCTCGACCCGGTCCGCGTCGTCCACCTCGTCCAGGTCGGACGGCGCCGGGAGGGCCCGCGCCCAGTACTCCGTCTCGTCCTCGAAGCCGCCCGCGGCGGCGAAGGCGCCGAGCCGCTCGGCCCACTGCCGCAGCGGCGAGGACTTCGCCGGCAGCGCCGCCGCCCCGTCGCGGCCGTCGCGGCGGGCCCGGTAGGCGGCGTCGAGGTCCGCCAGCAGCACCCGCCAGGAGACCCCGTCGACCACCAGGTGGTGGACGGCCAGGTGCAGGACCGGCGCCGACCCCGCGCCGCGCTCGTGCAGCACGGCGCGCAGCAGCGGCCCGCCGCTCAGGTCGAAGGGGCCGAAGTGCGGGCTGTCGCCGTCCGGTCCGCTGTGGCGGCCCAGCCGGATCCGGGGCGCCCGGTCGTCGATCCGCCAGCGCACGCCGCCGGCCCCGCCGTCGGGGGCCGTGAAGACCGAGCGCAGGGCGTCGTGGTGGGCGACCAGGTCGTTCAGGGCAGCCCCCAGCGCCTCCGGGTCCGGGTCGTCGCGCAGGAGGAGGGAGAGCGCCTGGTTGAAGTGGCCGGCGCGACCGTCGGCCCGGTCGAACCACCAGCGCTGGATCGGCGTCAGGACACCCGGCCCGGTGGCCGTCACCGGGGCGGGGGCGGCCGGTCGTTCGGCGGCGTCCGCGCAGCGGGCCAGCGCGGCGACCGTCTGGTGCCGGTAGAGGTCCCGGGAGGTCACCGGCAGCCCGGTCTGCCGGGCCCGGGCCACCACCTGGATGCCGAGGATGGAGTCGCCGCCGAGGTCGAAGAAGTTGTCGTCCGCGCCGACCCGTTCCAGTCGCAGCACCTCCGCCCAGATGGCGGCGAGCGCGCTTTCGGTGGGGGTGCGGGGGGCGACGTGGCGGACGGTGGACACGGCGGGGCCGGGGTCGGGGAGGCGGCCGCGGTCGAGCTTGCCGTTGGGGTTGAGCGGCAGGGCGGGCAGCGGCACGACGGTCGAGGGGACGAGGTAGTCGGGCAGGGTCAGGCCGAGCGCCCGGCGCACCGCCTCGGATTCCACCCGGCCGCCCGGGACGGGCACCACATAGCCGACCAGGCGCCGGGTGCCGTCGCCCTCGCAGACCGTGGCGGCGGCCTCCGCGACGCCCTCGCAGCGCCGCAGTGCCTCCTCCACCTCGCCCAGTTCGATCCGGAAGCCGCGGACCTTGACCTGCTGGTCGATCCGGCCGAGGTACTCCAGGTCGCCGTCGGCGTTCCAGCGCACCAGGTCCCCGGTGCGGTACATCCGCTCGCCCGGCAGGCCGTACGGGTCGGCGATGAAGCGGGCGGAGGTCAGCCCGGCGCGCCCCAGGTAGCCGCGCGCCAGACCGCCGCCACCGAGGTACAACTCGCCGACCACACCCGGGGGTTGCGGGCGCAGCGCGCCGTCGAGGACATAGGCCCGGGTCCGTGCGATCGGCCGCCCGATCGGCGGCGCCTGCTCCGGCAGCCGGTCGCCGGCGAACCAGGCCGTGGCGTACACGGCGGCCTCGGTCGGGCCGTAGATGTTCGCGATCGCGCTGCCGGGCAGGGCGCCGCGCAGGTCGCGCAGCGCCTGGGCGGAGAGGGCCTCGCCGGCCAGTACGGCGGTGTCGGCGTCGACCGGGGCGGCGCTGCCGGCGATCAGCCGGGCGATCACCGAGGGCACCCCGCTGACCAGGCCGACGTGCCGCGGGACCGGCTCGTCGGCGAGCGCGGACAGATCGGCGACCAGCTCGACGCTCCCGCCCGCCAGCAGCGGGCAGAGCAGTTCGAAGACCGACACGTCGAAGTTGAGCGAGGTGGCGGCGACCACGTGGTCCAGCCCGCCGGGCCCGAACCGCCCCAGCGCCCAGCGGGCGAGCTCGACGACGCTGCGGTGGGTGACCACGACGCCCTTGGGCCGGCCGGTCGACCCCGAGGTGTAGATGACGTACGCCGGGTGCTCCGGCAGCAGCGGTCCCAGCCGGTCGGCGTCCGTCGGATCGGTGTCCGCCGCGTCCGCGAAGTCGGCGGCGGCGCAGTCCTCCAGCAGCAGGACGGGGCAGCCCTCGGGCAGCGCGGCCGCCGTCTCCCGGGTGGCGAGGACCAGGACGGGCCCGGCGTCCGCCAGCATGAAGCGGACCCGCTCGACCGGGTACCCCGGATCCACCGGCAGGTACGCGGCGCCCGACTTCAGTACCGCCCACAGCGCCGACGGCAGTTCGGCGGAGCGGGGCAGGCACACCGCGACCAGCCGCTCCGGCCCCGCGCCTCGGGAGACCAGCAGCCGCGCGAGGCGGTTGGCGCGCCGGTTCACCTCCGCGTAGTCCAGCCGAACCGGGCCGCAGACCACGGCGGTCCGCTCGGGGATGCGGGCCGCGCTCGCCTCGAACAGCCCGGGCAGCACGGTGTGCGGGAGGTCGCACCCGGCACGCGCGGGCGGGTTCCAGGCGTCGAGCAGCGTGCGCTCCTCCTCCTCGGAGAGCATGGGCAGTTCGCCGACGGTGCGCTGCGGGCCGTCGGCCATCCCCTCCAGCAGGCGGTGCAGGTGACGTGCCATCCGGGCCACGGTCCGCTCGTCGAACAGGTCCGTGTTGTACTCCACCGTCAGCGCGCAGCCACCGGCGTCCTCCGGGGTGAACTCCAGCACCAGGTCGAACCGGGCGGCCGGGCGGGGCAAGGGATGGTCCTCGAAGCGCAGGCCCCCGGCGGGCGGCGGCGTGGTGCCGCTCTGCTGGACGACCAGGACCTGGACCAGCGGGGTCCGGCTGGGGTCCCGGGGCGGAGCCAGTTCCTCGACCACCCGGTCGAACGGCACTTCGGCGTGGGCGAAGGCGTCCAGCAGGGTCGCGCGCACGCTCTCGACGAACCGGTCGACGGTGGCCTTCCGGTCCACGTCGGCGCGCAGCACCACGGTGTTGACGAAGAAGCCCGTCACCTCCTCCAGCTCCCGGCGGTCGCGCCCGTTGGTCACGGTGCCGAACACCACGTCCCGCTGGCCGGAGTAGCGCGAGAACAGCAGCGCGGACGCCCCGGCGAACAGGGTGAACACCGTCGTGCCGCGCCCCGCGGCGAGGTGCCGCAGCCGGGCCGTCAGATCGGCCGGGAGGTGGTGGCGGTGCGCCGCGCCGGCGGTGGTGCGCAGCGCGGGCCGGGGCCGGTCGGTGGGCAGTTGCAGGGGCTGCAGGTCCGCCAGGCACCGCTTCCAGTAGGCGAGGTCCGCCGCGTCGCCGGGTCCGCCCCCGGCTGCCCGGCGGCGCTGTTCCCAGACAGCGAAGTCGGGGTACTGGAGGGCCGGCGCGGGCAGCCGGTCCGCCTCGCCGGAGACCTCCGCCCGGTAGAGCGCGGCCAGTTCGCGGGTGAGGACGCCCACCGACCAGCCGTCGGTGATGATGTGGTGCTGCCCCAGCAGCAGCACGTGCTCCTCGGCGGTGAGCCGGATCAGCAGCGCCCGGGCGAGCGGGCCGTCCGTCAGGTCGTAGGGGCGGCTCAGCTCCTCGGCCAGCAGGCGGTCGGCCGCCTCGGCGCGCTCCCGGCCGGGCAGCCCGCCGAGGTCGGCGGTGCGCAGCCGCAGGGCGCCGGCCGCGGCGACGCGCTGGACGAGCTGCCCGTCGACGGTGGCGAAGGTGGTGCGCAGCGAGTCGTGGCGGGCGGCGAGCCTGCCCAGCGCCCGGCCCAGGGCCTCGGGGTCGGGTGTTCCGTGCAGCCGCAGGGCGACGCCGGTGTTGTACTCGCTTCCGCCGGTGGTGAGGTCGTCGAGGAACCAGAGGCGTCGTTGGGCACTGGACAGCGGCAGCGGCGCGGCGCGCGGGGCGGGCGGGATCGGCTCCGGCGGCGCGGTGGCGTGCCGTTCGTCCAGCAGCGGGGCCAGGGCGGCGACGGTGCGCGCGGTGAAGACGTCCCGGAGGCTGAGCCGGGCGCCCAGTCGCTCCGCGATCCGGGTCAGGGTGCGGGCGGCGAGGATCGAGTCGCCGCCGAGGTCGAAGAAGTCGTCCGTCACCCCCACCGCGTCGGCGCCCAGGACCTGGGCCCAGATGGCGGCCAGGGCGCGTTCCCGCTCGGTGCGGGGTGCGGAGGGTGCGGTCGAGGTGGGGCGGGCGGGCGCCGGCAGCGCCCGCTGGTCGACCTTGTGCTGCGGGGTGAGCGGCAGCGCGGCCAGGACGACGACGACGGACGGCACCAGGTGGACCGGCAGGGCGGCGGCCAGGGCCGCGCGCAGCACCACCGGGTCGGGGGTGCGCTCCGGGTCGGCGGGCGTGACGTAGCCGACCAGGCGCTCCCGCCCCGGCTCGTCCTCCCGGACCACGACGACGGCCTGGTCGACGTCGGGGTGCGTCCGCAGGGCCGCCTCGACCTCCCCCGGTTCGATCCGGAAGCCGCGGATCTTCACCTGCCGGTCGAGACGGCCGAGGAACTCCACTTCCCCGTCGGCTCTCCGGCGGGCCCGGTCGCCGGTGCGGTAGAGCCGGGCCCCGGGCGGCCCGAAGGGGTCGGCGACGAAGCGGGCGGCGGTCAGGCCCGGGCGGCCCAGGTAGCCGCGCGCGACGCCGTCCCCGCCGACGTACAACTCACCGTCGGTGCCCGGCGGTTGGGGCCGCATGGCGGCGTCGAGGACATACGCCCGGGCGTGTGGCAGCGCGTCACCGATGGTCGGGGTACCGCTGCCGGCGGTCAGCGGCCCGGTCCAGGTGGCGACGATGGTGGCCTCGGTCGGGCCGTAGGAGTTGACCATGCGTCGGCCGGGCGCCCAGCGGTCGACCAGGTCGGCGGGGCAGGCCTCGGCTCCGACGATCAGGGTGCGCAGGTGGCGGCCCGCTCCGGCGGGCACGGTGGCCAGCGCCGCCGGCGGGATGAGGGCGTGGGTGATGCGGTGTCCGTCCAGCACGGCGGCGAGTTCGTCGCCCAGCCAGGGGCCGTCCGGCGGGATCACCAGGGTGGCACCGGCGAGGACGGAGACGAACAGTTCCAGGACGGAGGCGTCGAAACTGGGCGAGGAGAACTGCAGCACCCGGTCGCCCGGGCGCACCGCGTACTGCTCGACGGCTGCCTCGGTGAACCCGCCGATCCCCCGGTGGGTGACGACCACGCCCTTGGGGGTTCCGGTGGAGCCCGAGGTGTAGATCACGTAGGCCGCGTGGTCGGCGCCGGCCCGACGGGGAGGGCCGGCCTCGGCGGCGGTGTCGGTATCGGTGGCGGTGGCGGCCTCGGCCTCCAGTACCTCGCGGACCCGGGCCGGATCGTCCAGGACCACGGCGGGCGCGGCGTCGGCGAGCATCAGCGCCCGCCGCTCGGCGGGGTAGCCGGGGTCCACGGGCAGGAAGGCGGCCCCCGTCCGCACCACGGCGAGCTCCGCCGCGACGAGTTCCATCGAGCGCGGCAGGACCAGCGCCACCGTCCGCTCCGTCCCGGCGCCGCGCCGTCTCAGGTCGCGGGCCAGCCGGTCGACCCGGTCCGCGAGGTCCCGGTAGGTCCAGGTGCGCCGCCCGTCCGTCACCGCGGGGGCGTGGGGGGTGCGGGTCACCCGGGCGGCGAACAGCTCGTCGAGCGTCCGGTGCGCCGACGACGGGGCGGACGTACGCACGGGCTGGGCAGGCCGGTCGGTCATGGCGGAGGATCCTTCCGGACGGGGAGAGGATGCGACGCGGGCACCGGGGCGGGCGGGACCGGCCCTGGGATCCGCGGGAACGGTGTGGCGGCGGTGCGGGCGTGCCGGGGGTGAGCCCGGTACGGGGGTGGTGCGGGCGTGCCGGGGGTGAGCCCGGCACGAGGGGCGGCCCGGACTGCTCAGGCGGGGCCGACGCGCCGTGCGGTGCGCCCGGAGACCTGCACCCGGTCGATCACGCCGGTGGCGGGGTCCCGGTGGAAGCGCCCGCCGGGTTCGGGCCGTCCGGTGTCGGGGGCGAGCAGGTCGTAGGAGAGGTCCGCGAAGCAGCGCATGGGTAGCGGCAGGTCGCCGTCCACGGAGAGGGTCGGCGATCCGTCGCGGGCGGGCTCGACGCGGTAGCGGATCCCGCCGTTGACGTAGGTGCCCGCGCACTCGGGCAGGGCGACCGGGTCGCCCGAGGCCGCGGGCGCGATCGCGGCCGGCACCCTTAGGCCGAGCAGCTCGGCCAGGTCGTCGGCGAGCTCACGCCAGAGCGCGGTGGCGGCCCCGGCGTTGCCCGTGAAGGCGATCACCACACCGCTGTCCGGTTCGACCCGCAGGTGGCAGGAGGTGCCCATGGCGTTGCCGTCGTGTCCCCACCACAGCCGCTCGTCCTGGCGGTAGAGGGCCAGGCCCGGCCCCCAGCCGTCCGCGAGCGCCCCCGGCCGGGCGGCGGGCTGCGGGCGGCGCATCCCGTCGGCGACGGCGTCCGGCAGGGCGGCGCTGCGGCCGACCAGGGCACCGCCGAGCGCGGCCAGGTCCGCGGCGCTCAGCAGCAGGGCTCCGGCCGGCGCTTCCACCGGGGCGAGGTTCTGCGCGACCGGCCGGACCCGGCCGGTCGCGGTGTTGAGCGCGTGCCCGGCGGCGACCGGACGCCCGGCGGCGGTCGCACCGACGAAGGCGGGCACGGTGCCGAGCGGGTCCAGCAGCAGGGTGCGCACCGCCTCGCGCCAGGGCATCCCGGTCACCGTCTCCACCAGGCGCCCGGCGGCGACGTAGCCGGCGTTGGAGTAGGAGAAGTCGGTTCCGGGCGGGAAGAGCTCGTCACCGGCGGCGCACACGGACGCCAGGTAGTGCGCCGCGGTGGTCCGGGCGGCCTCGTCGGAGTCCGGTCCGGTGGGCAGTCCGCCGGTGTGGCTGAGGAGTTGGCGAATCGTTACTTCAGGCATCCGGCGGAGCTCGGGGAGGAGGTCGGCGACCCGGTCGTCGGGGTCGAGGTCGCCGTCGTCGGCGAGGAGCAGCACCAGGGCGGCCGTGTAGGGCTTGGTGAGCGAGCCCACCGGGACGGCGGTGTCCGCGGTGAAGGGGGTGCCGGTGGCGGCGTCGGCCACACCGGTGTGCAGGACGACGGCCTCCGGCCCGGTGTCCACGACCAGCTGCGCGCCGGGCACCCGGTGGGTGCACGCGAGCGTGTCGAGCCGGTGTTGCAGTTCACGTCGTAATTGGACCGGCGCGCGCTCACGGACCGGCGCGGAAACGGAGTACGGCATAGGCGAAAGCTCCCGTTGACTGGCTCTCAGATGCGGACGCGGCAGACGTCCGCGGATGAATTCCGGATTGCCGAGGTGCGCCCGGCGCATTTTCCGGCCGCCCGCGCTCCCCGGCTCACGACACGCGGGAACAACGGGAATGCCCGGGCGGGTCGCGACGCGGCGCAGCACCCCTCAGGCGGGGACCCGTTCCGACCCGCCACGACGCACACCTCGGCCGGACAACACGAATGCGCCCCGCAATCCGCGCTACTGCGGGAACGACGAACGGCCGAATGCGCTTACCGTTCCAATTAAGTGATCAGGAGTGAGTCTTGGACCCAGGTCTGATCACTGCGTGCATCCCGAACGGTGGTGGATGCCCGACTGGTCGCCCGCGTTCTCGTTGTCCCCGTCCGGCTGCGCGCATCGTGTGCACGGTCCGTGGCTGGGCGGCGGGTTTCCTCACGCCCCCGGATACCCGATGAGGCCTGGACGGTCCGATGCCCACGCCGATCGCTCCGGTCGTCGTGGGGCGGTGCCGTCCGTCGCCGGATCGGGTGTCCGAGGGCGCGTCGCCCGATCGCGATGCTCGCGGCATCGTGTCGGGTGGTCATGCGGGTGGGCGTTGCGAGTGGTTTCTGCCAGTGCTGCGCGCCCCATTGGGAGGTGTAGGCGGGGTCCACGGCGACGATGACCAGGCCCGTCTCGGCGGCCATGGAGATGAGCCGGGCGCGGAGTTTGCCGGTGGGGATGCCGGAGATGAGCTGTCGGAACCGCTTGCGGCGGCCGTGTTTCTCGCGGGTGGTCTCGGCGGTGAAGTCCAGGTTCTCCAGGCCGATCGCCCTCACCCCGCAGCGCTTCGCCCAGTGCAGCAGTCGGGTGATGGCGTGGCGGACCTGCGCGTCGCGGTGGCTTGCGGTGCCGGTCAGGTCGTAGGGAAACCTGCGGGGCTCGCCGACCGGGTTGCCGTGCGCATCGAGGTGCCAGGCCGCGAAGTGGTCGGCGTTGGTGTCCACCCCGACCATCCCGCCCTCGCGGGCCGCCTCCAGCGGCATCGTCCGCGCCACGGGCCGGGTCCAGGAGGCGTCCAGATACCACCGCCCCCGCTGCACGTCCAGGTGGATCCGGTACGCCACCGCCCGATGGCCCTCGATCCGGTCGGCCCACTCGGTGCGCCGGT
This sequence comes from Kitasatospora sp. NPDC004669, assembly GCF_040609455.1. Taxonomy (NCBI): domain Bacteria; kingdom Bacillati; phylum Actinomycetota; class Actinomycetes; order Kitasatosporales; family Streptomycetaceae; genus Kitasatospora; species Kitasatospora sp. NPDC004669. The sequence continues at coordinate 58,889 of NZ_JBEXKB010000010.1, forward strand.
GCGCGAACGCTACCTTCGCGGCCAGGACGTACCGGCCGCTGGTGGCGTTGGCATGCTCGGCGAGCGGGGCGGGCAGCTTGATCGACACTTCGCCGTCCGGGGTGACACGGATCGTCTCGTTGCCGAACCGCTTTCCCGACTCGCCGTCAGCGGCGAGGAACCACCGCGCGCTCTCCCACCGCGCCCGCCAGCCGGCTTCGGTGAGACCGGCGGCGGCCAGGTGGTGCCGGGTGTTCAGCAGCTTCCGCCCGCCGCGCACCACGTGCACGCGACCTGCCTCGTGGTCCGCCGCCACCGCCGCACGGCGCTGCGTAAGGATCGCCAGGCGTCTGGTCTTCTGGAACCATTCATGCGTGGAACGGTAGCCACCAGGTGCGCGCTTGGTGCCCTTCTCCCCGACCGGCAGCGACAGCCGGTGAGCGATCGTCTTGATCCCGGCGTCCAGGAAGTCCAGGTGCGCGGCCTGCCCGCGCCGGGCCAGCGCCCACTGGTCGTGCGTGGCCCTGGTGACGCCCCCGGCCCAGCGCGACGACGACTCCACCGTCAGGTCACGTTTGCGCGCGGCCCACGTCTCCCTACTGTGCTCCAGGCCATCCGCGCAGCGCACCTTCAGATCCTTCGACGCCAGAGCCCCCAGATGCCCGCCGACCAGCCGCAGCACCTTCTCGTCCTCAGGCGTGAGGCCCTTGAGACGGTCACGGACCGTCACACCCGACGGGCCCAGAGAAACGAACGGCACGTCGATCCTCCGGAGCTTCCTCTTCGACCCAGTCACGCCATCCCCCTCCCCGTCAGTGCCACCACCCTCACGCATACCACTGACAGTCGTCACATCGATCCAACAAGCCGTGATCGAAAACAAATCCATGGACACCTATGAGCACCAAAACGACCTCAATCACCAGCAGTTCACAACTCCGTGAGCGGGCCCCGACAAGAACCCCGAAACCCGCCCGGTCGCGCTAACCGGCATGACAATCCCCCTCTACGACCACCGTGCGGACCTGCCGCGACGGCTGCGCTGGACGGCGCGAATCCGTAACGAACCGAACGGCCGGACGGCGAACGCGGAACAGTCTTCACGGCGCGTCACCCTCTCGCAACCCCCGGCGATTGAACGGAAAGCAACCCTCCGAGAAAGCGGAACCACAAAATCGCAGGTGCGCCTCCATTACCCGGCCGTAGCACCTGATGACGGATGCGGCTTCTTTGGCCGAAACCGTAACAGTCGAATCCGCACGGTCGCCTACCAGATTTTCGCAGGAATAACCGAGTGACTCCGCTGGCGGTTGAGGACCGTGTGCACGAAGAGAACGGGATCGGTCGGATGGGGCGTGGGTGAGGGACTGAGTCTGGTGTGACGGAGCGTTCCGGGCCGGCCTGCACGAGCCGCTCGGGCGGACCCCCACCCTGCGCTGACCGCCCGGTTTCCCGCGCTTAACCCCGCCGATGTCACGTTCCCCCGCTCCGCCCTGTCCACCTGACGGGTGCGGCCGTTCCGCACCACCGCGAGCGCGGAGCGAAGGGAGCATCGCCATGAAGGCCGTCATCGTGTGCGTCTCGGTGTCCCACGGCAACACCAGGAGGATCGCCGAGGTCATGGGCCAGGCCCTGGCCGCCCCGGTGGTCGAACCCGAACAGCTGGATCCGGCCGAACTCGCCGCCTACGACCTGGTGGGCTTCGGCTCCGGGATCTTCACCGGGGCGTTCCACCCGCGACTGCGCAGCTTCGTCCGCTCGATCCCGCCGGCGGCACCCCGTCAGGCGTTCGTCTTCGCCACCAGCGGACTGCCCGACCCCCGGTTCCGGCCCTTCACCCGCCCCTTGGTGCGACTCCTCGAACCGAAGGGCTTCGAGGTGGTCGACACCTTCACGGCGCGCGGGTACGACACCTGGCTCCCGTTCAGGCTCGTCGGCGGGATCAACCGGCACCGGCCGGACGCCGGCGATCTGGCGGCGGCCCGGGTGTTCGCCGAACGACTGCGGCCCCGGCCCGGCACGGCGTCCTGACCTGGCCGGGCCGGTCACTCGACGGGTTGGAGGGCCCGCGCCCGACGCACCGTCGTCGGCGCGGGCCGACGGCGGGTGAGGACCAGCATCAGGGCGAGCTGCGTCACCGCGCCGACCGCCTGGCCCAGCCACACGCCGTTCACCCCGAGCGGTCCCGACAGTCCGGCCGACGAGGCGAGTTGGGCGCCGAGGCCGAGCAGTACCGAGAGCACCAGCGGCCGCCCGGCGCCGGCCGCCTGGTGGACGCCGCCGAGGGCGACCACCAGGGCGTACGGCAGCAGGTAGAGCGCCGCCATGCGCAGGAAGCCGACGGACTGGGCGGCCACCGCGGGTCGTCGGTGAAGAGCGCGGTCAGCGGAGCGGCCAGGGCGGCGGACAGCGCCGCCGCCCCCGCGCCGAGCAGCGCGGCGAAGCGGACGGTGGCACGCCGGAGCGCGCCCAGGGCGGCGCGGGCACCGGCGCCCGCGAGGCGCGCGGCGCGGAGCGCGGCGGCCTGGCGCACGGCGTAGAAGGCCATGGTGACGACCAGGAGCAGCCGGTAGCCGATCCCGTACCCGGCCACCGCCGCCACGCCGAAGCCCGCCACCAGGCCGAGTTGGGCCGTACCGACCGCCATCCGGGCGGAGAAGTCCAGGCCGAAGGGCGCGCCCGCGCGGACGATCCGGAGCGCCGCCGAGCCGACACCCCGAGCCGCCCCACCGGTGCGCGGCCGCAGGCGCAGGCGCAGGCGCAGCGTGACGGCGAAGGCCACCGCCCGGGAGGCCGCCAGCGCCAGGGCCGCGCCGGTGACGCCGAGGGCGGGCAGCGGGCCGGGGCCGAGGATGAAGAGCGGGTCGAGCACCAGCAGCAGGGCGTTGGAGAGCAGGGCGATCCGCATCGGGGTGCGGGTGTCGCCGGCACCCTTGAAGAGTTCGTCGGCGACGCGTTGGGCGAAGAAGAGGGCGAAGGCCGGGAAGGCGACGGTGAGGTACTCGCCGGCCCGGGCGGCGGCCTCACCGTCCAGGAAGGCGGCGGCGAGCCGGTCGCGCAGCAGGAAGCCGGGCACGCCGAGGGCGAGGCTGCCGACGGCGCAGAGGCGCCAGGCGGCACGGGTGGTGCGGGCGGCCTCGTCGTGGTCGCCGGCGCCGAGGGCATGGGAGAGCCGGACGCTGGTGCCGGAGGAGACCACCAGGACGAGCCCGAGCAGCAGGTTCTCGACGGTGCCGGCCAGGGTGACGGCGGCGACGGCGGTGCCGCCCAGGCCGGCCACCCAGAGGGTGCCGATCACCGAGGCGATCACTCCGGACAGCAGTTCGACGTAGACCGGTCCGGCCAGTGCGGCCAGTGCGGCCGGTTGGGACGGTTGGGACGGTTGCCCGTGCATGGTTCCCCCTGTTCCGTCGCCCACGCCGATGCGAGGCGACCCCATCAACCCCATCGACGACATCGACGACATCGACGACGCTCATTGCATCGATTCGAGCTATGCCGAAACAGAGATACATCGAATCGATATATCTCGGCAAGAGGTAGCATGACCGCTCCACGGGGCGCACTCCGACGAAAGGGCCTCAACCGTGCTGACCCTCGCGATCCTCGGCTTCCTGTACGACCAGCCGCTGCACGGCTACGAGCTCAAGTCCCGGATCACCGGCCTGACCGGCCACGTCCGGCCGGTCAGCGACGGCGCGCTCTACCCCGCCATCACCCGGCTGGAGAAGGCCGGGCTGCTCGACCGCCGCACCGAGCCCGGCAGCGGGGCGGCGCCGCGCCAGACCCTGGAGCTGACCGGGGAGGGCCGGGCCGAGCTGCTGCGCCGACTGGCCGATCCGGAGCAGACCGAGATCACCGACCAGGTGCGCTTCTTCGCGCTCGCCGCCTTCCTGCACCACCTGGCCGACCCGCCCCGCCAGGCCGCCGTCCTGCGCCGGCGCCTGGCCTTCCTGGAGGCGCCGAGCAGCTTCTTCTACGACCGGGACGGCGAGCCGGTCACCGCCGAGCGCGAGCCGAACCCGTTCCGGCGTGGCATGCTGTTGGTCGCCCGGGCCTCCGGCGCCGCCGAGCGGGCCTGGCTGACCGGGACCATCGCCGACCTGGAGCGTTAGGTGTTCGGCCCGGTGAGGTCAGGGCCTGCCTTGCAGATCTTCAACAGGCCCTGGCCCAGTCGGCGCGACCCGGCCGAACAGCAGGACGACGGAGCGGAATTGGGCCTTTCCATACCTGGCCCCACCCGACCCCCGCGTCGCTATGATGATCCGTCTCACGACCTCGGCGCCCCTCCGCGGCGTGATCCACCACCGCGCTCCGCCCGTCTCCTGGAGGCAGCCGTGCCCAGTGAAGTGACCGCAGCCGCCCGCCCCGTCCCGCTGAAGCTGGACGACATCCCCGGTTGGTTCTTCGGTCTGGACCGCGCCGCCTTCGCGCACCTGCTCTCCCACCAGAGCGAGGCCGGGGTCAAGGGCGACATCCTGGAGCTCGGCAGCTACCTCGGCCGCAGCGCCGTACTGCTCGGCGACCACCTGCGGACCGGCGAGCGGCTGACCGTCTGCGACCTGTTCGACTCCGAGGCGGGCGACGCCGACAATGCCGCCGAGATGGCGATGTCCTACCGGAAGACGCTCACCCGCAGCGCCTTCGAATCCAACTACCTGGCCTTCCACGCCGAGTTGCCCGAGATCGTCCAGGCACCCACCTCGGTGCTGGCCGACGGCCGGATCCCGGCCGGCAGCTGCCGGTTCGTCCACGTCGACGCCTCCCACCTGTACGAGCACGTCGCCGGGGACATCGCGGTGGCCAAGGCCGCGCTCGCCGAGGACGGCCTGGTCGCGCTGGACGACTACCGTTCCGAGCACACCCCGGGCGTCTCGGCGGCGGTCTGGGAGGCGGTCTTCACCGGCGGCCTGCGCCCGGTGCTGCTCACCCCGATGAAGTTCTACGGCACCTGGGGCGACGCCGCGGCCGCCCGGCAGGTCCTGCTGGAGCGCGACTGGCAGGCCGAGGGTTACACCGTGGACGAGGACACCATCGCCGGACAGCGCGTGCTGCGGCTCAACTACCAGGTCAAGACGCCCGCGTCCGTCCAGCGCTCCACCCCGCGCCGGCTGGCGCTGGACCTGCTGCCCCCGGTCGCCACCCGGGCGACCCGCCGGGTGCTGCGGACGCTGCGCGAGCGCCGCGCCGTCCGGACGACGCCGAACGCCTGAGGCTCAGCGGGCGGGCCCGGGCTCGGCTGCGGTGGGCTCGGGCACGTTCGACTCGGGCACATTCGACTCGGGCACGAGGACGTAGGCGAGCACCGAGCCGAGCAGCCCGACCGCGGCGGCCGCGAGCAACACCCGGTTCAGTCCCTCGAAGGGCGCGGCGCCGCCCTGCTGGAACAGCACCCCGAAGGCCGCGACCCCGAGGGTCTGCCCCAGCTGGCGGAAGGTGGTCATGGCTCCGGCGGCCATGCCCGCCCGCTCCGGGGGCAGCGCCGCGAACACGGCGGCGCCCATGGCCGGGCCCATCAGGCCCACGCCGACGCCGGTCAGCACCAGTCCGAACGCCGGCGACCAGGCCGAGGAGTGCGCGTCCAGACCCGCCTGCGCCGCGCACCCGAGCCCGCTCAGCAGCAGCCCGGTACCGAGCACGACCCGCGGCGACCTGCCGTGCAGGCGGCGCCCGCTGACCAGCGAGGTGGCGAACGAGGCCAGCGCGAGCGGCATCAACGCGAGCCCGGCCCGTACCGGCCCGAGGCCGAGCCCCGTCTGCAGCCACACCGAGGTATAGACCAGCGCCGCGAAGGCGGCCGTGGAGGCGAGCACGCACGCCATCGCGGCCGAGAAGAACGGCCGGGCGAACAGCCGCAGGTCCAACAGCGGCGCCGCGCTGCGCAGTTCGATCCGGACGAAGGCGGCCAGGGCGATCCCGGCGACGGCCAGCAGGGCCAGCACGGTCGGCGAGCTCCAGCGCCGCTCCCCGGCCAGGGACAGCGCGTAGGTCAGCGAGCCCGCGGCCAGGGCGAAGGCGACCATGCCGGGGAGGTCGACGCGGGCGCCGCCCGTGCCTCGCGGACCGGCGGGCAGGACCCGCAGCGCGAGCACCACCGTGAGGGCGACCAGCGGCAGGTTGAGGAGAAACACCGCCCGCCAGCCGAGGTACTGGGTGACGACGCCGCCGAGCATCGGCCCGAGGGCCGCCGCCAGCCCGGTCACCGCGCCGAAGACCCCCATCGCCCGCCCCAGGTCCGGCCCCCGGTAGACCGAGCCGATCAACGCGAAGGCGGTGACGGCCATCGCCGCGCCGCCCACGCCCTGCACCGCGCGGGCGGCCACCAGCACCCCGACGGTCGGCGCCGACCCGCAGGCCAGCGAGGCGCAGCCGAACACCGCCAGCCCGGCGGCGTACACCGCGCGCGCCCCGAGGCGGTCCGCCAGGGCGCCCATGGTGAGCATCAGGACGGCCAGCACCAGCGTGTAGCCGTCGACCACCCACTGCAGTTCCGACAGCGGGGCCGACAGTGCCGTCCCGATGTCGGGCAGGGCGACGGACAGCACGGTGGTGTCGAGCAGGAACAGGAACGTGCCGAGGCAGACGGCCGTCAGGGGCCACCAGGTGCGCATGAGACTTCCTCCGTGGAGCTTCGTCGTGGACGCCCCACACCGTTCCCGACCCGGCCCGGCCGCCACCAGCCACGCACCCAGCGGCGGCGGATACTGGCACACTGGCAGCCCATGAAGACGGATATCATCAGCCTTGACGCGATCGACTGCGGCCTGGTGCACGCCCTGCAGATCGACGGCCGCGCTCCGCTGCGTCTGATCGGTGAGGCCCTCGGCGTCTCGGAGAGCACCGTCGCCCGCCGCTACCGGCGTCTGCGCGGTGCCGGGCTGCTCCGGGTGGTGGGCACGTTCAACGGCGCCCTGCTCGGCCACCAGGCCTGGACCATCCGACTGCGGTGCACGCCGGACTCGGCGGCCGCCATCGCCAGGGCGCTCGCCGCCCGCCCGGACACCTCCTACGTCCACCTGCTCTCCGGCGGCACCGAGATCTCCTGCAGCGTCCAGACCCGCACCGGCGACGACGGCGAGGCGCTGCTGCTGCACAAGCTCCCCCGCACCGGCCGGGTCACCTCCGTCTCGGCCCACCTGCTGCTCGGCAGCCACGCCCTGCCGAACAGCTGGGCCGGTCCGGCCCGCCTCACGCCCGATCAGGCCGCACTGCTCGCCCCGCCGCCGGTCGACGTCGCCGAGGTCCCACTGAACTCCGGTGACCGCGCGCTCTTCGGCCTGCTCGCCCGGGACGGACGGGCGAGCCACACCGAACTCGCCTCCGCCACCGGCTGGTCGGAGTCGACCGTGCGCCGTCGGCTCGCCCTGCTGCGCCGCGCCGGTGCGCTGGTCTTCCTGGTCGACATCCCGCCGGCCGCGCTCGGCTTCCGGGCCGAGGCCCGGCTGTGGATGTCGGTGCGGCCCTCCCGGCTCAGCTCGGTGGCCGCCGCGATGGCCGACCACCCGGAGGTGTCGCTGGTGGCCCACACCACCGGTCCGACCAACCTGCTCGCAGCCGTCAACTGCCGGGACTCGCTGGACCTGGCGCGCTACCTGACCGGCCCGGTCGCCGCGCTGGACGCGATCCAGGGCATCGAGACGGCCCCGGTCATCCGCACGGTGAAGCGGGCCGGGGCCCTGCTTCCACTGGAGCGCTGAGCGGGACCTCTGCAGCACCTTTCATGCGTCTGACATGTTTTCGAATTCAGCTTCACTCCGACGAGTGAATCCCTCTTTAAGGATTCGCCCACGGACCATCAAGGCCCGGGCGCTGGTCCCACGCCCTCGCCCCGACCTCACGGCAGCCGTCGGCCTCGCTCACCGGTCCGGGCGCGCCGCCAGCTCCCGGGCGATCCTCCGCCGGAGGTTGGTCGAGGCACCGGGCGGACGAAACGGCAGGGCCGGCCGTCACCGGATGTAGTACGCGCGGTTGTGGGCGGCGATCGGCGGGGACTGGTAGGTCCAGACCCCGGCGGCCGGAGCGTCGGCGATCAGCAGGGCCAGGTCGCGGGCGCACTCCTCCGCGGGGTTGCCGAGGTCGAGCCGGACCCGGTCGGCGGTGCGGTCGTCCAGGGCGTAGTAGCGGTACGGCTGGTAGACGTTGAGCGGTCCGGCGAGCAGCTTGCCCTCGTCGTCGGTGCCGTAGCCGGTGATCGGGGTGTTGTTGACCGACTCGGCGGCGAGGCCGACCAAGTCGACCTCCAGGGCGAGGAGTTCCTCCTCGTGGCGGTCCAGCCCCTCGTCCCCGAGGGTGGCTCGGCGGCAGGAGACGCTCCACCGCTCGCGCACGGCGGGCGCGTTGAGCGAGGGCATGGTGGTCTCGAACCAGCCGGGCCGCTTGGGTTCGGCGTACAGCCGGCGTCCGGCGTCGATGGCGAGCGGGTTGTCGCACAGCACGTGCAGCCGGGCGATGCCGAGCAGCTTGGTCTGGTCGTAACCCCGGGCGTACTGGCCGTAGTTGACCACCGGGATGCGCTCCTCGGCGAACACCGGGTGGGCGATCAGGTTGATCTCCAGCTCCTGGGTGATGCCACCGCCGTTCGGGTACTGGGCGAAGTAGAGCTGGTAGTTCAGCGACACACAGGCCCCGCCGTCGAAGGCGGCGACGGCCAGCCCGGGGTGGCGCTTGCCGAGCAGTTGGCGGGCCCGCTCGGGCTCGACCAGGTAGTCGACGCCGATGTTGTGCAACGCGCCGTAGTGGAAGGGCAGGTGGTAGGGCTCGGGTACGGGCGGCAGCGGCAGGCCGGTCATTGAGGCTCCGGGGGCAATGAGGGTGCGGGCGAGAAGGGTACGGGCATGGGCGGGGAGGACACGGCCGCCGGCCGGTGCAGCTCCACCAGGTCCCGGTGCATCCGCTCGGCGCTGCGCAGCGCGAGGGCGGCCATGGTGAGCGAGGGGTTGGAGGTGCCGAGCGAGGGCATCGAACCGCAGCCGACGGCGTAGAGGTTGGGGTGGTCCCAGCAGCGCTGCCACTGGTCGACCACGGAGCTGCCGGGCGAGTCGCCCATCACGTGGGTGCCCCCGGCGTGGCCCGCCCCGCGGTAGCCGTGGACGACGCCCCGGTGTTCGAGCCGGCCCGGCCAGCGGGCGCCCGGGTAGGCGGTGTGGTCCTCGGCGCCCAGCAGGGCGAAGAGCTGGTCGGAGACGGCTCGGGCGGAGGCCATGCCCTCGCGGACGTAGGCGGAGAGGTCGTAGCGGATCGCCGGGGCGGGCAGGCCGAGCGGGTCGCGCCGGTCCTGGTCGAGGGTGACCCGGTTGGCCGGGTCGGCGGGCTGTTCCAGCTCGAACTGGAGCGAGAACTGCCGCCCCAGCCGGTCGCCGAGGCGGTCGCGCAGTTCCTTGCCGCGCAGCCCGGTGGCGAGCATCACGGCGGCCTCGGCCTCGGGGGCACCGCCGGCCCAGGACCAGCCCCAGTTGCTGATCTCGATCCGGAACGGCGCCCGGCGCCGACGGGCCCCGCCGAAGCGGAAGGTCTCCAGCCCGCTGGTGGAGCCGGGCCCCCGGTACGGGCCGACCGGGCGGGGCATCAGCCCCCAGGTGAGCAGCGCGGGGTGGTCCATCAGGTTCCGGCCGACCTGGTCGCTGCGGTTGGCCAGGTCGGACAGGAGCAGCAGCCGGGCGTTCTCGATCGCGTGCGCGGCGAGCACCACGAGGTGCGCCGTCACCCGGTGGGTCGTGCCGCCGGCCAGGTACTCGACACCGGTGACGCGCCCGGTCACCGGGTCGGCGAGGACCCGGCTGACCACCGCCTCGGTGCGCAGCTCGACGCCGGTGTCCCAGCGGGCCTGGGTGCGCAGCGGGGTGTACTTGGCGCCGGTCGGGCAGACCGGGACGCAGCTGGAGCTGCCCGCGCAGAGGGGGCCGGGCCCGGAGTCCGGCCCGGTGGGCCGGCCGTTGCGGGCGTGCGGGGTGCCGGTGACGGCGAGTCGGGCGGGATCCTGCACGGCTGGGTCGCAGACCGTCCGGCCGTCGAGGGCTGCGGCGAGCTGCCGGTCGAGGTGGCTGGCCGGGATGGCCCGCATCGGGAAGTCGTAGCCCTCCGGGAGGGGCAGTCCGACGGCGCTGCGCTGTTCCTCCGCGTCGGCGGCGACGCCGAGTTCCCACTCGGCGTCACGGTAGTAAGGCTCCAGGTCGTGGTAGCCGATCGGCCAGTTGCGGCCGTGGCCGAGGTCGCCGGTGCGGAAGTCCTCGGGGTGCATGCGCGGGGTGAGGCCGGTCCAGAGCAGTCCGGTGCCGCCGTTGGCGCGCAGGTAGCCGCTGGCGTAGGGCAGCGGCCCGTACTGCCGGAGGTATCCGGTGGCGGTGAAGCCGCCGTCGGGGTCTCCGGTGAGGTCGGTGACGTCGGGTGAGGGCGCGTCGGGGTTGTGCGGGTACGGCGAGGTGGGCGGGCCGCCGCCGGCCGCACGGTGGGCGGTGGCGGTCTCGGCGGCGGTGGGCGCGGTCCGTCCGGCTTCCAGGACGAGGACCCGCCAGCCCTGTGCGCCGAGGCGGTGGGCGACCAGGCTGCCGGCGAAGCCCGCGCCGACCACGACGGCGTCCCGGTGGGCGCTCACCGCTCCTCCCCTCCTCGGGGCGCCTCGGCCCAGCTGCCGTGGCCGGGGGCGGCGGCGCCGGGCGCGGCGGCGCGGAAGGTCCGCCAGACCAGGCCCTGGTCGTGGGCGCGGGCGGAGCTGGGTGCCTCGCCGGGCCAGGTGCCGACGTACCAGAGGTGGACGAGGGCGTGCTCGTCGCGGACGGGGTGCGCCAGCACGGTGCGGTGGTGCTCGTGCGCCATGCCGGTGGCGCGCAGTTCGGGGACGTCGAAGCCGGTCAGCTCGGCGCAGACGCGCAGGAACTCCTCGAAGTCGGCGAGTTCGTCGACCTCGACGTACTCCCCGCATTCGTACGGGTCTTCATCGGCGGTGCGGTCGTCGGACACGGACACGCGGGCACCCCCACGATCGTCAACGGGTGGCGATGTCATGACAGGACCGGAGCTCCGGAGACGGTGCGTGTCCTGTTCAGCGCGATCCTGCCTGCCGACCGTTCCGCCGGGAATCGCTTGCCCGGATGTGCCCGGTCTTGGCCGAGTCCTGACCGATCGGCGGTGCACCGCGACCGCCGGCAGATCGGTTCCGCTCAGCCCAGCGCCCGCACCGCCGCCAGCACATCCAGCCCGAGCCCCGGGTCCGCGTCCTCGGGCAGGTTGACGGACAGCCGGGTGACCAGGCCCGCGTAGCGGCGGTGGATCTCCCGCGCGACGTCCTCCACCGAGCCGGACACCGCGAAGGCGTCGAAGACCTCGTCGTCGATCAGGGCGGCCATCTCCGCCCAGCGCCCGCGCACCGAGTGGGTGTGCAGTTCCTCCTGAAGCACCTCCCAGCCGTGCTGCGCCAGCACCGGACGGTAGGCGGGGGTCGAGGCGTAGAACGCGAGCCGCTCGCGCACCGCGGCCCGGTTGGCGGTCAGCTCCTCCTCGGTGCGACCGGTGGCGGTGAGCACATTGCCGACGACCTCGAAGGGCCGCTGCGTCCACCCGGCGCCGTCGGCCTCGGCCCGCTCGCGCTCCTCGGTCAGCCCGGGCAGCACCTGCTCCGACAGGTAGGCGGTCGAGGAGAACGGGTGGCTGAGGAAGCCGTCGGCCACCGCCCCGGCGGTGCGGGTCATCAGCGGCCCGACGCCCGCGAGCAGGATCCGCGGCACCCCGGCCGGGATCGGGTCCGGCGAGAACACCGGCGTCATCACCGTGTGGGTGTAGAACTCGCCCCGGAAGCGCAGCCGTTCACCGGTCTGCCAGCTGTGCCAGATCGCCCGCACCGCCTGCACGTACTCGCGCATCCGGGCGGCCGGACGGTCCCAGGGCATCCCGAAGCGCTTCTCGATGTGCGGCTTGACCTGCGATCCCAGCCCGATGACGGCCCGTCCGCCGGAGGCCGCGTGCAGGCCCCAGGCCTGGTAGGCCAGCGTCATCGGGGTACGGGCGAAGGCCACCGCGATGCCGGTGGCCAGTTCGATCGACTCGGTGCGGTCGGCGGCCCGGGCCAGCTGGAGGAACGGGTCGTACGCCGTCTCGGCGACCACCAACCGGTCCATGCCCCGGCGTTCGGCCTGCTCGGCGGCGTCGAGGATGCCCGCCGGGTGCCCGGAGGCGGTGGCGTCGAGGCGGAGGGGGGCGGGTCGGTCCATGGTGGTGCTCCTGGTCGCGGGCTGCGGTGCTACCCGGCTAGCGTGCCACGCCGTCAACGCCGCTCCGCGCCACCCCGACCGCGAACAGCCGGTCCAGGTGCCGGTCGACGGCGGTGAGCGCGGCGGCCGGCTCGACCACGTGCAGCTCCAGCAGCGTGGTGAACCCGGTGAGCGCGAGCAGCAGGTCCGTCTCCACCACCGGGTCGCAGTCCGCCGCGATCAGCCCGTCGGCGATCGCCTGCCGGACCACCTGCTCCACCATGGCCCGCCCCCGCAGCAGGGCACCCCGCGCCCGCGCGCGGACCTGCTCGTCGTGCAGCGCCTCCAGCACGTAGGCGGCGCTCATCCGGCTGGTCGCCCGCGCGTCGGCGTGCAGCGGCAGCATCTCGACCAGCATCGCCCGCAGCACCCGGCGCGGGTGCGGGCGCTCGCCGAGCCCGGCGAGCGCCCGGCCGACCCGCAGCGCGCTCTGCTCCCCGGCCAGGTCCATCGCGAAGGCCAGCAGCTCCGCCCGGGAGCCGAAGTAGTGCTGCAGCTGCCCGAGCGAGATGCCCGCCTCCTGGGCGACCTCGCGCAGCGTCAGGTGCGTGGCGCCACGCTTCTCCACCACCCGCCACAGCGCCCGGGCGATGGTCTCGCGGCGCTCCTGATGGTCCACCTGCTTGGGCATGGCCTGCTGCTCCTCCTTGGGCGCCTTCCCGAGCGCCCTCCTCGAACATCTTTCCAATACGTTTGACATAATACAATTGACCTATAACGCTGGAGGCATTCCGAGGGAGGAGTGTCCACATGCTCACGCAGCCCGTCGCCCACACCACCGAGGGAACCGTCCGCGGCTTCCTGGACCGGGGGCTCCCGGTCTTCCGCGGCATCCGCTACGCCCGACCGCCGGTCGGACCGCTCCGCTTCGCCGCCCCCGCCCCGCCCGACCGCTGGGACGGCGTCCGCGAGGCCCATGAGTTCGGCCCCTGCGTCCCCCAGTCCGGCCCGCTGCCCGCCGAATCGGCCCGGGGCACCGACTGGCTCACGCTCAACGTCTGCACCCCCGACCCGGGCACGGCGGGGCTGCCGGTGCTGGTCTGGATCCACGGCGGCGGGTACATCTCGGGCACCTCGGGCGACCCGGTGTACGACCCCACCGAGCTGGCCCGAGCCGGGCTGGTCGTGGTGAGCGTCAATTACCGGGTGGGCGCGGAGGGTTTCGCGCTGCTGGCGGGTGCCCCGGGCAACCGCGCTTTCCTGGACCAGATCGCGGCCCTGGAGTGGGTCCAGCGCAACATCGCCGCGTTCGGCGGCGATCCCGACCGGGTGACCGTCGCCGGCCAGTCCGCCGGTGCCGGATCGGTCGCCGCGCTGCTGACCATGAGCCGGGCCGGCGGCCTGTTCCGCCGGGCCGTCGCCCACAGCGTCCCGGGCAACTTCTGCACCCCCGCGCTGGCCGCCGAAGTCACCGCCGCCCTGGCCGAACAGCTCGGCACGGCCCCGACCGCCACCGCCCTGGCCGAGATCGACCCCTGGCGTCTGGCCGCCGCGGTCACCGACCTCGGAACCGCGCTCCCGAAGCACCTCGCACGCTGGGGACGGCTGGCGCAGAACGGCATCGCCACCGCCCCGGTGGTCGACGGCGAACTGCTGACCGAGGAGCCGTGGGCCGCCCTCGCCGCCGGACGGGCCGCCGGGACCGAGCTGCTGGTCGGCCACACCCGCGACGAGTTCCGGCTGTTCAGCGTCCTCGCCGGACGGCACGGCAGCTTCACCGACGAGGAGGCCCGCACCGCCCTGGACCTGTTCGCCCCGCACCCGGCCGGCCCGGACGCCTACCGCACTGCCCACCCGGGGGCCGACGCCGGGGAACTGCTCGAAGCAGTCAGCTCCGACGCCCTCTTCCGGATGCCCTCGCTCCACCTGGCCGAGGGCAATGCCGCAGCCGGCGGCAGCTCCTACCTCTTCGAGCTGGCCTTCCCCGCCCCCGCCATGGGCGGAGTGCTCGGCGCCTGCCACGGGCTGGACATCCCGCTGGCCTTCGGCACCCTGGACACCCCGATGGGCAGGCACTTCCTCGGCGACCCGCCCGGCCCGGAGGCCGTCGAGGTCTCCTGCGCGCTGCGGCAGGCCTGGATCCGCTTCGTCTCCACCGGCGACCCCGGCTGGGCCGCCTACGAGCCGGAGCAGCAGCCCACCCGGGTGTTCGACGCCCGCTCCGAGACCGTCCGCTACCCCGAGCAGTCCTCCCGCGCCATCTGGGCGGGGCACACCCCCACCGCCTTCGACCTCGTCTGACGAGAACGGCGAGAGCGGCCGGCGCGGCGGAATCAGATCGCCAGATCCCGTCGCTCCAGCAGCCGGAAGGCCGCCAGCAGTCCCAGCAGCCCCACCCCGAGCAGCACTCCCAGCGCCGCCCACGGCACCCCGCCGTGCGCGAGCACGTCGCCCGGCGCGTAGTAGTGGAACGGGCTGAGGTAGCGCAGCGGTTCGGCCGGGGACCAGGCCAGGGCGACGAAGTTGAGCGCGAAGCCGACCGCGCCGAGGGCGACGGCCGCACCGATCACATGCGCCCGTCGCCGGCTGAGCGCGGACACCGCCAGCACCGGCCCGGTCAGGCAGAACGCGAAGGCACAACCCAGCAGCCCCGCGGTGAACACCCCGCCCTCCGGAACGGCGTCGCGCAACTTCGGGGAGAAGGCCACGCCGAGCGCTACGGTCAGCGTGGCAGCGACGTTGAGCAGCACCGAGGCGGCGATCAGCGCCCCGGCCCGCTCGGCGAGCAGTCGGCGGCGGGAGAGCGGACGGGTCATCAGCAGCTCGATGGTGCCGGACTCCACGTCGGCCGCGACGGCGGCGGCGCCGAGCGCGCCGATCACGGTGAGCTGGAGCGCGATCCAGAACGGGTGGGTGAGCCCGGCGCCGAGCAGGCCGGGGTAACTGGCGATGGAGACATCGCTGTTGGAGCCGCTGAAGGCCTTGAACGCGCCGGGCGGGGTACGGCGGGCGCCGAACAGCTCGGTGGGCGGGACGGTTGTGGCGATCACCACGATCAGGGTCTCGAAGACCACCATGCCGAGCAGCAGGCTGAGCAGCATCCGGCGCCGCCGGTGCAGGGCGAGCCAGACCAGGGGGAGGCGGCGGCTGACGGTGCCGGGGCTCATCGCGCCTCCTCCCCTTCGACGGCCTCCCGGTCGGTCGAGCGGTAGAGGTCGAGGAAGGCCTCGTCCAGGCCCGCCTCCTCCACGGTCAGGTCGGCGACCGGCAGTTCGGCCAGCAGGCTCCGTACGGCCGGGACCACCTCGTCGGGCGGCACCAGCAGCTCCACCCGTCGGCCGTCCCAGCGCGGCGACCAGCGTTCGGCGGCGCCGAGCGGACGGGCGCCCTGCCCGTCGGCGAAGACCAGGCGCACCCGCCGCGCCCGGGCCTGGCGCAGCTCGGCCACCGAGCGAACGGTCACCAACCGGCCCCGGCGGACGATGGCGACCCGGCCGCAGGTCCGCTGCACCTCGGGCAGGACGTGGCTGGAGAGCAGTACGGTGCGGCCGGCCGCGGTCTCCTCGGCGAGCAGTTCGAAGAAGGTCTCCTGGACCAGCGGGTCCAGCCCCTCGCTGGGTTCGTCCAGCACCACCACGGCGGGCCGGTGCTGGAGTGACTGGACCAGCCCGAGCTTCTGCTTCATGCCGCGCGAGTACTCCCCCACCGGGCGGGCGAGGTCGGCCGGGGAGAGTTTCAGCCGTTCGCACAGCTCGCGTTGGCGGGGCACCGGGGCGCCCTGGAGGGCGGCGAGCAGGTCGAGGGTCTGCTGCCCGGTGAGCTCGGGGTAGAGGCGCAGCTCGCCGGGCAGGTAGCCGAGCGCGGGGGCGAGCCGCCGGTGGTCGGCCACCGGGTCCAGGCCGAGCACCCGCACCCGGCCGTCGCTGGGGCTGAGCAGGCCGACCAGGCAGCGCAGGGTGGTGGTCTTGCCGGCGCCGTTCGGGCCGAGCAGGCCGAACACCTCACCGGCCCCGACCGTCACGTCCAGGTCCTCGATGCCGACCGTGGCACCGTACCGCTTGGTGAGCGCGGTCAGCTCGATCACCGGTGCGGTTGCGTTCCCCGGCATGCCCACCTCCTGTGGCCGGCCCCTCGGATGCGTGTGGGACATCCAAGCGCGGCTGCCCCGGGCGAGTCGAGAGACGCGGCCGGAACGTGTGCCCGCTTCCCCCTCCCCCTTGCCGTTCCCCCGTTGCCGCCCCCTTGCCACTCACCCTTTGCACACGCCCAGCGGCACCAGGCGGGCCACCTGCCGGGCCAGCCCCGCGGCCTCGGTGACGGCGGCCACCGCGTCCACGTCCTTGTACGCCTCGGGTGTCTCCTCGGCCAGCGCCCGCATCGAGGCGGGCCGCACCGCGATGCCGCGCGCCTCCAGGTCGCCCTTCAGCCGCTCGCCGCGCACCATCCGCAGCGCCTGGTGGCGGCTCCACACCCGCCCGGCGCCGTGGCACGCGGAGCGGAAGGCCTCGTTGCCGGGCAGACCGACCATGACGTACGAGGCGGTGCCCATCGTCCCCGGCACCAGCACCGGCTGCCCGGCCTCGGCCAGATCGGCGGGCAGGTCGGGGTCGCCGGGCGGCAGGGCGCGGGTGGCGCCCTTGCGGTGGACGCACAGCTTCCGTGTCACGCCGTCCACCTCGTGGGTCTCCAGCTTGGCGAGGTTGTGCGACACGTCGTAGACCAGCTCCAGCCCGACCCCGAGGGCGGTGGCGAAGGCGCGGCGGGCGGCCTCGGAGAGCAACTGGCGGTTGGCCCGCCCGTAGTTGGCGGCGGCGGTCATGGCGCCCAGGTAGGCGCGGCCGCGCGGGGAGTCGACCGGGGTGCAGGCCAGTTGGCGGTCCGGGAGCTCGATCCGGTAGCGGTGCAGCTCGCGGTCCATGGTGCGGACGTGGTCGGTGCAGATCTGGTGGCCGAGGCCGCGCGAACCGCAGTGGATCATGACGCAGACCTGGCCCGGCCGCAGCCCGAAGGCGGCCGCCGTCCGCTCGTCGTGCACCTTGTCGACGGCCTGCACCTCCAGGAAGTGGTTGGCCGAGCCGAGGCTGCCGACCTGCTGGAGCCCACGCTCGACGGCCCGGGTGCTCACCTCGCCGGGGGCCGCACCCGCCAGCACACCGCGGTCCTCGCAGCGCTCCAGGTCGCGCGGCACGCCGTGGCCGTGCTCCACGGCGTAGCGGGCGCCGCCGAGCAGCAGCTCGTCCAGTTCCTCCGGCCCGGCGAGGTGCCACAGGCCGCCGCGGCCGAGCCCGCGCGGAACGGAGTGGTCCAGCAGGTCCATCAGGCGGCGGATCCGCTCGGCGCCGAGTTCGTCCCGGGAGACCCCGGCGGCGAGCAGCCGGACCCCGCAGGAGATGTCGAAGCCGACCCCGCCGGGCGAGACCACCCCGCCCTGCTCGACGTCGGTGGCGGCGACCCCGCCGATCGGGAAGCCGTAGCCCCAGTGCACATCGGGCATCGCGAAGGAGGCCCGGACGATCCCGGGCAGCGTCGCCACATTGGCCACCTGCTCCAGCGCCTTGTCCCCGGCGGCCTGCGGCAGCAACGCGTCGTTCGCGAACACCACACCCGGCACCCGCATCGGCGGGCGCGGCTCGATCCGCCAGCGGTAGCGGCCCGCCTCGGTCAGTGCGATCTCCACCTCGCTCACCCCGCTCCCGCAGTGCACGCCGTTCGCACAGCGCACGTCCTAGACGTCCACGGTGGCCGCGCAGGTCCAGCCGTCCGGCCCGGCGCTCAGCTCCAGGCCGTGCAGCGAGACGGCCTTCGGCACGGCGCCGACCAGCGCGGCGGTGGCCGCGTCGGCCATCCGGAACCGGACCTCGACGCTCCGGGCGCCGTCCAGGCCCTTGATCGGGCCGAAGGCGAGCGCGACCGGCAGTTCGCCGTCGGCGTCCATCCGGTAGATCACCTCCTCCAGCACGCCCGCGAGCAGGTCCGGGTCGCTCACCGCGAGCACGGTGCACCCGCGCTCGCCGACGATCCGCGCGCCGGACAGGTCCGCGAAGCTGGCCACGACGGCGAACACCAGCTCGCCGATACAGCCCTCGGCCGTCGGCGCCCAGGCCTCCACCCGCAGGTCCGCCGTGTGCGGCACGCTCCGGTGGCCGCTGCCGGACCGGCCCGCGGGCCCGTGTCCGTCCACGAGCGACGCCTCCCGCACCCGTTGCCGTCTTCCCTCCAGCGTCGTCCCGGGGGCCGTCCGGGGGCAAGTGCGGCCAGGCCCTGCCTTGCGGATCCCTGCCGGGTCCGCCAAGACCCACAGGACGGCTAGTTCCCGACCGACGAGAGGTACGCGGCGGTCAGCTCGGACGTGGCCAGCCAGGCGGCGTGGTCGCTCGGCTCGGCGTAGGTGTTGGCGAGCCGGCGAGCGACCTGCTCGTGCTCGGCGGCGGCCGCGAAGACGCCCTGCAGGTGGTCCGGCATGGTCAACATCGCTGCCGTGAACTCGACGGTGTGGCGGGCGTGTTGCTGCCAGAATCGCTCAGCGGTGCGGCACATCCAGTCCGCCGTGAACGGGGCGTCGCCGTGCTCGACGATCGCCCGCCGGTACGCCTCTGCCGCACGGGCCGCGCCGTTGGCGCCCTGTCCGGTGATCGGGTCGTTGACCACCACGGCGTCGCCGAGGCCCAGCACATGGACGGCCTCCACGCCCGAGCCCAGCTCCGCCACCGGTCGGCGGACCGTCGGGGTCACCGCACCCCAGAGCCCGGCCCCGGCGTCGGTCGGCTCCGCCTCCCGCCAGAGCTCCGCCTCCCAGGGCAGGTACTCGGCCAACAGCCGGCGGATCCGGTCCAGTTGGACCTCGGGCGTCGGGCCGTCACCGAACGCGTCCAGCGGCCCGCCGGGCAGCGCCTCCCAGAGCAGGATGTCGCAGGGCCCGGAGAGCGTCAGGGCCGGCTGCAGGTACAGCTCGCCGAGGCCGGGCAGGGCGTGCATCCGCGCTCTGGGCCCGGCGGCCGGGTCGGGCGAGCCCACGCCGTGCGCGTACAGGCAGGAGAGGGATCGCTGCGGCCGGTCGAAGGGCGAGCGGGCGCTGTGCCGCTCGAAGATCCCGGCCAGCTCGCCACGACCGGCCGCGACCACGGTCAGCTCGTGCCCGCGGGCCAGCTCGTGCAGCCCGGCCCGGTCCAGCGAGCGGCACTCGACCCGGCCGCCGCGCTCCGCGAGCAGCTCCAGCCAGCGGGCCAGCTTGATCCGCTGGTCCACCGACTGGGCCGGCTCGTCCAAGGTCATGGTGAACTCCAGCGCCCGGGTGGCCGGCGGCGCCGCGAGCACCGCCTCCACCGAGGAGACCGCCGGCGCCTCGCCCGCCCACAGGTCCAGCCCGGCGGCCGCCTCGATCCGCAGCGCCGGGCCGAACATCGCCTGGGTGGACAGCACCCGCCCGCCGCGCACCTGCTCCGGCGTGCGCTCGGCCACCAGCGTCACCCCGTACCCGTCGGCCACCAGCCCGAGCGCGAGCTGCAGGCCTGCCTGGCCCGCTCCGACGACGGCGATCCGACGCATGGGGCCTCCCGGGGGTCTGCCGACGTGTCGTCAGCGCGAACCCTAGCCCAGCCGTCGGGCCTCCGACAGGGTTCCGACGGCGGTTCTGGCTGCGGTTCCGGCTGCGGTTCTAACCGCGTAGATGTGCGGTGATCACCCGCACCACGGCATCGACCTGGTCCGCCACGTAGAAGTGCCCGCCCGGGAAGACCCGCAGGTCGAAGCCGCCGGTGGTGTGTCGCTCCCACTGGGCGACCTGCTCGACCGTCGCATTGCCGTCACTCTCCCCCACCAAGCCGATGATCGGCTGGGTGACGACGACGTCCGGGGCGGCGCGGTAGGTCTCGATGGCGGTGTAGTCGGCCCGCAGCGCCGGGACGATCAGCTCGCGCAGCGCCGGGCTGGCGAGAATCCGCTCATCCGTCCCGCCGAGCCGGACGATCTCCTTGAGCATGCCGTCGTCCGGCAGCTGGTGCATCCGGCTGTCCCGGGGCAGTGAGGGCGCGCGGCCCGCGGACACGAACAGCCGCTCGGGCCCCGCCAGACCGTCCCGGGCGAAGCACCGGGTCACCTCGAAGGCGACGGCCGAGCCCATGCTGTGCCCGAAGAAGGTGAGCGGCAGGTCCGCCCATTCCCGCAGCTCCCGGTAGGCCTGCTCGGCGAGCTCCGGCACCGAGTCGATCGGCGGTTCCGCGAAGCGGTTCTGCCGCCCCGGGTACTGGACGGCGAGCACGTCCGCGTACGGCGCGAGCGCGTTGGCGTGGTCCAGGTAGTAGCTGGCCGAGCCTCCGGCGTGCGGGAAGATCACGACCCGGGCGGATGCGGAGTCGGACGGGTTGAACCGGCGGAACCACGGGTTGTCGACGGCGGCGCTGCTGGGCATGCGGGGTGTGGCCTCTCTCCGTGACGGACTCTGCTCGTCCCAGTCTCGCAGTGCGCTCGCGACGACGGGGGCGATTACGGTGTGTTACCCCAGATCACTTCCTCGCGTCACACCCGCCCATCACGTGCCCCCGTCCCTCCTCCTCAGTCCTCCTCAGTCCTCCTCCGGCTCGTCCACCGGGCCGGCCCAGGGGTCCACGGCCGGGTCGGGTTCGGTCACCCAACCGGCCGCCAGGACCAGCCCGGAGAGGCGGTGGACGGCGAGGAACCCGAAGGGGCGGGCGAAGCTCACCCGGGCGAACCGCTGAACGTACGGCGGCAGCCGGTGGGCGCCCGCAGCGCTCCCGGCCACCATGCCCAGGGCCGTCACCGAGGAGGCCCGGAACCCGCGCCGGCCGAACGTCGCGGTGGCCCGCTGGCGGGCGCTGTTCAGGTACAGCGGCTCGCCGTCCTCGCCGTCCGAGAGCCCGGGCAGCCGGTGCTCGACCTGCGAGCGGGTGGCCATCGTCGTCAGTCCGAAGAGCCGACGGTGGGCCAGCAGGTTGTGGTCCGCCTCGACGGTGAACTTCGGGACGCTCACGGCCAGGACGTCCCGCGGCTCATAGCGCCGCAGCCATTCGACCGTCAGCCCGGGGCCTGGGGTGCCGACGGGCATCCGGTCCACGGTGGTCCGGCGGTGCCGCTGCGACAACGCCCCGATCCCTGCGGCCAGCACCCGGCCGGGCGGGGCGTCGGGCTCGCCGAGCAGCAGGTGGACGCTGATGTCCCCGTACCCGTACACCTGCAACTCGGTGACCGGACCGGCCTGGGTCTCCAGGACAGCGGCCCGGTCCAGCATCGACGTCGCGCGGGAGAGGTAGTGGACGGGCTCCCGCCAGCCCTCCTGCTCGTCCTCCCGCGGCCCGCCGAAGTCCCTGAACGGCCGGATCCAGTCGGTCCGCACGGTGAGCGCGGCGGCCAGCACCAGGCGGGTGCCCGGGTCCAGCTCGACCGGCATCGCGTCGATCAGGCCGTCGGTCTCCCGCACGGCCCAGGCGTCCAGCAGCTTGCGGTCCTGCTCGGTATCGCCGCTCAGCCGCCCGTGCACATCCGCCGGCAGCCCCGCCCGCCACTGCGGGCGCAGCCGCAGCCGGTCGTTCGTCCAGAGCCCCAGCGCCGTCCGGACCGCCGGGATCCCCCGCAGCAGACCCAACATCTCACGGGCACGCTCCGCGGCGGCCACCGGCGGCAACCCGAGCGCCTCCACCAACTCGCCCTGAACGGGGACGCTCCCGGCCGGTGCCAACAACCCGAGCAGCGGCCACACCCCGGCCGGCATCAGCACCGTCCCGCCCTGCGGGTCGAGCTGCTCCAGCCAGCGCTCCCCCAACCCGTTGGCTGCCCGTGCGACCTCGGCCCTGCTCATGCGCTCCCCCGTGCTCGGCCCTTCAGCGCACGGAGCGTAGAGCCGGGCCGGTGAGCGCGGCGAACGGTTTTCCCGCTCACCCCTGACGGTGAGTCAGGTATTCCGCGCGGGTCAGTTCGTGGACCCGCACGACGCGGCCGTTTCCCGGGACGGTCGTCTCGCGTTCGGGCCGCAGGCCGAGCTTGGCCATGACGCGCTCGGAGGCGGAGTTGCCGACCTGGGCGATGCTGATGATCCGCTCCAGGCCGCGCCCCTCGAACCCGAACCGCAGCACCGCCGTCGCCGCCTCGGTGGCGATGCCCCGACCCCAGAACGGTCGGCCGAGCCGCCAGCCGATCTCGACGGCGGGCAGTACCTCGGGCAGGAAGGACGGAACGGCCAAGCCCGTGAACCCGACGAGTTCACCGGTCGCCCGCAGCTCCACCGCGAACAGGCCGAAGCCCTCGATGTCCCAGCCCTTCTCAAACCGCTCGATCGCCAGGCGCGTCTCCTCCGGGGCGAGGACCCTCCCGTCGCGGATCCACCGCATCACCTCGGGGTCCGCGTTCACCGCGGCCATCGCCGGAACATCGCCCTCGCGCCAACGACGCAGGACCAGACGGGAGGTATCGATCGTCACCATCCACCCATCTTCCCCCTCCGCCACCGCGATTCAAGCCCTCTGGACTCCGCGCCCGCAGCCGGCCTCAGCGCGCGGCACCGAACCGAACCGCCTCCGCCCGCGAACGGGAGACCCCATCGAGCAGCAGCACCGACACCGCCTCCGGCGTGGGCATCGACCCGCCCACCGCAAACGCCGCCGACAGCCGCTCCAGCCCCCGGCAGTGTCGGGCGAACACCCGGGCCGAGGCATGCCGCCCACGCGCCCGCTGCCCATCGAGCGCGGCGTCCGCGCCGACATCCAGCAACACCAGGTGCAGCTCACGCCCCTGCCGCCCGGCCTCCCGCGCGAGCCACCGCCGCATCCACGCCCGGCTGCCGCAGTCGTGCACCAACAACGGCCCGCCCCGCCGCACCGACCTGCGCAACAACCGGAAGTGCTCCACCCGCGCCCACGGCCGGTACGCCCCGTACGGCAACCACCCCGGCATCACCGCCTCACAAGCCTCATGCACCGCCCGCGGATCCACCGCCCGCACCACACCCCCTCCCCCGCACCAGCGCCTCAGCAACGTACTCTTCCCAGCCCCCGGCAACCCGGACACCACCACCACGGCATCAGCCGGATACGCCACCACGAACCCCGCCCCGTCGGCCCCCCGCAGGTCCACCACGCCCCGCGGCGCCATCACCACATCCACCTCGCCGCCCACCACTGCCCCGTTCGCATCCGACCGGTGGAACTCAAGCACACCCGGGCCTTCATCGTCCTCCGTGGTCAGCGCGGCGGAGGCCGGGCGGCGAGGCATGACTTCCAGCACGGGCCCTGGCGCTGACGTGGCGCCGGTCGGGAGCGCCGCCGGGGCGGCCCCCCGAAGCCGGTGCCCCGGCCGCCGGGCGGCGGGCGGCGAACGGCGAACGACATCCCGTCAGTCGACGGTCAGTACCAACTTCCCCGTGACCCTTCCGGTTTCGCCGAGCTCGTGGGCCTTGGCGGCGTCCGCCAGCGGGAAGACGGCGTCGACGTGGACCTTCAGCCTGCCGGTCTCGACCAGCTCCGTGACGGCCAACAGCGCCCGCCGGTCGGGCTCGACCAGCATGAAGCCCGAGCGGATGGAGCGCGCGGCCGCGGCCGCGGCGAGCGCCTCGGTCTCACGGGCCGGGAGGGTGATCAACGTGCCGCCGTTCCGCAGGACCGACAGCGAGCGTTCCTGGTAGACCCCGGCGATCGGGTCGATCACCACGTCCACATCGGAGACCACCGACGCGAAGTCGACCTCCCTGTAGTCGATCACCTCGTCCGCGCCCAGGCCCCGCACGAATTCGTGCTTGCCCGCGCTGGCCGTGCCGATGACGTGCGCGCCGTACGCCTTGGCGATCTGCACCGCCAGGTGCCCGACGCCTCCTGCCGCGGCGTGCACCAGGACTCGCTGCCCCTCCCGCAGGCCCGCCGTGTCCACCAGCGCCTGCCAGGCCGTCAGCGCGGCCAGCGGCAGGGCCGCCGCCTGTACGTGGTCGAGTCCGGCCGGCTTGGGGGCGAAGTGGCGTGCCGGAGCGGCCACGTACTGGGCGTAGCCGCCGACCATCCGCGGGAAGCCCGGCATTCCGTACACCTCGTCGCCCGGCCGGAAGATCGTCACACCGCGGCTGACCGCCTCCACCACACCCGAGACGTCCCACCCCACGATGCCGTCACCGGGGACGTACAGGGCACCGACCGCCCGGGTCTTCCAGTCCACCGGGTTGACGCCGGCCGCGTGCACCCGGACCAGGATCTCCGTCGGACCGGGTACCGGCCGCTCCCGTTCCACGACCTTCAGGACCTCCGGCCCGCCCGGCTCCTCGAAGGCCACGGCCAGCATCTTCTCCGCCATCCTGGATCACTCCCCGTCTCGTTCGCGGTCGATCAGCGGTTGATCAGCGCTCGGTCCACAGCCTGACGCCACCGACCAACCGAAACGAGTGGCCAGATCGCCAATCAGTGAGAGAATCTGGCCATGCGACAGGCCAAGCATCGCGTCGTCGTCCTCGCCCTCCCCGGCGTCATCCCCTACGAACTCGGCATCCCCGCAAAGGCCTTCGGCCTCGCCCACGGCCCGGACGGGAACCGGCTCTACGAGGTGCTCACCTGCACCCCGGACGGCCGGCCGGTGCGGACCAGCGAGGACTTCTCGATCGCCGTCGAGCACGACGCGAGCGTGATCGCCACCGCCGACACCCTGATCGTGGCGCCCATCAACGACCCGATCGGCGGCGGCGACCCACTCGCGGAACCGGTCGCCGCCGCTCTGGCCCAGCTCAGGCCCGGGACCCGCCTGGTGTCGATCTGCACGGCCTCCTTCGTCCTCGCCGCCACCGGACTGCTCGACGGCCGGCCCGCCACCACGCACTGGTGGTACACCGAGCGCTTCCGCAAGCTGTACCCGCGGACCCCGCTCGACCCCGACGTGCTCTACGTGGACGACGACGACGTCCTCACCTCGGCCGGCGCCGCCGCCGGGATGGACCTCTGTCTGCACCTGATCCGCCGCGACCACGGCAGCGAGATCGCCAACCAGGTCGCCCGCATGTGCGTGGTTCCGCCATGGCGCGACGGCGGACAGGCCCAGTACATCGCCCGCCCCGTCCCCAATGCGACCGGCAGCGACACCGCCCGGGCCCGCGAGTGGGCCCTGCGACAGCTGCACCAGCCCATCCAGTTGGCCCAGTTGGCCACCCAGGCGGGCATGAGCGTGCGCACCTTCAGCCGTCGCTTCCTCGCCGAGACCGGTCAGACCCCCGGCCAGTGGCTCACCACCCAGCGGCTCGAACTCGCCCGCAGGCTACTGGAGTCCAGCGACCTTCCGGTGGACCAGGTCGCCGAGCACGCCGGGTTCGGCAGCGCCTCCTCCCTGCGCCAGCACCTAGCCGCCACGATCGGCGTCTCACCCGCCGCGTACCGCCGCACCTTCCAGGGCCGGAACCACGACCCGACCGGCCCTCAGCCGGTCAGCCCCGCCGGCTGACCCCGGCGGCGATACCGGAGGAGTCCCACCGCTCCGGCGGTACCCCGTCCTTGAGTTCCCCGGCTGCCCCTGGGGCCAGAACCACGTCCCTCAACTCGACGAGGTGTTCCCCATCGGCAAGGCGAGCGCATCGACCCTGGCCACGTGGCCAGGCGGTCTCGACACACCTGGTTGGCACGGGTCCTGGCGGGCATGTTCACCGTTTCCCGCATCCACGGGGTGATGCCCGCGTAGCGGGTACGAGGGGGCGCTCGGCGTTCGGGCCCGCTCGCGCTCGGGTCAGACGACCGCGGCAGCAGCCCGCTCCTCGTCCACCGCGGTGGTGGGGAGTCGATCCATCGCGCGAAGCGGTGAGAGGAGGATCGGGAGCACCGCGAGCAGTTCGCCGACGGCTCCGACCCACATCGCGTCACGTGCGCCGAGGAGCTGGCCGAGCGTGCCACCGGCGAGGGCGCAATCGCGGTGGTAGAACAGGCTCGAACGGTTCGCTCCCATGACCGGCAACACCACCATCCGGCGGCAACCGGCGGCCATGCTTTCGGCCAGAGCGAAAACATGCAGGTCATGGCCCCAGGGGAGGCATGAGCGAAGTACGTTTCGAGCCCGACGACGTCGCCGGCGTCAGGTTCGCCGTCTCGCCGCTCTGGGAGACGGTCGCCAGCCTCTGGGCGCTCGCCGAACCGGCCCGCCACGCCGTCCACCTTCCGTGGATCAGGGCTGCCCGACTGCTGACCCGAGACCGGGAGCTCGCCCGACGAACCGCACCGTTGCGCTCCCTCGTACGATCCGGCACGTGTCTGCCTGATTTCCTGACGCCGCCGCCCGACGTCTCGCTCGGCGAGATCGAGGCGGAGCTGGCGGTGGTGCGGTCGACCCCCGCCTGCCGGGTCCGGGCCGAGGTCGGGGCGACCGACTGCTGCACGTCCGCGTCGCCGTTCGCACGGCTGCTGACCGCCGACCCCGAGCGGTCGTTGCCCCTGCTGGTCGAGGCCGTCCGGGGCTGGTGGGAGGTCGCAATCGAACCGCACTGGCCCCTCATGCGGGCCCTGCTGGAGGCGGACATCTCCCACCGGACCCGCCAGTTCGCCGACGGGGGCGTCCGGTTGCTGTTCGAGAACCTCCATCCGACGTTGCGCTGGACGGGTGACCGGTTGGTCGCGGACGACCGGCTGGACACCGGTGTCACCCTGGGCGGCCGGGGCCCGCCTCTCCTGCCGAGCGTCTTCGCGGGCAGCGGCTTGCTCCTGGCGACCCATCCGACGTCGCCACCCATAGCCGTCTATCCCGCCCGCGCGGTCGGCACCCTGTGGGAGCAGCAGCCTTCCGGCGACGCCGGGGTCGTCCGCCTGCTCGGCCGCAACCGCACCCAGGTCCTCGAGTACACCAGCTCGCCGAGCACCATCACGCAGCTGGCGGCCCGCACCGGACTGAGTCTGGGCGCGGTCTCCCAGCACCTGGCAGTGCTACGTGCCGCGGGCCTGGTGACCAGCCGGCGCTACCGGCGCGAGGTGAACTACACCGTCAGCGATCTGGGGACCGCGCTGCTCGACGGGGCTCGCGCTCCTCGGCCTTGACGAAGCCGACGCGTGAAGGTTCTAGCGGTGCTAGACATTCGAGCATCGACA
This sequence comes from Kitasatospora sp. NPDC004669, assembly GCF_040609455.1. Classification (NCBI taxonomy): domain Bacteria; kingdom Bacillati; phylum Actinomycetota; class Actinomycetes; order Kitasatosporales; family Streptomycetaceae; genus Kitasatospora; species Kitasatospora sp. NPDC004669. The sequence continues at coordinate 86,091 of NZ_JBEXKB010000010.1, forward strand.
CTCCTAGCATTGCGTCAGAACCTAGCGACGCTAGAAACGCGATGGCGCGTCGCACCGGAGCCTGGGAGGGGACATGCAGAACGCACTCGCCGTCGTCACGGTCGTGGTCGTCGGCCTACTGGTGGGCGTGGAGTTCGCGGTGGCGGTCTTCGTCAACCCGATCGTCGACGGGCTGCCGCACAACGGCGGCCTCGCGGCCCGCAGCGCGGGGGCCAAGCTGCTCGGCCGGGTGATGCCGTTCTGGTACATCGGCTCGGTGGTGCTCGGCGCGGCCTGGTCTGCGGTGGCCTGGGGCGGCGCCGGAGCGGGGCTGGTCGCCACGGCGGCCGGACTGCTCGTCCTCAGCGTGGTGATGTCGGTCGCCCTGCTCGTCCCGATCAACTCTCGGGCGGCGCACTGGACCCCCGAGAGCGCCCCGGCGGACTGGCGGGAGCAGCTCGGCCGCTGGGACCGCCTCCACTACGTGCGCGCGGGCGTCATCATCACGGCGTTCGTCCTGCTGGTCGTCGCCCTGGCGTGAGGACCAACCGCGCTTCCAGCGGGACGAGGGCCGCAGGGCGGCTGGGCGCGGATCTCCCCCGAGGCGGCCCTCTCCCCCCGTGACCGCCGTGACCGTAGCGCACTTCCGGTGCCGGCACCCACTAGGCTGACGCACCGTCAGACAGGGAGGGTGGGCATGACAGAGGCAGGTCCGACGTACACCGGGCTGGTGCTGGACGGGCTGGCGCGGGACCCGGGGCGGGTGGCGCTGCGGCGCGGGGACGAGGCGCTGACCGGCCAGGACTGTCTGGACGCGGTGTTCCGGATGGCCCGTGCGCTGGAGCGGGCGGGATTGGGGCGCGGGGACGGGGTGACGGTTCTGGCCGGGAACCGGCCGGAGGCACTGTTGGTGCGGCTGGCGGCGAACCTGATCGGGTGCCGGGTGGCGATGCCGTATCCGGAGAGTCCGGTTTCCGAGCTGGTGACGCTGGCCGGGTTCGTCGAGACGACGGCGCTCGTGTTCGATCCGTCGGCCTGCTCCGCCGCGGCCGACGCGATCGCGCGAGCGCTCCCGTCCGCCGGCCTCTTCGCCCTCGGCCCGACGGCACTCGGCGCGGACCTGCTGGAGCTCGCCGCGGCCTGCTCCCCCGCACCCTCGGAGCCGCGGTACGGGCCCGAGGACGTGATGGCCGTGCGGTTCACCAGCGGCACCACCGGACGACCGAAGGGCGTGCTGCGCCGCTTCGCGCGCCCGCCGCGGCCCGCCCTGCTGTCCGGGGCGTCGTTCCTGCTCTGCACGCCGCTGTGCCACGGCGGCGGTACGACGGCGGACTTCGCCCTGGCGGCGGGCGGCACGGTGGTGCTGCAGGAGGGATTCGACGCCGGCGAGGTGCTGGCGGCGATCGAGCGGCACCGGGTGTCGCGGGTGTACCTGCCGCCGCATCTGCTCTACGCGCTGCTGGACCACCCGCTGCTGGCCGCGACCGACACCGGCAGTCTGCGCCGGGTCGGCTACACCGGCTGCACCCCCTCGCCGCGCCGGCTGGCGGAGGCGACCCGGCGGCTGGGGCGGGTGCTGCACCAGACCTACAGCCTGACGGAGTGCGGTCCGGTCTCCCGGCTGAGCCCGGACGAGCACCTGGCGCCGCGGCTGCTGATCACCGCCGGGCGTCCGTACCCGGACACCGAGGTGCGCATCCTGGACGAGGAGGGCACACCGCTGCCGCCCGGCCGGACCGGGGAGATCTGCGTGCGCACCCCGACCGCGATGGCCGGCTACTGGCGCGACCCGGAGCTGACCGAGCGGGTGCTGCGGGACGGCTGGCTGCACACCGGCGACCTGGGTGGTCTGGACGCGGCCGGTTTTCTGACGGTGGCCGGGCGGCGGGACCCGATGGCGATCGTCGAGGGGCACAATGTGTTCCCCCTTGAGGTCGAGGAACCCCTGCGGATGCACCCGGACGTCCGGGAGGCGGTGATGTTCGCGACCGTCGACCCGGACCGTCTGGAGCGGGTGAACGCCGCGGTGGCCCTCGCCCCGGGCGCGCGGGTGTCGGCGGAACAGTTGCGCCGCTGGGTGGGCGAGCGCGGGGACCCTCGGTGCGCCCCGGACGCGGTTCTGCTCCTCCCCGCGATCCCGCTGAACAGCCTGGGCAAGCCGGACCTGCCCGCGCTGCGCGCCCTGGTGGACGCACGGGCCGGACGGCCCGTCACCACCACAGGGGCGCGCGATGGGGCGTGACGCGCCCCGTCAATACTTCGAGCGCCCGCGCGGACAGCCTCTCGCGCGGGCGTTCGGCGGGAAGAACCGACCGTGGGCACTCGACCAGGCGGGCCGAACTGCCGATACACCTCGGCGGCGTTCCCTCGCACCGTCTCCAGGAGGCCCTACCTTGACCTGGCTACGTGTCCTCACCGCACTGGGCATCCTCGCCGTGGCGGCCGGCGCCTTGCTCGTCTTCGCCCGCTGCACCGCCACCTCCCGAGGGGAACGCGACGCCGAGGCCACGCCGCCCGACCTGCGGAGGGACGCCGAGGGCAGCGGCCTCTTCCAGCGGATGGACGGTGACGGCTGAGGCCGTGTCAGTGCCCGGCCAGATCGTCCGGCCGGACCTCGATGTGGTCGGCCGCGAGGTCCACCGCCACCCGGTGCTCCATCCCGAGCGCCTCCAGGAACTTGACCGGCAACTGCACCCGACCGGTGCGGTCCAGCATCACGTACTCGCGTTCGTTGATCGACTCCTCGCCGTGCTCGTCCGTCACGGTGCGGCGCAGCACCTCGCTGCTGGTCCGCCCGTCCCGGATGGCGACCGTGCGGCGCACCTCCCCCGCGACCATCGGGTCGTGGGTGACGATCACGACGGTGGTGCCGAGCTCCCGGTTGACGGTGCGAAAGGATTCGAAGATCACCCCCGCGGTATCGGAGTCCAGCTCACCGGTCGGCTCGTCGGCGAGCAGCACCGGCGGGTTGTTGGCCATCGCCACCGCGATCGCGACCCGCTGCTGCTGGCCGCCGGACAGCTCGTCGGGCCGTCGGTGGGCGAGGTCGCCGATCTCCAGAGCCTCCATCAACTCGGCCACCCTCACGGCCTGTTGCTTCGCTCCCCCGGCCCCGGACCGGCCGCCGCGCAGCTGCATCGGCAGGGCGATGTTCTCGGCGGCGGTCAGGAACGGCAGCAGGTTGCGGGCGGTCTGCTGCCAGATGAAGCCGACCACCTCGCGCCGGTAGCGCAGCCGTTCCTTGGTGGACATCTCCAGCAGGTCGCAGCCCGCCACGGTGGCGGTGCCTGCGGTCGGCACGTCCAGTCCGGCGAGGATGGTGAGCAGGGTGGACTTGCCGCTGCCGGAGGCACCGACCAGGGCCACCAGGTCGCCCTGCCCGATGGTCAGCTCAAGGCCCTGCAACGCCTGGACCTCGATCCCCTCGGCGCTGAAGATCCGCACCAGCCGGTCGCAGACGATGGCCGCCCCTTCTCCGAACGCCTTGGGCGAGGCGGCGGCGAGGGCCCGCTGCCGGAGCTCCTGCAGGCTGGGGGCCTCGGCGGCCGGCCGCTCCTGGGGGGTGCTCTTCACGGCTGCTCTCCTGTCTCGACGGTCTGGTTGGTCTGTCCGGTACCGGCGGTCCGGCTCGTCCGGACACTCCGGCAGGTACCGGTGGTCCCCACTGCGGCGGCCCGTGCCGCCGGTCGCGGTGTCACGACTGCTCCCCTGCCCGCAGTTCGGTGGCGATCTGGCGCCGGCCGGCGACCAGCGTCTCCAGCACCACCCCGAGGCCGACCAGCAGGGCCAGGCCAGCGGTGGGCAGCAGCACCGGCATCAGCACGGGGGTGATGACCTCCCCGACCCTGGCGCCGACCAGCGTCGAGATGTCGAAGGCGCCGCCCAGCAGGGCGACTGCCGCGACCGCGACCAGGCCGCCGCCGACGGCCGCCGCAAAGGTCTGCGGCAGCGCCTCCGTGACGATCAGCGCCAGCCCCTGGCGGGGCCGCAGGCCCATGGTGCGCAGCCGGGCGAGCAGCGCCGTGCGGTCGGGCGCGGCCCGGAACAGCGTCAGCAGCACGGCGAGCAGGGCGAACCCGGCGCTGGCGGCGGCCGAGTACCAGAACAGCCGCCCGGCGGCGTGCTGCAGCGGGTCGTCGCCGAGCGCGGCGGCGGTCTCCCGGCTGCTGTGCACCGTGTATCCCGCGGGCAGGCCGTGGGCGGTCTTGCCGACGGCCGCGGCCTCGTCCGCGATCAGCTTGGCCAGACCGACCGGCTGGGCCCCGCCGTTCTCCCGCAGGGCCGTTCTGACCCCTTCGGGGTCGACATCGCCGACGGCGAACCACTCGTTCACCCGCTTGGCGTCCGGCAGTCGCTCCCAGGCGGGGCCGGCGGGAACGACGACGAACGGCTTGCCCGGGTCCGGCAGCGCGGGGGTGGCGCCGACGGTCCCGGCGACGGTGAGGCGCAGGTCGTTGCCGTTGGGCGTGCGCACCTGGGACGACCCTGCGGCCAGGCGCTTGGCCAGGTCGCGGCTGACCAGGGCGGGCACCGGGGTGTCCCGGCCGCCGGACGTCCCGGTCAGCTTCGCCGGATCGAACTCGCCGACCCCGAGAGTCCGGGCGATCTCGGCGTACGCCGCCGGATCGACCACCATCACCAGGTAGGCCTCGGTGTAGTTCCGGTCGGCGTCGACGATGCGGGTCTTGGGCTCGACCCAGACCGCGGTCGAGGCCCGGACGCCCGGCAGCGCACCGGCGGCCTTGGTGAACGAGTCGGTCAGGGTGGCGTAGCCCGGGAGGGAGACGCCGATGTCCCCGCCCGTGACGATGCGCGCGGCGCGGGTCCGCACGTGATCGACGGTGGCGAGCACGGTGGCGCCGAAGCCGGTCGCGGTGACGGCGATCAGCAGGGCGAGCAGTGGCAGCACGGAGGGCTTGCGGCGTCCCGAGCTGTCGCGGGCGGCTCGGGCCAGGCCGAGGAAGCCGATCAGGCCACGGCCCCGGCCGGCGAGGGCGGACAGCCAGCCGACCACCACCGGCTCGATCCGGGCCAGCAACAACCCGCCGGTGACGGCGAGCAGGAGCGGGGCGGCGACCAGCAGCGGATCCAGCCCGGCGCCGGCGCCGACGCCCCGGCGCCGGACCTCCGCCACGGCCGCGACGGTCACCGCCAGGACGGCGAGTTCGCCGACCAGTCGGCGTCGGCCGCCACTCGCCCGCCCGCGTGCCCACAGCAGGGCCGCACGGGCCGGGAAGGCCAGCAGGGCGATCAGCGTCGCCACCAGGGCCGCCAGCACCGAACGGTCCCACCGGGGGGTGGGCAGCAGCACCAGGGCGAGGGCCGTTCCGAGCACGGCGGCCGGCAGGACGGTGACCGCACCCTCGCCGATCAACCGTCGCAGCACCCCGGCAAGGGAACCGCCGCGAGCCCGGAGCAGCCGGATCTCGGCGGTTCGCCGGTCGGTGGTGAGGGCGGCGGCCAGGAACAGCACCACGGTGGCCACGCCCGCCACGCCGGCCGGACCGATCGCGCTGAGCGGCAGCGAGGCCTGGTAGCGCTCGTCCGCCCGGGTGAGGATGTCGGGCAGGTTCGAGCTGGTGTGCAGGTTGGCGCGCCCGGTCGAGCCGGCCAGGGCGGTGGCGTCGTGCCCGGTCAGGAAGGAGCTGATGACGCTGCGGGTGCGGTCGAGCTGGTCGGCGTGCAGCGAGGCGGGGTCGACGGGCAGTCGCCAGAAGTTCTCGCCGCCCGAGCCCCAGCGGACCATCGCGGGCAGGCTGCTGCCGTCGACGAATCCGCTCGTCATCCAGTGCTCGTGCGCGGGGGTGGCGTTCAGGCAGGCGCGGGCTGGGCAGCCGAGGTCGTCCCAGAACGGATCCAGCGGGTCGTTGAGCTGGTAGAAGCCGACCACCACGGTGGTCCGCTTGGCACCCGAGCCCTCGACGCCGTTGTCGATGACGTCACCGAGCTTGATGTGGATGGTCTCGGCGGCCTTCTTGCTGATCACGATCGGCAGCGGACCGCCGACGTCGCCGGGGGGCGGCCAGGTGCCGTCGGTGAGGGTGGCCCGGGCGGCCAGATCGTGCAGGTAGAGCAGGCCGAGGACCGGGTCGGTCCTCTTTTCCGCGAAACGGACGTACTCCGGATTGCCCATGCCGCGGTCGCCCAGGGCGCGGGCGCCGTAGGCCTCGCCCGACCGGGCCAGCGTCAGCTCTCGGCCGGCCGTCTCGATCAGGTTCTGCTGCACCCGGTCGAGCTTGACCGCGTCGTCGTCGTCGAGGACCTTGGAGGTGGTCTGCAGGCTGGTCTGGACGAGGCGCTTCTGGCTGACGAAGTCCCGCAGCGCCGCGTCCGCGCCCCGGTCGGCGACGCGGGGGAAGGCCGCCGCCAGGAAGACGGTGACGAACGCGAGGGCCGCCATGAGCAGCGCGGCCAGCGGGCTCGCCCGCAGCCTGGTGCGGACCCAGCGCGCGGGGCGGTGGGCGGTGTCGGGGGTGGGCACACGGGTGCCGGCCTGGGTGGTCACATCTCCTCCACGTGGCGCAGCCGGTTGGCCACGTCTCGACGGCGGCGTCCGATGAGGAAGGCCGACAGCAGCGGGGCGACGGCGATCGCGGCCGCGAACAGCAGGGCCTGGCCGACGGGCAGGTCGATCAGGGCCTCGGGTATCGGCGGGCGGGCGGCGGGCGTCAGGACGACGAACGGGACGATCAGGTGGACGAGCAGGGCGCCGAGGGCGAGCCCGACGGTCCCGCCGAGTCCGACCAGCAGCGCCTGTTCGGCCGCGACGGTGCGGGTCACCTGCTTGCGCGGCGCGCCCAGGGCGAGCAGCAGCGCGGAGTCCCGGGCCCGCTCGTGGGCGGAGCCGGCCACGGAGGCGACGAAGCCGATCGCGGCGAGCACGGCGGTGACGAGCGCGATGGCCATCAGCGCGTTCTGCGGGGCGGCGCCCACCGGGTCGCTGAGCATTCCTTCGGAGACCTCGTCGTAGAGCTGGACGTCCTGGGAGCCGGGGGCGGCCCGCAGGGCGGCGGCCAGCTCGGCCGGAGCGCGGTCGCCCGGCCCGGTGGCCGGCAGCCACCACTCGGCGTGGCCGGGCAGGGTGCGACCCTGGGCGGCCAGCAGCCGCGCCGTGGTGGCCAGGTCGACGACCAGTGCGTTGCGACCGGTCGTCGGCACGGCCTGGACCACCCCGGTGATCTTGACCTGGACGACGGCCCCGGCGAACGACACCCGGAGGACGTCGCCGACCGAGCCGCCGACGAGCTTCAGGTAGTCCTGGGTGGCGACGCCGGTCACGACGCCCGGCGCCTCCACGCCCGCGATGCCGACGACGGCTCGCAGGGGGACCTTCGCCGAGGCGTAGTCGACGGTGAACAGCCGCCCGGCGTCGGCCGGTTCGGGCCGTACGGTGACCGGCGGCGCGGCCCCGGGCTTGAGTGCCGGCCCGTCGACCACATCCCCCTTCCAGGAGAGGCTGGCCGGCACCGGAACGTCGGTCGCGGGCCCGTCCGCGCTGTCTGAGACGGCCAGCCGACCGACGGTCACCTCACCCATGACTCGGTCGCCGAAGGAGACGGTCGCCCCGACCAGGGTCAGCGGTGCGGCGGCGGAGCCCACCGGGGCGTCGACCAGCGTGCTCAGCGGGGCCGAGGCGCGCTGCTCGCCGCTGACCGGGAGGTCGGCGAACGGGGCCTTGTGGACGTAACCGAAGCGGTCCCGCAGCAGCAGCGTCACCTCCGGCGGGGACGGGACCGGCGGGTACAGGCTGCTGTTGTCGAACACCTGCCGGATGGCCAGGTCGGCGTCGATCCGCAGCGGGCGGCCGGGCAGCGTGACGCCGGCCTTCGCGCCGGTCGGCGCCGGCTGGGCGAGCGTGCCGAACACCTTCGCCCGGTCGACCCCGCCGAGCAGGTCGTCGCGGTACGGCACGCGGTCGGCGAGGGCGGAGGAATCCACCGCGAGCACCTGCCCGTTGCCGTTCGACAGCACCTGGTCCTCGCGGTTCACCGGGATCAGCCGGTCGCCGCCGGGCAGCGCGCCGTAGTGGCCGCCCTGGCCCATCGGCGCGGTGTGCGCCGCGGAGATGCGCAGGCCGCCGGCCGTGTCGAAGGAGGCCTGGTCGTACTGGGAGGCGGTCCAGGTGGCGTGCTGGCCGAGCGCGAGCACCCCGGTGGCCACGGCCATCACCAACAGCAGCACGGGTCCGGTGGCCCGGGCGGGCTGACGGGCCAGCTGCCAGCCGACCATGGCCGGGCCGAGGCCACTGCCCCGGGCGGCGGCCCTGGCGCCCAGCCGGGCGACCAGGGGCAGCAGCCGCAGCACCACCAGGGTTCCCGCGCACAGCGCCAGGGTGGGGGTGGCGACCAGCAACGGGTCGACGCCGAGCCGGCCGGAGGAGTCGGTGGACAGTCCACCGCCGTACTGGTCGAGCTGCTGGTAGGCGAGCACGGCCAGGGCGAGCACCGCGAGGTCACCGCCGTTGCGGGCGATGCCGGAGACCATCGCCTGGCGGCGGCCTGCCCGGCGGCGCAGGGCGGCACCGACGCCGCGCAGCAGGGTCGGCACGGTGGCCAGCACGATGCAGACGAGGGCGCAGAGCACGGCCACCGGCCAGAGCGCCCAGCCGATGCCGGTGTCCAGGACCACCTGGTGGGACCGACCGAGACCGGCCAGGACGCGGACCAGGAACGGGGTGAGCAGCGGCGCGAACACCGTCGCGGGGAACGAGAGCAGCACCAGCTCCAGGGCGGTGAAGCCACCGAGCCGCAGGCCGGAGGCGCCACGGGCGGCGAGCAGCTCGTTCTCCCGCTCCTGACGGGCCGAGATCAGCCGGACGACCAGCAGCAGGGCCGCGGTGGCGAGCACGGCCAGCTGGAGGGCGCCGATCAGCAGGGTCGACCGGGCAACCATCAGACTGGCGGACAACTCACTGATGACGTTCGGAAGTTCGGTTGTCGCAGTCAGCGACGAGGCCTTCCGCAGGTCCTCGGCCAGGCCCTGGGCGCGGTTGCCCATGGCCTCCACGGTGTCCTGGTCGACGCCCGTGAAGTCCGCGTCGAGCAGCCAGCCGCGACTGCTCTGCGGCAGGCCGCCCGCGGTGAAGACGCTCTGGTCGACCATCATCGGGCCGAAGGTGGTGAAGCCGCCGCCCTCGACCTCGTGACCGCCGACCGGGTCGATCCGCCAGTACGGGTCGACCGGGTCGACGGCCCGGTAGGCGCCGGTGACCTGGACGGTCAGCGGCTTTCCGTCGAGCCGGTCGGCGAGTTGGACGTCGGCGGGCAGGGCCTGCTCACCGAGACCCAGCCGGGCCAGCATGGTCTGCGGCACGGCGGCCTGCGGGGCGGTGGACTGGACCGGCCCGGCGGCGACGCCCGGCCAGGCGCCGGCGACCAACCGGGCCCGACCGCGGTCGACGTCGGCGAGGACCGTCAGGTCGACCTTGGCTCCGGCGGGCTGAGCGCCCGACGTGGCGTCACCGGCCGTGCCCGATGCACCCGCCGCACCCACCGTGGCGCCGACGACCGGCAGGCCGTAGGAGCGACTGCGCAGGAGGCTGTCGGTGCGCACCGACAGGTCGCCGAAGAGCTTCTGCCGGTAGCCGGCGAGTGCCTCCTCGTCCTTCGTCCGCTGGTCCAGCCCGTGTTCGACGGTCACCACCACGGTGGTCCGGGCATGGCCGGGGCCCTGGAGCGCCTGCCGCAGGCCGGCCCGGCCGACACCGCTGTTGAAGGTCACCAAGGCGGTCAGCACCGCCGTGGTGATCAGCACCGTCAGCAGGACGGCGGCAGCCAGCGGCAGTCGCCCGCGCAGTCTGCGCACGACGAAGCCGAGCATCAAATTCCTCCCCCGGTTGCGTCCCCGGTTGCATCCCAGCCCCACCCATCGATCCGATCCGAGCACAAAACGGCTACAGACGGACACCTCACGGGCACACCGGCGCAGTGATCACCGGCAATCGGTCGCCGGATAGCGGACGATGCTGTCAGATTCGATCCAGGAACGGAAGGGACTTGCGCGAATCAAGTGAGTAATGAACAAATTCCTTGCATTGGTAGCATCCCCGCCGGGGAGTCGACGCCAAAACGCCATGCACACTTCACAACTCCGGCTTCACCGCACTCCTTTGACCAGGACTTTCGCTTTCTCGACTTTTCCGCTCGGGATCGTGAACCCGCGTAGCCATCGCACCCGTTGACCCGGACAGAACCGGGTCGCCACCGCCCACAGGGGGACGCCGAATGACGCAGCACCAGGCCGACACCGCAGCCGCCACGACCGCCGCGCCGATGGTGGCCGTGACCGACCTCCGGCGCAGCTTCGGCACCGGCGATCGGGCCGTCCACGCCCTGCGCGGCATCAGCTTCTCGATCGAGCGCGGTGAACTCACCGCGCTCAAGGGCCGATCCGGCTCCGGCAAGACCACGCTGCTCAACCTGGTCGGCGGCCTGGACGAGCCGACCGGCGGCAGCATCGCCCTGGACGGAATCGACCTCGCCGGACTGGACGAGGACGGCCGCCTCGCCCTGCGCCGGGAGCGGATCGGCTTCGTCTTCCAGTCCTTCGGGCTGATCCCGATGCTCACCGCCGCCGAGAACGTCGGCGTCCCGATGCGGCTGCGCAAGGTCCCGGCCGCCGAGCGCGAGGAGCGCGCGCACACCCTGCTGGCCCTGGTCGGCCTGGCCGACCACGCCAACCAGCGCCCCGGCGAACTCTCCGGCGGCCAGCAGCAGCGCGTCGCCATCGCCCGGGCGCTGGCCAACGACCCCGGCCTGATCATCGCCGACGAGCCCACCGGGCAGCTGGACTCGGAGACCGGCCGCTCGATCATGGAGCTGCTGCGCGCGGTGGTCCGCAGCGAAGGCGTCACGGTGCTGGTCGCCACCCACGACCCGACGCTGATGGGGCTCGCCGACCGCGTGATCGAGCTCCGCGACGGGCGGATCGTCAAGGAGGAGGCGGCAGAGCAGGCAGCGTAGGGGCGTCGGGCCCGGGGGCGTTGAGCGTGGCGGCGTCGGACGTGGTGGCGTCGGACGTGGTGGTTCTCCGGGGGCCGCCGCCGCGCTCGGGCTGCGGCCGTTTCAGGTCCAGCGCACCACAGGTCCCCGGTCGGGCCCGGGGCGGGCGGATCGACTGGGCACGGTGGAACACCTCCTCCCCGCCACAAGAGGCCTTGGCCCGCCGCAGTCGCGGGCAGTCGCCCTTGTAGTAGAGCCTCGCCAACGTTCCCGCTGGAGCCGTGGGTGAGTTCGAGGATAGCGAACAGCCCGTCGTAGGCCGACTCCTGAGCGCCGCTGCGCTCGGCCGGGAAGACATCGAAGTCGCGCAGCAGCGTCTCGAAGTCACTTGGCGCTCGACCGGTTCGTCCCCACGGTGAGCCCGTGCCGCCGGGAGACGGCCCTCCCCGCACTTTCCCACGTTCGAGAGAGTCCGGCAGGCCTCCCGCTTACACGGGTATTCGACTTTATGAATCCAATGACAAATCAGTGTGACAGTACGCTGCATCCGGGAATCCATCGGCGATATGCTGCGGCCGTCACCGGGGACTCGATTGTCAGTGGCGTCGACTACCGTCCCTGACGACTCCGCAGAATCCGTTCCATGGGAGGTTCGATGACGATCTCCTGCCGCATTGTCCGCGCGCTCCGGGGCCTCAGCCGGAGGAGACGGCTGTGGTGGCCGGCGGGGCCGACCACCACAGCCCCGGCCTCAACGGCCGGGCGTTCGAGGGGAGATCCCTCAGACCGCCGGGAAGATCTCGGCGTCCGGCTTCAGCAGCTGGCCCGGCTGCGGCGCGGTGCCGTCCACCAGGTAGCGGGTGACCAGGCCGTTCAGCGCCGTGCTGCGGCCGACGGCGCAGTGCTCGATCGAGTCGACGCTGACCAGCACGGCGTTGCCCAGCTCCTGCTGCATGTGCTGGGCGAACTTGTACTGGGTGGCCGGGTCGTAGAGGTTGCCGATCACCATGACGGTGTTGGAGGTCTTCTTGTTCCACGGGCCGCTGAAGCGCTCGGCGTCCCGGGCCGGGGCCGGCCAGCTCGCGCAGGCGGGGGCGTCGAAGGCCTGGTAGCGACCGAAGCTCGGGGACTCCTGCTCCCAGGCCCGGGCGACGTTGGCGAACACCCGGTCGTTCGACGGGTACGGCTTGTCCTGGCAGTTGACGCCCATGTAGGAGTCGTCGGCGGTGTACTCGGAGTCGGCCGGGGCCTCGCGCAGCGCGCGCGGGACGTTCACCGTGAGCTGGTTGGCCTCGTCGTCCGGGACGGTCGTCTTCGGGGCCAGCAGGGCGGCTGCGGCCGGCTTCTGCATCACCTGGTAGGTGGCCTGCAGCGACTTCGCCAGCGGAGCCAGCTTGGCCTGCGAGTACAGGGCGCTGGCCACCTCGCTGGTGAAGCTGCTCAGGGTCACCTGGGAACCGCTGGACAGCGTGATCGGGCTGGTCCGCAGGTGGTCGCGGAGCTCGTCGAACTTGGCGCGGGTGTCGCCGTCGCCGAAGGCGCAGCGCGGGGCGCCGGCGGCCTGGCAGCGCTTCAGGAACTCGTCCAGGGCCAGCTCGAAGCCGCCCGCCCGCTGGCGGTCGTACTCCAGGCCGTTGTGCAGGCGCAGGTTGGGGTCGACGTTTCCGTCGATGATGATCGCGCGCACCTTGTTCGGGTACATGTTCGCGTACGTCGAACCGATCAGGGTGCCGTAGGAGAATCCGGCGAAGGTGAGCTGGGAGTCACCGACGGCGCGGCGCATCCGGTCGAGGTCGCGCACCACGTTGATGGTCGACATGTGTTCGATCAGCGGGCCGGCGTTCTTGCTGCAGGCGTCGGTGTAGTCCTGGTCCGCGTCCAGGGTGTCGTCGATCTCGGCCTTGGTGACCGGCACGCCGACCATGCGGTTGTTGACCGCGTCGGCCTCTTCCTGGGTCTTGAAGCACTTGAGCGGGTTGCTCCGGGCCACACCGCGGGGGTCGAAGCCGACCAGGTCGAACTTGGACTGCACCTCGGCGCCGAAACGGGTGGTGGTCGCCCACATGTAGCCGCTGCCGCCCGGGCCGCCCGGGTTGAGGAACAGCGAGCCGATCCGCTTCGACGGGTCGCTCGCGCGCCGCCGCATCATGGCGATGCCGACCTTCTCGCCGGACGGGTTGTCGTAGTCCAGCGGCACGGGGTAGACGGCGCAGTCGTAGATGCCGGGGTCCGGCTTGCTCGGGTCCGGGTTGCACGGCTTCCAGTCGACGGGGTCGACCTTCGCCTCGGCGGCCGCGGCCCCCGGCGCCTGGTCGAACGGCGCGGCGGACGCGGCGACGGCGGTACCGGTGACAAGGGCGAGCGCGCAGGTGACCGCTCCGGCCAACGTGGATATGCGGGACAAGGAACCTCCTCCGTACTGAAAGGGCGGCCCCAGACTGTCAGTCGGAGATCTCCGTGTGAAGACCTCGAAGCGGCGGAAATGTTCGCGACTTCACGTTATACATGGTCGGAATATTCTGTGAATGAACCAACTTGACGGTTGATTGACCCGACTGCGGTTCAACTCGTGACGGTTCTTCGCGCCGACGGCCGGCGGCGGTGAGCCGGGCCGCGGGTCTCCGGCGTTGCCCGCGGCCCGGGGGCCGACCGCTATTCAGCGATCGGCTGCGACAGGTTGTCCTCGGCGACGACCTGGTAGACCGCGTTCAGGCTCGGCGGGCCGACCAGGTCCTTGATCCGCTCGAAGCGGCGCTCCTCGACCGGGGCGAGCTTCTCCATCCACGCCTGCATGGACTCCGGCCCGTGGTCGCCCTCGATGAGCGCGATGGTGATGACCTCCCGCGAGTCCTCCAGGGCGGTGGCGGTGATCAGCCGGGTGCGCGGATCGTCCGGGAACACCTCGTCCGGGATCCAGGCCTTGCGGAACTCCCCGTACTCCACACCCTCGTTGAGCTTGCGCACCATCACGGCGACGAGCTGCATGACGTCCTCCCCCAGCATGTTTCTTGCAGTGCAAGAATCTGACGTCGACTATTGTTTTCTTGCGCTGCAAGAGTTGTCAAGGCCCGGTCGGGACCACCCCGCGGGGCCACCCCGGGACTCAGGAGGAGCAGATGCCGGGCCGACGCACACGCCCCAGGACGGGCCTGACCCGCGAGAAGATCATCGATGCCGCCCTCGCCTACGTCGACGAGCACAGCCTCGTCGCGCTCTCCAACCGCAAGCTCGGCGCGGCGCTCGGCGTCGAGGGCATGACGCTCTACTACTACGTCCCCAGCAAGGCCGCCCTGCTGGACGGCATGGTCGAGCGCATGCTGGAACTCTCCGCCGGGGACCTCTTCGCCGAACCCAGCGGCCCCTGGACCGACGTGGTCCGGGACTTCGCCGTCGCGCTGCGCCGGATGCTGCTCGACCACCCGGCCATGCTCACCGTGATCGCGACCCGCCCGGTCGCCACCCCGGCCGCGCTCGCCCTGCTCGAACGCGGCGTAGCCGTACTGTGCGCGGACGGCGTTCCACTGACCGACGCGCTCAACGTGCTGAACTCCGTGGTCCGGTGGACCCTGGGACACACCCTGGGCGAGGTCGGCGAGACGCCCCACCACGAGGGCACCGAGCCGCAACGCGAGGAGTTCACGGACCTGGACCGGGACACCTACCCCCACCTGGCCCAGGCCTTCTCCACCGGCGAGGGCCTCGACTCCGAACAGTGCTTCCACCGCACGCTGCGCATCCTGCTCGCCGGCTACGCCGCCGAGTTGGAGCTCGCACAGGAGGGCGACTCGTGACCGGCTAGCCTCCGTTCGCGCCGCGCAGGGCGGCCGCCACCAGGCCCTGGATCTCGTCCGCCCCGGTCTCCCCGCCTCCCACCAGGCGGTCGAAGACCAGTCCGTCGATGCAGGCCAGCAGGGTGGCGGTGCGCCCGTCGGGGTCGGGGACGCCCCGACCGGCGAGGAAGGCGCGGACGACGGCCCGCCCCGCATTCTCCCGCGGCACGAGGATCTCCCGCAGTTCGGGATCGCGCACGCTCTCCACCGCGCAGGCGTACCGCGCCAGCGACCTCCGCCGACCCTCGCCGGTCAGCCGATGACTCATCAACTCACGGATCCCATCGATCAGTTCACCCTCTGATCGGATCGCCACCCGCTCCCCCACGGCCTGCAGCTCACCCTGGTCCAGTTCGACCAGCCGGCACACCAGGGCGGTGAGCAGCGCCTGCCTGGTCCGCAGATAGGCGGAGGTGGTGCCGACCGGCAGACCGGCCGCCGCATCGACCGCCCGGTGGGTCAGCCCCCGCACGCCGGCGTCCGCCAGCACGCCGATCGCCGCATCCGCCAGCACGGTCCGCCGATCGGGCCGCCCCGCCCGACCGGTGCCGACCTGCCCCTGCTCCTCATCTCGCCGCATCCCCCCTTTCTACCGGCACCGATCCACGGCGCGCCCACCCCGGCGGCCGAGGGCGGCTGCGCACAGATCGCCGAGCGACCGCCCACCGGGCCTTCCGACGGGCACCCGGACCAGCCCCGCAGCGTCGGAACGGCCCGCCCCCGCCCGCCCGACAAGCCCGTAGTAGGCTCCTTCTACAGCTGTAGAAGGCAGCGCGACGACACGGGAAGGGCCGGGCATGAGCAGCAACAGCGCGGTGGTGGTCGGGGGTGGGATCGGCGGATTGGCGACCGCGATCGGGCTCCGGCTGGCGGGGTGGGACGTGACCGTGGTCGAGCGGGCGGCAGTCCTGGACGACGCCGGGGCCGGGATCTCGCTCCACGCCAACGGCATGCGGGCGCTCGCGCTCCTCGGGGTGGGCGAGGCCGTCGAGGCGGCCTCCCGCCGGCAGTACACCGGTGGAACGCGGACGCCGGACGGGCGTCGGCTCGCCGTGATGGACGGCAAGGCGTTGGAGCGGGAACTGGGCGCGCCGATCGTCGGCATCCCCCGCGCGGACCTGCACCGCATCCTGCGCGAGGCGCTGCCCGCCGAGTCCCTGGTGATCGGCGCGGAGGTGACCGAGGTCGACACCTCCCGGCCCTCCCGGGTCACGGTGGGATGCGACGACACCACCCTGGAGGCCGACCTCCTGGTGGCAGCCGACGGCATTCACAGCCGGATCCGGCGCCGCCTCTTCCCCGCCCACCCCGGCCCGGTGTACAGCGGCTCGACGGTGCTGCGCGCAATCACCGAGCGCCCGGTCGACGGACTGACCGCCGACTTCGAGCTGACCTGGGGCCACGGCGCCGAGTTCGGCCACATCGCCTTCCCGGACGGCCGGGCCGAGTGGCACGCCTCACTGAACGCCCCGGCCGGGGTGCGCTATCGGGACTCGCTGGCCGAGGTCCGCCGCCGCTTCGCACGCTGGCACGACCCGATCCCCGCGCTGCTGGCCGCGACCCGCCCGGAGGACGTGCTGCACCATGACGTCGACGAGCTGGTCACCCCGCTGCCCTCGTTCGTCTCGGGCCGGATCGCCCTGCTCGGCGACGCCGCGCACGCCATGACGCCACACCTCGGCCAGGGCGCCTGCCAGGCCCTGGAGGACGCGGCGACCCTGGCGGCGGCGGTGGCCGAGGGGCGGACGGTCGAGGGCGCGCTCGCCCGCTACGACGCGGCGCGCCGTCCGCGCAGCCAGACCGTGGCCCGCGACGCCCGGCGGGCCGGCCGGATGGGCCAGCAGCTCGCCAACCCGCTGGCGGTCGGCCTGCGCAACGCCGCGATCCGGCTCACCCCGCCCGGCGCGATGGTCCGGACCGTCCTGAAGCACGCCGACTGGACGCCGCCCCGGATCGCTCCCCGTGCCGCCTAGGCACGATCCGTCGAGCTCACTTGACCGGCGATCTGATTAGGCACCATATTACCTTCATGACGCCGCACCAAGGGGCAGATCCGGCCTCCCCCACCCTCGACCAGGCCCGCCGCCAGATCGCCCGCTACGGCCTGACGGCCGACCCGCAGGCGGTCCTGGTCGCAGCCCGGCTGATGGCGGCGGGCGCCCGGCTCGGCCAGGCCGGCGAGGTGCACTTCGGCCGCTTCGGGCTCTCCACCGGCCGCTACCGCCTGCTGTCCGACCTGGAGGACCACGGCGGCGAGAAGTCACCCTCCCAGCTCGCGGCCAGCCTCGGGGTGTCCCGGGCGACCGTGACCGGACTGGTCGACGGCCTGGAGCGGGAAGGCCTGGTGGCCCGCCGCCCGTCCACCGAGGACGGCCGGGGCAACGTGGTGATCCTCACCGCGCGCGGCGCCGACAAGCTGCGCGACCTCGCACCTGAGCACTTCGCCCGAATGCAGTCGCTGGTCGGCGGCCTCTCCGTCGAGGAGCGGGCCACCTTCCTCGACCTGCTGGCCCGGGTCGTCGCGGGCATCGACGCCCTCACCGAGGGCTGACCCGACCCACCCCGAAGGCGGGCCGAGGCGGCCCGCCTTCATCCGGCCCCAATAGTTAGGCACCTAAGCATAAATACTTAGGCAACTAATCAAGACCCGACATCAGAACCGCACAAGGAGGACCCATGAGCAAGAAGGCCCCCGGCGCACCCCCACCCTTCGTCCTGTGGCGGGAGGTCCTGACCGCCTACGCCATGCCCGCCGTGATGGCCGGCCTCGGCGGAGCGGTCACCCGGCAGCCGCAGTTGGTCGTCGCCGCGCTGACCACCATCGGCGGCACCTCCGCCGCCGTGGCCGCCGCCCTCGGCTCCGCACTGCGCCGCCGCCCCGCCCGCACCCGCCCCGCCCGGACACCCCGCGCCCTCGCGGCCGCCGGGCTCGGCCTGGCGGCCGCGGTGCTCGCCCTGGCCGTGGGTCTCGCCGCCGCGCACTGGCTGCCGCAGATCCCGCCGCTCACCGACAGCCCCTGGCCGCACCGACTGCCGGTCGACCTGCCGGTCTCCTCGGCGATCGCGGCCACGATCACCACCTGGCGCTGGCGCGGCAGCCGCCCCACCCGGGAACCGCAGCACCGACTCCGCTCCGCAGACCGACCCGAAAGGCAGACGTCGTGATCGTCATCATGGGCGCCGGTGGCACCACCGGCGGCGCCACCCTGCGCAGCCTCGCCGCCCTGGGCGCCGCGAGCCGTGCGCTCAGCCGCGCCCCCGCCCGGCTGGCCGCCACACTCGACGACCGTACGCTCGCCCGCACCGAGACCGTCGCGGCCGATGCCGCCGACCCGGACTCGCTGCGGGCCGCCTTCCGCGGCGCGCACCAGCTGTTCCTCACCATGGCCAACGGCCCGCACCAGGTCCGGCACGAGCTGAACGCGATCGACGCGGCCGTCGCCGGCGGCGTGGAGCACATCGTCAAGGTCTCCGCGCCCGCCGCCGAGGCGGACTCCCCCGTCGCCGTCTCCCGCGGCCACCACCTGATCGAGGAGCGCCTGCGCTCCTGCGGCGTCCGCACCACGGTCCTGCGGCCGTACGCCTTCATGCAGAAGCTGCTGCTCCTGGCCCCCGGCATCGCCGCCGCCGGGGTGGTGCACGGCGCGATGGGACGGGCGCGGTGCAACTACGTGGACGCCCGGGACATCGGCGACGTCGCGGCCGAGGTCCTCACCCGCCCGGAGCTGGGCGGCGACAGCTACCCGCTCACCAGTGGGCGGGCGTACAGCTACCCGGAGCTCACCGCCCTGCTGGGCGAACTGCTCGGCCGACCGGTCCGCTACCTCGACCTGACCCCGGCCGAACTGCACGCCCACCTGACCGGCCGGGCCAAAATGCCGGACTGGCTGGCCACCCATGTGGTCGAGATCCAACAGCTGGCGGTGATCCGCGAGGAGTCGCCCGACGACACCTTCACCCGCCTGGTCGGGCGCGCCCCGCGCACCCTGGAGGCCTTCCTCGGCGAGCACCTGCACCGCTTCCGCTGAGCACCCCTTCGGCGTGGCGGGCCGGGCCCGAGGCCGAAACGCCGGGCCCGCCACCCGAACGGAGCAGCATCCGCTGTGGCATGGATCACCATCCGGAATTCTCCCTGACGATTCGTCAATTCGACTGATGCTTCGTCACATCAGAGCGACAAAGCATCAGTTGTTGTCTGATCGTTCGTCAGATTCGGCCATTCCAAGCCCAGTTGAGCCGAGTGTCCGCTCCTGCCGTGGCGGAACCCCGGGGCTACCATCGGTCGGGTTGTCCGCTCCGGCCCCGGAGTGGGGGTCACCCGGTCAGGCGGTGCTCCCACCGCCCCAGGGGCCGGGCATCGGTCGGAACGGGGCGAGGACGAGGAGCGCACGGCTGCCATGACCGCTGAACCGATCCACCCGGAGCAGTACGCCGAGCCACTGCGGGCCGAACCGGCGCGCGCGCTGTTCCCCGGCCGCCCGGCCGCCGCCCCGCGCACCCTTGTGGACGTCCTGGACACCACCGTGCGCGCCCACCCCGACGAACCGGCCCTCGACGACGGTCGCACCGTGCTCAGCTACCGCGCCCTGGCCGCCGAGGTCGAGCAGCTGCGCCGCCGGCTGGCCGCCGTCGGGATCGGCCCCGGCGACCGGGTGGGCGTCCGGGTTCCCTCCGGCACCAACGACCTCTACGTCTCGATCCTGGCCGTGCTCGCCGCCGGGGCCGCCTACGTCCCGGTGGACGCCGAGGACCCGGACGAGCGCGCCCAGCTGGTCTTCAGCGAGGCCCAGGTCGCCGCCGTGCTCGGCGCCGAGCGCGCCGTCAGCACCACCGTGACCCGCGCAGCCGTCAGCGGGCGCCGCCCCACCCCGGGCGACGACGCCTGGATCATCTTCACCTCCGGCTCGACGGGGAAGCCCAAGGGCGTCGCCGTCACCCACCGCAACGCCGCCGCCTTCGTCGACGCCGAGGCCGCGCTGTTCCTCCAGGAGGAGCCGATCGGCCCCGGCGACCGGGTGATGGCCGGCCTGTCGGTCGCCTTCGACGCCTCCTGCGAAGAGATGTGGCTGGCCTGGCGCCACGGCGCCTGCCTGGTGCCCGTCCCCCGCTCACAGGTGCGCAGCGGCGCCGACCTCGGCCCCTGGCTGGCCGAGCAGGAGATCACCGTGGTCTCCACCGTCCCCACCCTGGCCGCGCTGTGGCCCGCCGAGGCGCTCAACGAGGTCCGGCTGCTGATCTTCGGCGGCGAGGCCTGCCCGCCCGAGCTGGTGCAGCGCCTGGTCACCGAGGGCCGCGAGGTGTGGAACACCTACGGCCCGACCGAGGCCACCGTGGTCGCCTGCGCCGCGCTGCTGACCGGCGAGGGGCCGGTCCGGATCGGCCTGCCGCTGGACGGCTGGGACCTCGCCGTGGTGGACGAGGCCGGCCTGCCGGTCGCCGCCGGCGGCACCGGGCAGCTGGTGATCGGCGGGGTCGGCCTGGCCCGCTACCTCGACCCGGAGAAGGACGCCGAGAAGTACGCGCCGCTGCCCTCGCTGGGCTGGGAGCGCGCCTACCGCAGCGGCGACCTGGTCCAGGCCGACCCGGCCGGCCTGCTGTTCCTCGGCCGTACCGACGAGCAGATCAAGCTGGGCGGCCGCCGGATCGAGCTCGGCGAGGTGGACGCGGCGCTTCAGGCGTTGCCCGGCGTGGCCGGCGCGGCTGCGGCCGTGCGGACCGCGCGCGGCGGCAACCAGCTGCTGGTCGGCTACCTGGTGGTCCAGGACGGCTTCGACCGCGAGCAGGCCGTCGAGCGGCTGCGTGCCGAGCTGCCCGCCGCCCTGGTGCCGCTCCTCGCCCCCGTCGACGCGCTGCCCACCCGCACCTCCGGCAAGGTCGACCGCAACGCGCTGCCCTGGCCGCTGCCCGAGCTGGAGGCCGCCGGGCCGACCGAGCAGCTGTACGGCACCGAGGCCTGGCTGGCCGAGCAGTGGGCCGAGATCCTCGGGGTGCAGGTCACCAGCGCGCGCGACGACTTCTTCGCGATCGGCGGCGGCAGCCTGGCCGCCGCCCGGCTGACCACCCTGCTGCGCACCCGCTACCCGAACGCGGCCGTGCTGGACGTCTACCAGCACCCGACGCTGCGCAAGCTCTCCCGGCACCTGGAGCGCACCGCCGCCGAGGGCGGTGAGACCCGCACCATCGCCCTGGTGCCGACCCGGGCCAAGCTGCTGCAGCTGCTCCTGCTGATCCCGCTGTTCACCGTGGTCGGCCTGCGCTGGACGGTCGCCCTGCTGGCCGCCGGGAACCTGCTCTCCCACCTCGGCGACTACCCGTGGGCGCCCACCGCCTCCTGGTGGGCGGTCGGCGCGGGCGCGCTCGCGCTGTACAGCTCGCCGGGCCGGCTCGCCATCGGGGCCGGGGGCGCCCGGCTGCTGCTGCGCGGCCTGCGCCCCGGCAGCTACCCGCGCGGCGGCGCCGTGCACCTGCGGCTGTGGGCGGCCGAGCGGCTCACCGAGCTGAGCGGCGCGACCGAGCTGTCCGGCGCCTGGCTGGTCCCCTACGCCCGCCTGCTGGGCGCCAAGGTCGCCCGCGAGGTGGACCTCCACTCGCTGCCGCCGGTCACCGGGATGCTCAAGCTGGGCCGGGGCTGCGCCGTCGAGGCCGAGGTCGACCTGTCCGGCTACTGGCTGGACGGCGACCGGCTGGAGGTCGGCCAGGTCAAGGTCGGCGCGGGCGCGGTGGTCGGCACCCGTTCCACACTGCTGCCCGGTGCCCGGGTCGGCAAGCACTCCCAGGTGCTGCCCGGCTCCAGCGTCACCGGCCAGGTGCCGACTGGCCAGCGCTGGGGCGGCGCGCCCGCCGTCAAGCTGGGTCGGGCCGACTGGTCCTGGTCCAAGAAGCAGCCGGTCCGCCGGCCCGCCTGGGCCGCGATGTACGGCGCCGGTGACGCCCTGCTCGGCCTGCTCCCGGTGCTGCCCGCCGCGGCCGCCCTCGTCGTGCTCTCCCGCTTCGTCGACCAGGGCGCGGACCTCGGCCCGGCCCTCGGCGGCGCCCTGCTCGGCCTGCTGCCCGCCACCCTGGCGTACGGCGCGCTGTACGCGGCGCAGCTGGTGGTGCTGGTCCGGCTGCTGAGCATCGGCCTGGTGCCCGGGGTGCACCCGCTGCACGGCCGGGTCAGCTGGCAGGCGTGGACGGTCAGCCAGCTGATGGACCGAGCCCGCGAGGTGCTGTTCCCGCTGTACGCCGGGCTGGTCACCCCGCTGTGGCTGCGGGCGCTGGGGATGCGGGTCGGCCGGGGCGCCGAGGTGTCCACGGTGCTGGCGCTGCCCAGCCTGACCACCGTCGGGGACGGCGCGTTCCTGGCCGACGACACCCTGATCGCGCCGTACGAGCTGGGCGGCGGCTGGATGCGCCTGGGCGAGGCGAAGGTCGGCGAGCGGGCCTTCCTCGGCAACTCGGGGATGACCGCGCCGGGCCGTTCGGTGCCCAAGCGGGGCCTGGTGGGCGTGCTGTCGGCGACGCCGGAGAAGGCGAAGAAGGGCGGCTCGTACCTGGGCATGCCGCCGATGCGGCTGCCGCGCGCGGCGGACCAGGCGGACCAGAGCCTGACCTACGAACCTCCGGCCCGGCTGCTGTGGGCGCGCGGACTGGTCGAGCTGGCCCGGCTGCTGCCGGTGCTGGCCTCGGGGGCGCTGGGCCTGCTGACGGTGGCGGCGCTGTCCCGGCTGGCGACCGGCTCCCTGCTCCTGGCGGCGCTGCTCTCCGGTCTGGTGCTGCTGGTGGCGGGCGGCGTGGCCTGCCTGGTCGCGGTGGCGGCCAAGTGGCTGCTGGTCGGACGGTTCCGGGCGGTGGAGCACCCGCTGTGGAGCGGCTTCGTGTGGCGCAACGAGCTCGCCGACACCTTCGTGGAGGTGCTGGCGGTGCCGTGGCTGGTCGGCGCGGTGCCGGGCACGCCGGTGCTGAACCTGTGGCTGCGGGCGCTCGGCGCCAAGGTCGGGCACGGCGTGTGGTGCGAGAGCTACTGGCTGCCGGAGGCCGACCTGGTCACCCTCGGGGACGGGGTCAGCGTCAACCGGGGCTGTGTGGTGCAGACGCACCTCTTCCACGACCGGATCATGCGGATGGATACTGTGGTCCTCCGCGAGGGCGCCACCCTGGGCCCGGGCGGGATCGTGCTGCCCGGCAGCACGGTGGGCGCGCGAAGCACGCTGGGCCCGGCCTCGCTGGTGATGCGCGCCGAGTCCGTCCCCGCGGACACGCGGTGGCTGGGCAACCCCATCGAGGCGTGGCAGAGCACGTCATGACCATCCCTGAGACCCCCGCTGGCACGACCCCCCGTACGACTCCCCGTCCCGGCCCGCAGGAAGCGCCCGTCCCCGTGAAGTCCAAGCACGTCCCGTCGGCCGCCGACGGCCCGGACCCGTACTTCCCCGCCAGCGGCGACCACCGCTACCGGGTGCACCGCTACGAACTCGCGCTGGACTACCGGCCCGGGCCCAACCGGCTGGCCGCCTCGGCCCGGCTGAGCGCGGTGGCGGACGCGGCGCTGGCCGAGTTCGCGCTCGACCTGGCCGAGTTCCGGATCGGGCGGGTACTGGTCGGCGGCAAGGCCGCCCGCTACACCCACCGCGGCGGCAAGCTGCGGATCCGCCCGGCGAAGGCGCTCGCGGCGGGCGCGGCCTTCACCGTCGAGGTGCACTACACCGGCAACCCGCGCCCGGTGCGCAGCCCGTGGGGCGGCCTGGGCTGGGAGGAGCTGACCGAGGGCGCCCTGGTGGCCAGCCAGCCGGTCGGCGCGCCGTCCTGGTTCCCGTGCAACGACCGGCCCGCGGACAAGGCGACGTACCAGATAGCGGTCACCACGCCGTCCCCGTTCACCGTGGTGGCGAGCGGGCGGCTGCTCACCCGGACCACCCGGGCGTCCAGCACCACCTGGGTGTACGAGCAGGGCGCGCCGACCTCCCCGTACCTGGTGACCGTGTCGATCGGGCACTACGTGCCGGTGCCGCTGGCCGCGCGCCCGGCCGCCCCACGGACCGGGTACGTGGCGCAGACCGGGTACGTGCCGCAACCGCTGGCCGAGGCCTTCGCCCGGGACTTCGCCCGGCAGCCGGAGATGATGGCCCACTTCGCCGAGGTCTTCGGGCCGTACCCGTTCGGTGAGTACGCGGTGGTGGTCGCGGACGAGGAGCTGGACGTCCCGGTGGAGGCGCAGGGCGTGGCCACCTTCGGCACCAACCACCTCGGCGGCGGCTGGGAGCGCGAGCGGCTGATCGCGCACGAGCTGGCCCACCAGTGGTTCGGCAACAGCGTCTCGATCGCCGACTGGCGGCACATCTGGCTCAACGAGGGCTTCGCCAAGTACGCGGAGTGGCTCTGGTCCGAGCACGTCGGTGGCCCGGGCGCGGCCGTGCACGCCGCCGCCGCGCACCGGTTGCTGGCCGGGCTGCCCCAGGACCTGCGGCTCGGCGACCCGGGCCGCAAGCTGATGTTCGACGACCGGCTGTACCAGCGCGGAGGCCTGGTGGTGCACGCGCTGCGGCGGGCGCTCGGCGAGGACGCGTTCTTCGCGATGCTGCGGGACTGGGCGGGCATCTACCGGCACGGTGTGGTCGCCACCGGCGACCTGCTCGCGCACGCCTCCCGGTACACCACCACGCCGCTGGGCCCGCTGTTCGAGGCCTGGCTGGAGCGGCCCGAGCTGCCGGCGCTGCCTGGCTGACGCCTGGATCCAGCAGGTCCGGAGCCCGGCTGGGCTACTGTCCGTCCATGCCGATGAGTACAAACGATCAGATGACCGACCAGCTCGACGAGCTGCTGCCCACCACCCGCCGCGCCCTGCTGCACCGGGTCGCCGTCGCCCAGGCCGAGGGCCGTACCCCCTCGTTGGTCGCCGGGGTGGTCCGGGACGGGCGGCTGGTGTGGAGCGGCGCCCGCAGCATGATCGACGGGCACGCGCCGACGCCGGACGTCCAGTACCGGATCGGCTCGCTCACCAAGACCTTCGTCGCCGTACTCGTGCTGCGACTGCACGACGAGGGCCTGCTCGACCTCGCCGACCCGCTGGCCCGCCACCTGCCGGGCACCGCGGCCGACGGCGCGACCGTCGCCCAGCTGCTCGCGCACTCCGGCGGGCTCGCCGCCGAGACCCCCGAGCCCTGGTGGGAGCGGACGGAGGGCTCGCTGCGGCCCGAACTCGGCGATCTGCTGGAGCGGGCGAACCCGCTCAAGCACCCGGCCGGACGCCGCCACCACTACTCCAACCCCGGCTACGCGCTGCTCGGCGCTCTGGTGGAGAAGCTGCGCGGCAAGCCCTGGGGCGAGGTGCTGCGCCGCGAGGTGCTGGCACCGCTCGGCATGGACCGCACCACGCTGCTGCCCGAACACCCGCACGCCGGGGGCTTCGCCGTCCATCCGTGGGCCGATGTCATGCTGCCCGAACCGCTCACCGACACCGGTCTGATGGGCCCGGCCGGCCAACTCTGGTCCACCGGCGCCGACCTGGCCCGCTGGGCGGCCTTCCTCGCCGCCGGCGACGACAAGGTGCTGCGCGCCGACTCCCTCGCCGAGATGCGCCGCCCCGCCGTCGGCCCGGACGACGCCGGCTGGACCTCCGGCTACGGCCTCGGCCTGCAACTGCGGCGCCACGAGGGCCGATCGCTGTACGGCCACTCCGGCTCGATGCCCGGCTTCACGGCCGGCCTGTGGATCAGCGAGGACGACGGCCTGGCCGCCTTCGCCCTGTCCAACGCCACCAGCGGCGCCAACACCCCTCTGCTGGCCGCCCAGTTGATCACCACCACCGCCGAGCACGAGCCCCGGCTCCCCGAACCCTGGCGCCCGCTGCCCGAGGTGGACGAGGACCTGCTCGCACTCACCGGCCCCTGGTACTGGGGCGCCGCGGCCAACGCCCTGCGGCTGAAGGCCGACCGCGTCCTGGAGCTGACCCAACTCGCCGGCGGCCGCCGGGGCTCGCGCTTCCGGCCCCAGCCGGACGGCACCTGGATCGGACTGGACGACTACTACGCCGGCGAGACCCTGCGGGTGGTCCGGGGCGCCGACGGCACGGTCAGCCACCTGGACGTCGGCTCCTTCGTCTACACCCGCGAGCCGTACGGGCCGGCCGGGGCCGTCCCGGGTGGCGTCGACCCGCAGGGCTGGCAGGCGGGTTGAGCCCACTGATCGAGTGGTGACCGCGGGGGCGCACGATGCAGGTGTGCGCCCCCGTTGTCCACCCCGGGCGAACGACCGCCCGGTGCCCGGCAGATGACCACCGGGCCACGCGTGGTCCCATTCAACAGGTGCACATCTGCGATCCGCCGGGCCGCAACGTGAACGCCAACCGGCTTGGAGAGACATACGGGGACCGGTTCGCGTCCATGCCCGACGTCTGCGGGCCGGGACGGTGCCCTGGCGATTCCACGGCACCGCCGATCGTGCTGCCCTGGAGGGTCCGCCATGACCACCGTCCCCACGTACGCTCCGTCCGCAGTCGCCCCCACCCACGACACCCCGGCGGTCCCCGCGCCTCGCCACCAGCCGGCCCCGGCCGCCTACACCGTCGGCCTCGCCCGCGACGAGGACGACGTGCGCGCCGCCCAGCGGCTGCGCCACCAGGTCTTCGCCGCCGAACTCGGCGCCGTCCTGCACAGCCCGGTCGGCGGGCTCGACGTCGACCCCTTCGACGAGTACTGCGACCACCTGCTGGTCCGCGAGGGCGAGCACGGCGCCGTCGTCGGCACCTACCGGCTGCTGCGCCCCGAGGCCGCCCGGCGGGCCGGACGGCTTTACTCCGACGGCGAGTTCGACCTCTCAGCGCTCGCGCCGGTGCGCCCCGGGCTGGTCGAGCTCGGCCGCTCCTGCATCCACCCCGACCACCGGGGCAACGGCGCGGTCATCAACCTGATGTGGGGCGGCATCGCCCGCTACCTCGCCGACACCGGCAACACCTGGGTCGGCGGCTGCTGCTCGATCGACCTGGAGGACGGCGGCGCCACCGCGGCCCGGGTCTGGGACACCGTCAGCACCAAGCACCTGGCCCCCGAGCAGTACCGGGTCACCCCGCACCGCCGCTGGGACGCCACCGGCGTGCCGCGCGCCGAGCGCGGCGCCCTGCCCGCCCTGCTCCGCGGCTACCTGCGGCTCGGCGCCTGGGTCTGCGGCGAGCCAGCGTACGACCCGGACTTCGGCTGCGCCGACCTGTACGTGCTGCTGTCGCTGGAGCGCACCGACCCGCGCTACCTGCGGCACTTCCTGTCCGGAGCGGCCGCCCCGGGCGCCTCGTCATGAGCGTCTGGCTGCCGACCGCGCCCTGCCGGCCCGAGACCTGCCTGGGTGAGCGCGCGCCGGAGGTCTCCCACCTCCGGCGGGCGCTGCGGCTGGCCGCCTGCCTGACGGCGGTGCTGGCCGGTGTGCTGCTCGGCCTGCCGGTGCGGCTGCTGCCCCACGGCGCCCGGGACCGGCTGATCCGGCTCTGGGCACGGGTACTGCTGCGCACCCTCGGGGTGACCGTCCACCTCGGCCCGCCCGGGACACCCGTACCGGGCGGGGCGGTCGGCGTCGGCGGGGCGCTGGTGGTGGCCAACCACGTGTCCTGGCTGGACATACCGCTGCTCGCGGCCGGACGCCCGGGGCGTTCGCTGGCCAAGACCGAGGTCCGGCAGTGGCCGGTGCTCGGGCACCTGGTGGCCTGGGGCGGCACCGTGTTCCTGGACCGCGACCGACTGCGGACCCTCCCGGACACGGTGGCGGCGGTGGCCGAGGTGCTGCGGGCCGGTCACCCGGTGATCGTCTTCCCGGAGGGGTCGACCTGGTGCGGTCGGGAGAGCGGCCGGTTCCGGCCCGCGCTGTTCCAGGCCGCGGTGGAGGCGGGCGCCTTCGTCCAGCCGGTGACGATCCGCTACCGGCTGGCGGACGGGCGGCCGACCAGCGCGCCCGCCTTCATCGGGGATGACGGGCTGCTCACCTCGCTCGCCCGGGTGGTCGCGGTGCGCGGACTGGTCGCGGACGTCACCTTCCTGCCGCCGATCCCGCCGCCCGGGCCGCAGCCCACCCGGGCGGGGGCCCGCCGGGAGCTGGCCCGCGCGGCGCAGGCGGCGGTGGAGGGCATCCGCTGAGGCTCCGGTACGGCGTGGGCGCGCCGCTCAGGCGGTACGGGCCCCGGCCAGTTCCTCCGGCTGCGGTCGGCCGGAGCCGGTCGGGGCGAGCGGACGGGCCCGGCCGAGCAGGACGGCGACCAGGACGGCGGTGACGGCTAGCATGCCCGCTCCGCACAGCACGGCGAGGTGGATGCCGTCGATGAAGGCGTCGTCCACCGCCGCCTGGACCGGCCCGGGCAGCGCCGCCGCCGTACCGCCGGTGCCGTGCACCGCACCGGCCGGGGCGTCCGCGATCGAGCCGACGGCCTCCGGCGGGACGCCGAGCCGGCGCAGGGCCGAGGTCAGCGAGTCCGTCATCCGGTTGGTCAGGACCGCGCCCAGCACGGCGATGCCGAGCACACCGCCGAGTTCGCGCAGGGTGTTGATGGTCGCCGAGGCCATCCCGGTCTGCGCCGGGGCGACCCGCTGCATCACCGCGATCGAGACCGGGGTGAAGGTCAGGCCCATCCCGAGGCCCATGGCGAACAGCGTCCACAGGTAGGCCGGGTAGTGCGCGTGATCGCCGAACAGCGACAGCCCACCGAGGCCCACCGCGCACAGCGCGAGTCCGAGCACCAGCGGCAGCCGCGGGCCGTACCCGGCGGTCAGCCGGCCGGAGAGCGGCGCGGCGACCACCAGCATCGCGGTCATCGGCAGCCCCGCATAGCCGGCCGCGGCCGGGGACCAGCCGAGCACGCCCTGCATCAGCAGCGGCAGGAAGAACAGCGCGCCGAACATCCCGAAGCTGACCATGAAACCACTGAGCAGTGCACCGCCGAGCACCCCGTCGCGGAACAGACGCAGCTCCAGCATCGGTTCGGCGAGGCGCAGTTCGAGCACCAGGAAGACCGGCAGCAGGACGGCGGCCGCGGCGCCGCAGCCGAGCACCCGAGGGTCCGTCCAACCCCGGGCCGGGCCCTCGATCAGCGCGTAGACCAGCAGGGCCAGGCCGACCGCGGACAGGGCGAGGCCCGCGAGGTCGATCCGACGCGCGCGCGGGGCGATGTCCGGCAGGACGCGGGCGGCGAGCAGGAGCCCGGCCGCACCGATCGGCACGTTGATCCAGAACACGCTGGCCCAGCCGAGGTGTTCGACCATCGGACCGCCGACCACCGGGCCGATTGACAGACCGAGCGCGGAGACCCCGGACCAGGTGCCGATCGCCTTGGCGCGCTCGCGCTCGTCGGTGAAGACGTGGCGCAGCAGGGCGAGGCTGCCGGGGGTGAGCAGCGCGGCACCGACGCCCTGGAGCATCCGGGCGCCGACCAGCACGCCGATCGACCCGGCGAGGGCGGCCACGGCGGAGCCGGCCGTGAACAGGGCGAGGCCGAGGCGGAACACCCGGGTGCGGCCGTAGCGGTCGCCGAGCGCGCCGCCGGTCAGCACCAGGGCCGCGTAGACCAGGCTGTAGCCCTCGGCGACCCACTGCAGACCGCTGATCCCGGCGTCCAGGTCCTGCCCGATCCGGGGCAGGGCGTTGTTGACGATGACGTTGTCCAGCATGGACATGAACATGGTGACGCAGAGCGTGAGCAGCGCGAGCCGTTTGCGGCGGGCGCTCGACTCCTTCATGGAATCCCTCCCGGTCCAGTGGCCCCTAACGGTGTTAGGGGTGATTTGGCAGCCACAGCGTGCCCCTAACGGTGTTAGATTGCAAGCGGGATTTTCACGACACCGCTGGGAGGCGTCCGCACAGCCATGCCGGAGAACGACAGCGCCACGCCGGGGCACAACACCGGGACACCTGCCCTGACCAGGGAAGCCCTCGCCCAGGCGGCGCTTCGCGTACTGGAACGGGACGGCCTGGCCGGCCTGTCGATGCGCAAGGTCGCCGCCGAGGTCGGCGTCAAGGCCGCCTCGCTCTACTGGCACGTCCGCAACAAGGAAGAGCTGCTCGACCTGCTCAACGACGCGATCATGGCCTTGGCCGAGCCCCCGCCGCGCGAGGGCGACTGGCGGGTGCAGATGCGCGGGTACTGCTGGCGCTACCGCCGACTGCTGCACGACAACCGCGACGCCGCCAAGGTCGTCGCCGGCCGCCTCGCCCCGGGTCCACACCTGTTCGGGCTGCTCGACGACCAGCTGGACCGCTTGCGCGAGGCCGGATTCTCCGACGCGCACGCCGCCCTGACCACCTACCTGCTGAGCTCCTTCGTCCAGGGCTTCGTCCTGCAGGAGCAGTCGCCGATGTCGGCCGCCCAGGCCGACGGCGCCAGCCGGCTGGACGTCGCCGCCGAGGTCCGGGATCGCTTCCGCGCCCTACCCGTCGAGGACTTCCCCAACCTGGTGGCACTGGCGGGCGACCTCACCGAGCCGAACCTCGACGCCCGCTTCGAGTTCTGCGTCGAACGCATCCTCGATGGACTGGCGGCCCTACTACCGCCGGAGCGGCGGTGACCGGGATCTGTCAGCGGGTAGGCTCGCTCGGCACCCCGCCTGAACGTCCACGGAGGAGTTACCGATGCCCGAGCCGTATGCCCACGACGAGCCGTACGCACAGGGCCTGTTGGACGTCGGCGACGAGCAGCGGATCCACTGGAACACCTCCGGCAACCCGGCGGGCAAGCCGGCTGTCGTGGTGCACGGCGGACCGGGCTCCGGCCACCATCCCGGCTCCCGGCGCTACTTCGACCCCGAGCGCTACCGCGTCGTCCAGTACGACCAGCG
This sequence comes from Kitasatospora sp. NPDC004669, assembly GCF_040609455.1. NCBI lineage: Bacteria > Bacillati > Actinomycetota > Actinomycetes > Kitasatosporales > Streptomycetaceae > Kitasatospora > Kitasatospora sp. NPDC004669. Next base: position 116,625 of record NZ_JBEXKB010000010.1, read on the forward strand.
CGGTTGCGGACGCAGCCTGCCGCACGCCGCCGACCCGTCGACCGGGCTGGAGTACAACACCACCGCGCACCTGGTCGCCGACCTGGAGCGGCTGCGCGAGCACCTGGGTGTCGACAAGTGGCTGCTGTACGGCGGTTCGTGGGGCTCCACCCTGATCCTGGCGTACGCGCAAGCCCACCCCGAGCGGGTCTCCGCGATCGTGATCTGCGGGGTGACCATGACCCGCCCCGAGGAGACCGAGTGGCTCTACCAGGGCGTCGGCCGCTTCCTGCCGGGCCCCTGGGAGGAGTTCCGCGACTTCCTGCCCGCCGCCGACCGCGACGGCGACGTGTTCGACCTGCTCGCCGCCTACAGCCGATTGCTCAACAGCCCGGAGGAGAGCGCCCGTCGGGCCGCCGCCCAGGCCTGGGCCACCTGGGAGGACGCAGTCATCGCACACGAGGTGCTGGGCAAGCCGAACGCCTACACCGACCGCCCGTCAGACGCCCTGATGGCCTTCACCCGCATCACGGCGCACTACTTCTCGCACCGGGCCTTCCTTACGGACGGCCAACTGCTGCGCGACGCCGGACGGCTTGCCGGCATCCCTGGTGAACTGATCCACGGACGGCTCGATCTCGGCGGGCCGCTGCGAACCGCCTGGCAGCTGGCCAAGGCCTGGCCGGACGCCAACCTGACGGTCGTCGACGAAGCCGGACACACCGGCAGCCCGCGGATGGCGGAGGCGGTCCTCGCGGCCGTCGACCGCTTCGCCTGAGAGCGAATGCCCCCGGGGCGACCGGTCCGTTCGCGCAAGCGATCCAGCTCTACGATACGACCCATGATCGCCTACGCCCCAGCCGCCCTGTTCTTCCTGTTGTTCGGGATCGGGGTACTTCGCGACCGTCGTCAGTTCAGCAATGCCGTCCTGCTCGGCATCGCCGTCTCGCTCCTCTCCCTCGCTCTGCTCGCCGAACTCCGCAAAGCCCCCACGCTGGTGGCCGAACTCACGGCGGTGGCGATCATCCTGCTGCCGACGCTCGGAACGGTGGCCCTGGTCTGGTTCCTGCTCGCCAACGGCGTGACCATGATCCGCAAGGAGGGCAGACGACCGGCCAACCTGCTGTCCCTGCTCGCCGGACTGGGCATCATCGCCGTCATCGCGCTGCTGTTCGCCGCCGTCGCCACCCGCTCCCCCCGGTTGGGCATCCTGGCGGGCACCGCCGTGCTGGTGGTCGGCTACATCTCCTTCCTGTTCGTCTGCTTCGTCGGCTACGCCTTCCTCTACGGCCGCCACCGACCGCACCGGGACGTGGACTTCGTCGTGGTCCTCGGCTCCGGACTGATCGGCGGCGAGCGCGTCCCGCCACTGCTGGCCAGCCGGCTCACCCGGGGCCGCGAGGTGTACGAGAAGCAGGCCGCGCGCGGCAACCCGCCGGTGCTGATCACCTCGGGCGGCCAGGGGCCGGACGAGAAGCTGCCGGAGTCCCATGCGATGGCGAACTACCTGGTCGAACGCGGCTTCCCGGAGGGGCACATAGAGCGGGAGGACCGCTCGCGCACCACCGAGGAGAACCTGCTCTTCAGCAAGGCCATCATGGAGCGGGCCAAGCCCGACTACCACTGCGTCGTGGTGACCAACAATTTCCACGCCTTCCGGGCGGCCCTGATCGCCCGCAAGACGGGCGTCAACGGGCATGTGTTCGGCTCGCCCACCGCCCGGTACTACTGGCCGAGCGCGACCATCCGCGAGTTCGCGGCGGTGTTCCTCTCGCACAAGCTGATCAACTTCGGGATCTGCGGCCTCCTTGCGCTCTGCGGGGTGCTGGCGGCGCTCTGAGCGCCTCAGGTGTCGGGGCCCTCGACGCTCGGGGGCTCCGGCTCAGCCGGTTCCGGCTCGACGGGCTCCGGCTCAGCGGGCCTGGGCGGCTCGGGCCCCGGTCGTTGCGGCAGTCGCCGCAGCGGTCGGGGCCCGACGGTTCAGCGGAGGGCCCGCCGGCCGGGGCGTCAGGATCGCGCAGGTGGTGGTGGCGTGGGCGTAGAGCTTGCCGTTCTCCGCACCGACCACCCTGGCCTCCGCGGTCGCGATCGTCCGGCCCAGATGGAGCACCACGCCCTCGCAGCGCAGCAGCCCCGAGTCGGCGAACAGCGGGCGCAGCATGTGGACGTTCAACTGCGTGGTGGTGTAGCCAATCCCGGCCGGCAGCTTGCTCATACGGCGCAGCCGAGCGCCGAGTCGAGCAGGGTCGCCAGGTATCCGCCGTACACGGTGTTCATCGGGTTGAACAGGTGATCGCCCAGCTCCCCTTCGAACACCGCCGTGCCCGGCTTCACGTCGACCAGATGGAAACCCATGGTGCTGCAGATCGAGGGCTCCGGGATTCGTCCGGCGATCCACTGCACCAGGAACTCCTCCCCGCTCAGATGCGGGTGCTCAGAGATCGGCGGACCGGCCGTCCAGCTGTGGGTACGGATGCGCATCTCCTGACCGACGACTGGGGGCTGCTGCTCTCCGTGGGCAGGCTGATGATTCGTCATAAGATCACTTGCCCTGTTCGAAGTCCCGACTCAAGTCCCGTCCGGCGCAAGGCCGTCCGCCCGCGGTTTCAATCCTCGCTCATTCCGCCCCCTCCCCCGATCCTGCTCGCAGCCCCGCGAACAGATCGGTCTCGACCCCGACCGACTCGCTCCCGGCCTCCGCGGCCCCGCCCGCCCCGGCTTCGCCGACGAAGCTCCGAGCCAGGTGGTAGTCCTCCGTCGGCCAGACCTCGCTCTCGATGTCCCGGGAGTGGGCCATGAACGCGACGCCCGGCTCAACCTGGGTGGCGTGCGCCAGCATCGCCGCGTCCCGTATGGCGAACTTCTCGGAGCAGGCGATTCGGGTGGTGGTCGCGAGAGCGGGCGGGGTGTCGGGCCAGCCGGCGAGCAGTTCGCCCATGGCCGACGGGACTCCGCGCTCCGTCATGGCCTCGTGCAGGGTCTGGAACCAGGCCCGGGAGAGCACCAGGTGGTAGTAGAGCTTGGCCGCCTGCCAGGGCTCGCCCGCCTCGGGGTAGCGCTTCGGGTCGGCGGCGGCCTCGAAGGCTTCGACGGTGACCTGGTGGGTCATCACATGGTCCGGGTGCGGGTACCCGCCGGTCTCGTCGTAGGTGATCACCACATGCGGGCGGAACTCCCGGATCAGGGCGACCAGCGGGGCCGCGGCGGCCTCCACCGGCTGGGCGGCGAAGCAACCCTCCGGCAGCGGCTCGTCCGGGCCCGGCATCCCGGAGTCGACGAAGCCGAGGAACTGCTGCCGCACGCCGAGGATTTCACGAGCCGCAGCCATCTCCTCGCGCCGGATCCGGGTGAGGTTGTCCCGGACCTCGGGCCGGTCCATGGCCGGGTTGAGCACCGAGCCGCGCTCGCCGCCGGTACAGGTGGCGACCAGGACGTCCACCCCCTCGGCGACGTACCGGGCGAGGGTGGCCGCGCCCTTGCTGGACTCGTCGTCGGGGTGGGCGTGCAGGGTGAGTAGGCGCAGGCCGCCGGGGTGCTTGGTGAACATGAGTACCTCCGTGGTCGATAGCACCCGATGGGAGCTTGGGCACTGATGAGAGCCGACGGGAATCGGCGGGAACTGGTGGATGATCATTGGCCGACGGCCGGTCAGTGTGCCTTACGGGCGGCGCCCGGGTAGAGCAGGGCCGGTGCGATAGCGAGCGCCGACAGGGCCAGCACCCACCAGAAGGTCGCGCCGAAGGCCGCACCCGGGTGGCCGGGGTGCCCGGCCTGCGCCTGCTGGAGGGCCAGCGTCAGCACCGCCGTGCCGAGCGCCCCGCCCAGCCGGTTGAGCACGTTGACCGCACCGGCGGCCGCCGGCACCTGGGCCTTGTCAACGCTCCCGTACACCGCCGCCATACCGGGGATCAGGATGATCCCCATACCCGCCCCGCGCAGGGCCAGCGAGCCGACGAGCAGCCAGTCGGCCGGGCCGGGGCCCGCGCCCAGCTGGGTGAAGGCAAAGGTGCCGAGCAGCGAGCAGCCGATGCCGAGCAGGATCAGCGGGCGCGGCGCGAGGCGGTCGGCTATTCGGCCGGCCAGCAGCGAGGTGACCGCCGTGCCGAGTGCCTGCGGCGCGAGCAGCAGCCCGGCCTCCACCGCCCCGGCGTGCTCGACCTGCTGGTAGTAGAGCGGGACCAGGAACATCGAGCTGTACAGTGCGGCGCCCTGCAGGAAGCTGTTCGCCGTCGCCACCGCGAAGCCGCGCCGAACGAAAAGCCTCAAGTCGATCAGCGGCGCCCGGACTCCGTGACGCCCCACCCGCAGCGCGTGCCGACCGTAGGCCACCAGCAGCACCGCACCCACCGCGACCGCCACCGGGCCGACCGCACCGCCCTCGCCGATCGTGGAGAGCCCGTAGACCAGCGCCGTCAGACCCGGCGACAGCAGCACCAGACCGGTGACGTCCAGCCGGGGCTTCGGAAGTTCGGACGGAGCCTCGGCCGGGAGCCACCGGGCCGCCAGCAGCAGGGTGAGCAGCCCGACGGGCACGTTCAGCAGGAACATCCAGCGCCAGTCCAAGTGCTCAAGCACCAGCCCGCCGAGGATCGGCCCGAGGACCGGGGCCAGGCTGATCGGGAGCAGCATGGCGCCCATCACCCGCGCGAGCCGGGACCGACCGGCCACCTGCACCATGATCGTCTGCCCCAGTGGCTGGATCATCGCGCCGCCGATGCCCTGCAGCACCCGGAAGGCGATCAGGCTGACCGTCGACCAGGCCAGGCCGCACAGCGCGGATCCCAGCACGAACAGGACGACCGAGCCGAGCCAGGCCCGCCGGGCGCCGAACCGGCCGACGGCCCAGCCGGAGAGCGGCATGGTCAGCGATATCGCCAACAGGTACCCCGTGGCCACCCATTGGACCGCCGCCATCGAGCTGTGCAGATCACGGGCGACGGAGTCGATGCCGACGTTGACGATCGTGGTGTCCAGCAGGGCCAGGATCGGGCCCAGCGCGAGGACCGCGCCCATCTTCAACAGGCCCGGCGGCAACGGCTCCGGCCGCTGCGCCGGAGCCGCCCCGCGCCCGCCCTTCGTCCTGCCCTTCGTCCCGCCCTTTGCCGTGACCTGCGTGGTGACCGATGTGGTCATGAGCCCTCCCCTGGGTCGCCCCTCCGTCGACCGCTCCGGCCGACGGGAAGAACTTAGGACGAACCCAGCGATTAGGTCAAGCATAATTTCTGTGCTCGACCCATCGAACTGCGCTAGGCTCCTGCCATGACCGACACCGGGACCACGCCGAACCTGCGCGAGCTCAACAAGCGCCGCACCCGCGAGGCGATCTCGCACGCCGCGACCAGGCTCTTCATCGAGCAGGGCTTCGACCGGACGACCATCGCCGAGGTCGCGACCGCCGCGGGCGTCGCCAAGATGACCGTCACCAACCACTTCCCGCGCAAGGAGGACCTCTTCTTCGACCTCCACGAGGAGCTCGTCCTCCGACTCGCCCACACCGTCGCCGGGCGCGCCCCCGGCGAGTCCGCCCTCGCCGCGCTGCGCCGCGACTGCCTGGCCGCGCTCGACCGGCACGACCCGCGGCTCGGCTTCTCCGGCCAGGACTTCGCCCGCACGATCGCCGAGAGCCCGGCCCTGGGCGCCCGGCTGCGCGAACTGAACGAACAGGGCGAGACCGCGCTCGCCGAGGCACTGGCCGAAGCCGTGCACGCGACCCCGGGCAATCCCGAGGGCGTCGACTTCGAGAGCCGCGTCGCCGCCGCCCTGCTCGCCGCCGTCGACCGGGCGGTGTTCACCGAGGTGTTCCGCCGCACCCTGGCCGGCGCGGAGCACACCGCCATCGCCGCCGCCGTACACCCCTGGGCCGCCCGCGCCTTCGACCGATTGGAGGGCGCCCTCGGCAGCTACGCCGTCCGTGCGGACCAGGCGGCCCCCGCGCCGTCCACCGGCCCCGCCCCTCGGGTCGCGACGCGGCGATGAAGACCCCGCACCAACACCGCACTTGACGAAAGGTTGACCTGTTCACGGCAGAAGGTTGACGGCCCCCGCCCCTATGGTCGGCCCATGCCCTCACAGCCCATCAGGCCCACCGCCCTGCCGGTCCTGCCTTACCGCAAGCCCACTCGCGGCCGGGACTACTGGGTCCTGGACAACGTCCTACCCGACCCGGACGCCGTCCGTGAGCGCGTCCTGGCCCGCGGCGACTGGACCGAGGGCTACCCGTACCGCCCCGAGACCTGGCCGGGCGTGCGCACCATGCCGGGCCTGGAGCCCGACGAGCTGGCGCGGGTCGAGGGTCTGGTCCGCAAGGCCACCGGAGCCTCCCGGCTGTGGGTGCAGAGCACCCCGGGCGGCGGCACGCTCAACCACAACTGCGTCCAGGTCGTCGGCGCCGGGGAGTCGGAGTCCCGCCCACACACCGACTCCCGCGCGCTCTGCCGCTACGCCGCCGTGCTCTACCTCAGCCCGGACGCGCCCAAGGACGCCGGCACCAGCTTCTACCGCCAGCAGTTCCCCGGCGGCCGCCTCGGCGGGAACCTGGTCAACGCCCCGCACAACAATCTGGTCGAGGCACTCGGCACCCGCCACGTGCCCGCCGACCACTTCACCGAGGACGTCCGCGTTCCCAACCGCTACAACCAGCTGCTCCTCTACCACGCCAACTTGATCCACAGCGCCACGAGTTACTACGGCGGCGAGCTGGCGGACCGCCGGATGACCGCGGTGTTCTTCTGGATGGCCTGACGGACGGCCTGACAGATGATCCTGACGGGTGGCGCCTGACGGGTGACCCGGCGGAGGCCCGGCGGAGGCCCGGTCAGGCGCCCGCAGCCCCGACGTGCGCCAGACTCGCCCGCGTCAGCGCCGCCGCCAGCCGGGCCGGCTCCTCCGGTGCGACCAGCGCCGCCAAGCCCTCCGGGCTCCCCGGCAGGCCGAGCGCCCGTGCCTCCCCCAGCGCTCGTTCGTCGAAGTACGGCCGCAGGGAGGGCCAGACCGCCTGGACCTCGCGCCGGAAGATCTCGGACCCGACCGGCCCGATCCGCGGGAACTCCCGTAGCAGCTCGCCGATCCGCCCGGCCTCGCCCCCGGCTTCCTCGCGGAGCCGCCGGAGATCCCCGTGCCAGCGGTCGAGCAGCAGTTCCGCACCTCTCCCCAGCGCCGTGGCGGTGCTCTCGTCGTACCGCACGTAGTGGGCCCGGCCGAGAGCCTCGATCAGCGTGCGCCGGCGGGCACCGAGCATCGCCGCGGGCGTCCGCAGGCCGACGGCCGAAAGCTCCCGCGCCGCCGCCGTGGCCGTTCCGGCACTGATCCGCACCGAGCAGAGCACGGTCAGCACCAGCAGCCGGTACAGCGGCGAGGGCTCGTCGCGCAGGATGATCCCGGCTTCCTCCGCATAGGTGCGGCCGTACCGGGCGAGCAGCTCCGGGACGCCCAGCGTCATCGCCACCACCTCCTCCCCTCCACGCTGGCCCGGGTTGAGGTCGCACGCACCTGGGGACGCTCGCCGCATGAACCCCGACGCCGCGCCCCCGACCGAGACGGTCCGCCCCGAGTGGGCCGGGATCGACCAGCTGTCCACCCTCGACCTGCTCCGCCTGATGAACGCCGAGGACCGGACCGTCCCCACCGTCGTCGCCGGGGAGTTGACGCGGATCGCCGCCGTGGTGGACGCCGTGGCCGCCCGGATGGTGCGCGGCGGACGGCTGGTCTACGCCGGGGCGGGGACGGCCGGGCGGCTCGGGGTACTGGACGCCGCCGAGTGCCCGCCCACCTTCGGCACCGATTCGGCCCTGGTCATCGGCCTGATCGCGGGCGGCCGGACAGCCGTGACGGAGGCCGCGGAGGGCGCCGAGGACCGTACCGACCTCGCCGAGGCCGACGTGACCGCGCTCGGTCTCGCCCCGGTCGACACCCTGGTCGGCGTCTCCGCCTCGGGCCGTACGCCCTACCCGCTGGCGGCGGTCCGCGCCGCGCGGGCGGCCGGGGCGCTGACCGTCGGGCTGGCCTGCAACCGGGGCTCGGCGCTGGTGGCCGCAGCCGAGCTGGGGATCGAGGTGGAGGTCGGCCCCGAGGTGCTGGCAGGGTCCACCCGCCTGAAGGCGGGAACGGCGCAGAAGCTGGTGCTCAACCTGCTGTCCACCGCCGTGATGGTCCGCCTCGGCCGGACGTACGGAAATCTGATGGTCGACCTCCGGGCCACCAACGCCAAGCTGCGCGAGCGCGCCCGACGGATCGTCGCCGAGGCCACCGGCGCCGACCAGGACGCGGTCCGTCAGGCCCTGACGGCAACCGACGGCCGGACCAAGGACGCGATCCTGGTCCTGCTCGCCGACGTGGACGCGCCCACCGCCGCCCGACTGCTCACGTCCTCGGACGGACGACTGCGCGACGCCCTGAACCTGGCGCGCAGATAGGAGCCCTCCTTCCAAACGACGTTGACGGCGGTGTCGTACGGCGCCGCCGCCCGTCGAGGGTGCTGCCGGCATCCGGAATTCAGGCCAGGTGGAGAGGCGTTCGGGTCGGAGACCGTCGTGCCCCCGCCCTGCGCCCGTGCCCTCCCCCAGCCTCCGGCCGGGGGCGCCCCATCGCGGGAAGCCGGATTCCCCCACCGGCCAATGCCGGTGACACCCTCCGGTCGCACTGATGGATCGCGTCCGAGGTCATGCCACAACTCGCCTGGCACAGGGTCTCGCCGGTTCGACCAGGTTGCCGCGGCGAGGGGGCGGGCGCTCCAGCGGATGTCCTCGCCGCGGACGCGGGCGCGCTGGCGGCGGTGAGGAGCGCCTTCTTCGCTCGGATGGTCGTCACCGGCCTGCCGGGACCGCGGCCCGCCCTCCATCACCCAATTTTCGTCACCTTGACGAGAATGGAGATGCCCCAATATCGTCGGCATGACGAAAAGGGGTTTCCGATGGCCGACATCACCAGACGATTCGGGCTGCACCACCTGCGCGCCGTTCCCACCGCGCACATCCGCCACCTGCGGCGGGGCCGGGTCGCCCACGACGGGGCCGGGCTGGCGTTCTGGTTCCGGCCGCTGACCGCGGCGATCTCCGAGGTGCCGGTGGACGACCGGGAACTCGCCATGCTCTTCCACGCCCGCACCTCGGACTTCCAGGACCTCACCGTCCAGGCGACGCTCACCTACCGGATCACCGACCCGGCCACTGCCGCCACCAGGGTCGACTTCGGGATCGACCCCGGCACCGGGAACTGGCGCGCAGCCCCGCTCGACCAGCTCGCCACCCTGCTCACCGAGACCGCCCAGCAGCACGCCCTCGGCCTGCTCGCCCGCACCCCGCTCGCCACCGCCCTCGCGGACGGGGTGAGAACGGTGCGCGAGCGGATGGCCGAAGGCCTCACCAACGAGCCTCGGATCGCCGAAACCGGGCTCGCCGTGATCGCCGTCCGGGTGGTGGCGCTGCGGCCCGAGCCGGAAGTCGAGCGGGCACTGCGCACCCCCGCCCGCGAGCTGGTGCAGCAGGAGGCCGACCGCGCGACCTTCGAGCGTCGCGCGGTGGCCGTCGAGCACGAACGCGGCATCGCCGAGAACGAGCTCGCCAACCGCATCGAACTCGCCCGCCGCGAAGAACAGTTGCTCGCCCAACAGGGCGCCAACCGCCGACTCCAGGCGGAGGAGGAGGCCGCCGCCGACCGGGTCGCCACCGAGGCCGAGGCGCAGCGCCGCACCCGGCTGACCGCCGCCGAGGCCCAGGCCGCCCGCGAACTCGGTGACGCCCGGGCGGCGGCGGAGGCCGCCTGGCTGGCGGCCCACCAGCAGGCCGATTCGGCGGTGCTGCGGGCACTGGCACTGATGCGACTGGCGGAGCACCTGCCGCGGATCGACAGCGTGACCCTCACCCCGGATGTGCTCACCGGTCTGCTGGCCCGCCTCGGCACCCCCGGCGCCCCCGGAGCGCAGCGGTGACCACCGCTCCGCGGGTGGTGCTGGTGCACCGGCGCACCGAGTACGAGGAGTTGGTGTGCCGTCACGGCACCCCCGGGCAGGTCGCGTTCTTCCTCTCCTCCCGGGGCCGCTCGGCGGAGGAGGTCGAGCAGCGCCACCGTCGGCAGACGACGGCGCTCGCCGAGGCGGCGGCCGCCGTCCCCTTGGACTGGCGGCGCAGCCGGGTCGAGCGGGCGGACCTCCCGCGTTTCCTCTTCGAGCCCGGGGACGTGGTGGCCGTGGTCGGCCAGGACGGGTTGGTGGCCAACGTCGCCAAGTACCTGGACGGTCAGCCGGTGATCGGCGTGGATGCCGACCCCGGCCGCGACCCCGGTGTGCTGGTGCGTCACCGTGTGGACGCCCTGCCCGCGTTGCTGCGGGCGGTCGCGCACGGCGACGGGCCGTTGGAGGAGCGCACGATGGTCGAGGCCGTCGCGGACGACGGCCAGCGGCTGCTCGCGCTGAACGAGGTGTACGTCGGGCAGCCCGGCCACCAGACGGCGCGCTACCGTCTGGGGGTGGAGGGAGCACCCGACGGCGCCGGGTCAGCGGAGGCCCAGGCGTCCTCGGGTGTCCTGATCGGTACCGGTACGGGCGCCACCGGCTGGTGCCGCTCGGCCTGGCTGGAGCGCGGCGGCCCCGTCACCCTGCCCGCCCCGGGCGCACCGGCACTGGCCTGGTTCGTCCGCGAGGCGTGGCCTTCCCCCGGCACCGGCACCAGCCGTGTGCACGGCGTGCTGGAGGGCGGGCGGCAGTTGGTGCTCACCGTCGAGTCCGAGCATCTGGTCGCCTTCGGCGACGGGATCGAGGCGGACGCCTTGGAACTCGTCTGGGGTCAGAGCGTGCGCCTGGGCGTCTCCACGACCCGGCTGCGCCTGTCGGGGTGAGCCTGGGTCCACGAGGGGCCGGCCCTGACCCGGCCGCAGGCCGCCCGCGGCCACGCCTTAGTGGTCGAGCTTGGAAGTCCTTCGGGGGTTGACTGGAGCCGATGCCGGGTGTGCCTTCCGAACAGATACCGAGGGCGACGGGTATGTGGGGCGCGAAGCCATGTCGCCGGTCGCACTCGCGGCAACGGCCTTCTTCGGCCGGCGCGGCACGGTCTTCTCCCGGTCGAAGTGCCCGTACGCCGTGAGCGAGGTACACCGAACAGGTCGGTGATCTTCTTCCGGCCGCGGTAGCGCTGCTGCGAACCGTCGCCTGGTCTGGTTCGAGCTTGGGCCGGCGCCCCCCGGGGGCGGCCCCGGGGCACGGGCAGCGGCGCGTCCGCCGCTCGCGGCGAGCGCGATCGGCTCACGCTGGAGCTCGGTCGGGTGGGTCCTGCAGGGCTGACGCTGGCTGCCGTGGCTCGCGAGGTCGGGCTGGTGCCCGGCACCCTCGTGCAGCGGTTCGGATCCAAGCACGGCCTGCTTGTGGCACTCGCCGAGCAGTCCGCGAAGGACGCGGACGTGCTGCACGGGCGGGTGCGGGAGGAGCACGAATCGGTGCTCGGGGCGATGGCGGCGCTGGTGGTGGAGTCCATGGCTCCGATGGCCACGCCTGAGAGCTTCGCGAACCATCTGGCGTTCCTGTGTACGGACCTCGCGGATCCGCAGCTTTACGAGCATGCCTTGGCCGTTCACCAGGCCCAGGGTCGGGTGATCCGGTCACTGCTGGCGGAGGCTGTCTTCGCAGGCGAGCTCCGAGACGGGACGGATGTCGCAGCGTTGGCTGGGTCCGTCCAGGCGATCACCGCCGGTGCGGGCCTCACATGGGCGCTCGATCGCCAAGACACCCTCGCGCGGCGGCTCCGGCAAGAGCTCGACAACGTACTGGCCCCGCACATCCCGCCCCGTCGCAGCCACGATCTGGAGGAATCATGATGAACGCCACACGGCCGTTGGCGGGGAAGGTGGCCCTGGTCGCGGGCGGTACCCGGGGCGGCGGGCGGGGTATCGCCGGCGAGCTCGGGGCGGCCGGCGCGACGGTGTACGTCACCGGTCGCAGCACCATGGCCGCACGCTCCGACCTGGACCGCCCGGAAACCATCGAGGAGACCGCCGAGAAGATCACCGCCGCCGGCGGCCTCGGCATCCCTGTCCGCACCGATCACAGTCGCCCGGAGGAAGTCCGTGCCCTGGTTGACCGGATCGCGGCCGAACAGGACGGGCGGCTCGATGTCCTGGTCAACTCCGTATGGGGTGGGGACCAGCTGACGGACTGGGCGCACCCGTTGTGGGAGCAGGACCTCGATACCGGACTTCGGCTGCTGCGGCGGGCGGTGGAGACCCACGTGATCACCAGCCGGTTCGCACTTCCGTTGATGGTCGCCCGCAGGAGCGGTCTGGTCGTGGAGGTCACCGACGGAAACACCGCCCGCTATCGCGGCTCGTTCTTCTACGACCTCGCGAAGTCCGCGGTGATCCGCCTCGCCGTCGCGCAGGCCGCCGAGCTGAAGGCGCACGGCATCGCGGCCGTTGCTATCACACCGGGCTTCCTGCGCTCGGAGGCCATGCTGGAGCACTTCGGAGTGACCGAGGCCAACTGGCGGGACGGTGCGGCCAAGGACCCGAACTTCGCCCACTCCGAAACCCCCGCCTACCTGGGGCGTGCGGTTGCCGCGCTGGCCGCCGACCCCGACATCATGGCCAAGAGCGGGCGAGCCCTGGCCACCTGGGACCTTTACAAGGAGTACGGGTTCACCGATGCCGACGGCACACAACCGGACTTCGCCGCCCACTGGGCCAACTCCTTGGAGGAGGACCATGGGCCGCTGGGAGACCCTCTGTGACGCCACGGCGCAACGCGCCGGCGTGGTTCTGTACCGAAGTCTCCTCGTCGGTCTCCGCCGTAGCGCGGGTCTCGGGCACTGTGGCTGAAGCGGGCTGACACCGCAGCGGTTCTGAACGAGGCTTCCGGACCGACAGCCAAGGCGGTCAGGCAGAGCCGACAAGGGGCGACCGTGATCCACTTCTCCCCGATCGGCCCGCCTGCATGCCCGTTGCCGCCGCCTGCCCGATATCCCTGACCGCCTCCCAGCGGCACCGGCTGAAGAAGGCAGCCTGGGGTCACAAGACACCCCATCAGTCTCGGATACGAGCACGCATCGTGCTGTTGGCGGCGCGGGGACAGGCCAACGCGCGCATCGCCCACGAGACCGGGGTTCACTTGGACACCGTACGGACCTGGCGGAGACGGTTCGCCGAGCAGGGCCTGCCCGGGCTCACCGACCGTAAGCGCCCGGGCCGACCCGCATCCTTCACCACTCTGCAGACCGCGCAGGTCAAAGCCCTGGCCTGCCGACTGCCCGCCGAGACCGGCACGCCGCTGTCGCGGTGGTCGTGCCCGGAACTGGCGCGCGAGGCCGTCGCCCGCCGCATCGTCCCGGCCCTGTCGGCGTCCACCGTACGCCGCTGGCTCACCAGGGACGCGATCAAGCCTTGGCAGCACCGCTCCTGGATCTTCATCGCCGACCCAGACTTCCGCCGCAAGGCCGAGCGCGTGCTGGACTTGTACGTCCGCACTTTCAACGGCACGCCCCTCAGTGCGGACGAATACGTCATCAGTGCGGACGAGAAGACCTCCATCCAGGCCCGCTGCCGCTGCCATCCCACCCTCGCACCGGGGCAGGCGAGGGCCATGCGGGTGAACCACACCTACGGCCGCGGCGGCGCCCTGGCCTACCTGGCCGCCTACGACGTCCAGCGCGCGAAGGTGTTCGGCCGCACCGGGGCACGTACCGGCATCGACCCGTTCATGGCCCTGGTCACCCAGGTCATGAGCCAGGAACCCTACGCCAGCGCGAAGCGGGTGTTCTGGGTCGTCGACAACGGCTCCTCCCAGTTTGGTACGTCATCAGGCAGCTGCCGCACGGGCCTTAAACTCGGACTGGGGCTTCTCGGTGCTGGCACCCCCGAGGACGCCCTCGACTGCGCCTGCCAGCTCCACCTCACCGCCCCCGACCTTTAACCGACGGAGATACGAGGGGCTCTTGCCGCCCACTACTCGCCGAACTCGGCGATTTCCGGGCCACCGTGCCGGGCCAGGACGGCCTTCACCATGTTGATGGTCCGCGCGTCACCCAGCACAGAGCCACCGCGCGTGATGCGTATCAGGGTCACTCCCGGGCCGGGTTCTTCCGACGCGTGGTTCTCTCGAATGATCTCGATGCGCCACTCGCCGCACACCCTCCTGGCCTTCACGATCGATCATCATACGGTCGGTCGGCGCTTGCACGTCAGGACTTCTGTAACTGGCGTGACGCCCGTTCCTGATCACGCGAGGCCTAGGAAGCGCAAGGAAACGACGCGCGGCGCGGCGCCGTTGCACCAGCGTGGTCAAACCCCCGAAGGACTTACGCGGCCAACCACTTAGCCCAGCCGCAGGCCGCCCGCAGCCACGCCTTAGCCCAGCTGAAGGTCGGCGGCCGCCACGACCTCGCCCAGCCGCGGGAAGTCGAGCTCCACCGAGGCCCGGTGCTCCGCCTCCGTCAGCCCGGTCATCGCGTCCTCGACGAACACCAGCCGGTAGCCGTGGTCGGCGGCCGCGCGGGCGCTGGACTCCACGCCGAGGTTGGTGGCGATCCCGGTGAACACCAGCGTCTCCACGCCGCGCGCCTGGAGCAGTTCGTGCAGCCCGGTGCCCTGGAAGGCGCCGATGGTGCGCTTCACCACGACCTCGTCGGCCGCCGCCTCGACCTCGGCCGACAGCTCGCTGCCGGGCGGCTGCTCGGCCACGCCGGGCCGCTCGACGCGCACCGCGACGACGGGGGCACCGGCGGCGCGGAAGGCCTTGGCGAGCTCCAGCGAGGCCGCCACCACCTCCGAACCGGTGTGCGGCGCGAGCGGGTTGGCGACGATCCGGTCCATCAGGTCGATCAGGACCAGGGCGGTGGTACGGGGGTCAAGGGTGGTCATGGCGCTCACGCTAGCCGATGCCCGGCACCGGTCACATCCTCACGAGAACCCGCGCCCGCACCCTCAGGCGCACCTGCACCCGCACTCTCAGGCGAACCCGACGCCTCACGCGCGATCTCGGCCCGGAACCCCTCGATCAGCACCCGCAGCCCGTACTCGAAGTCGGCGTCGTGGTTGGTCATCCGCAGTACGTCCACCGCCTCGCTCAGCAGCGGCAGTTCGCGCAGCGCCTCGTCCGGGAAGGGCGGCCGGGCGCGCTCTGCGGCGTCCTGCCGCCAGGCCTGCTCCTCGGTGACCCAGCCCATGATGTACCGGTCGACGGTCAGCAGCAGCCGCAGCGCGGTGCGCGGGCGCAGTCCGGCCCGGCACAGGGCGCCCAACTGGGCCTCGACCGCCGGAAGTTCGTCTTCGGTGGGCAGCGTGCCGGCGTGCACCCGGGCACCGTCACGGTAGGCGAGCAGGGCGTTGCGCTTGGCCCGGGCGTCGGCGGCGATCCACTCGGGCCAGTGCTCCGGGTCCGACTCACGGTCGGGCGGGAGGGCCTCGGCGAGCATCGCCTCCGCCATCAGGTCGAGCAGTTCCCGCTTGTTCTTGAAGTGCCAGTACAGCGCCGGTGACTGCACGCCGAGCTCCCGGGCGAGCCGCCGGGTGCTGAGCCCGTCGATGCCCTCCTCGTTGAGCACGCGCAGCGCGGTGCGCACCACCTCGTCGCGTTGCAGTGCCATCCGCTCGGCCTCCCGGTTATCCGCTTGCGAGACCCACCTTATCGCCGCTAAGTTCCAAGCCGGACTTTATCAGTGATAAGGACCTGACGATCACACTCAGCGACAGGTCCCGCGCACCATCGCCAAGGACGCCGTCACGAGAACGACGGCCACGAAGGGACCAACCCCCTCATGACCTCAGGAACGGACCGCGTCTGGTCCCGACTGCTGCCGAACACCGCCCCCTGGCGGTCCTCCCGGGACTTCCGGCTGACCTGGACCTCCGGCACGGTCACCCTGCTCGGCTCGATCTTCACCATGACCGCGATCCCGCTGCAGATCGCCCACCTCACCGACTCCCCGCTCGCCGTGGGCGCGGTGGGCGCGGTCGAACTCGCACCCACCATCGTGTTCGGCCTCTACGGCGGCGTGCTCGCCGACCGCGCCGACCGCCGCACCGTCGCCCTGCTCACCGAGGTCGCGCTGGCCGCGCTCAGCGCCCTGCTGCTGGCCAACGCGCTGCTCGGCACACCCGCCGTCTGGCCGCTCTACCTCGCCGCCGGACTGGCGGCGGCCATCCAGGGCCTGCAGCAGCCCTCGGTCGAGGCGATGATCCCCCGACTGGTGCCGCACGATCAGCTGGTGGCGGCCGGGGCGCTGCTCTCGCTGCGCTGGAGTATCGGCGGCGTGGCCGGGCCGGCCCTCGCCGGGGTGCTGATCGCGACCGCCGGGGTCCCGGCGGCCTACCTGGTCGACCTCGCCACCTTCCTGCTGTCGATCGCCCTGCTCGCCCAGGTCCGGCCGATCCCCTCTGAGCGCGACGCCGAGGCGCCCCGGCTGCGCGAGTTCACCGAGGGCGCCCGCTACGCGGCGCGGCGGCCCGATCTGATCGGCACCTACCTGGCCGACCTCGCGGCCACCGTCTTCGCCCTGCCCACCGCACTCTTCCCGTTCCTGGCCGAGGAGTTGGACGCGGTCTGGGCGCTCGGCCTGCTCTACTCGGCGTCCGCGGCCGGCAGCCTGATCGCGGCCGCCACCGGCGGCTGGACCGAGCGGGTGCACCGACACGGGCGGCTGGTCCTGCTCTCCGCCTCCCTGGTCGGCGCGGCCACCGCCGCGGCCGCCTTCGCCCCGGGCCTGTGGGCCGTACTGCTCTGCCTGATCGTCGCGGGCGGCGGCCACTGGATCGGCGACACCTTCCGCAGCGCCATCTGGAACCAGTCCATTCCGGACGAACTCCGAGGCCGCGCCGCGGGTCTGGAGATGCTGA
The DNA here is from genome assembly GCF_040609455.1 of Kitasatospora sp. NPDC004669. NCBI lineage: Bacteria > Bacillati > Actinomycetota > Actinomycetes > Kitasatosporales > Streptomycetaceae > Kitasatospora > Kitasatospora sp. NPDC004669. Next base: position 133,413 of record NZ_JBEXKB010000010.1, read on the forward strand.
TCGGCTCCGCCGGGCCCGCCCTGGGCGACCTGCGGGCCGGCGGCCTCGCCGCCCGCCAGGGCATCCGGGCCGCGCTGCGCACCGGCGGTCTGCTCTGCCTGGGCAGCGGCGCCGTCCTGTCGGCAGCGCTCCCCGCGCTCTGGCGCTACGACCAGCGCGAGCACCCGCAGCACCCGCAGCACCCGCAGCACCCGCAGCACCCGCAGCACCCGCAGCAGTCGACCCCGGAGCCCAGCACGTGACCGCCGGTTCAGCCCGCCGGGAGCAGGAAGCGGTGCCGCGCGACCGACCCGCCGAGCCGGCGCGGATCGCCGGTGCCGCACCGGGCGACACGGTCGACGTCCGCCAGGGCGGCGATCCGGCACGCCCTCCCCCGGGCACCGCGCCCCGCCGACCAGCCCCGCCGCCCCGTCACCCCACCACCGCGGCCCGGACCGCGAAGGCCGCCCGTACCCGATCCGGCCGACGAGCCGCCTGACGCGAATGCGCCCCTCCCGGCCCACCGCCGTTGACCATCCACACCGCCCGGAGGTTGGCTCACCCCGAGCCGACCGCCGGGGAGTTCGACGCAACCAGTCCTCGACGCCACCAGTCCTCGACGCCACCGGGCGTCGCCGTCGACGCGGACGCGGTCGGCCGTTCCCAGGGGAGGGACCAGATGACCCGCACACGCACCACCGCCCGCCCGTCGCGGCGCCCACTGCGCGCCGTCTGCGCACTCGGCGCGGCCGCCGCACTCGCGCTCACCACCACACAGGCCGCCCAGGCAGACCCGCACCGGAAGTCCGACACCGAGCGGGTGTCCGTCGGCCTCGGCCAGGCACAGCCCGACGGCGCCTCACTCGCCGCCGGTCTGAGCGCCGACGGCCGGTACGCCGTCTTCACCTCGAACGCCACCAACCTGGTGCCCGGCGACACCAACGGCAAGTCCGACGTCTTCGTCCGCGACCTGCGGACCGGCCGCACCGAGCGGGTCGACACCGGCCCGCACGGCGCCCAGGCCAACGGGGCCTCCTTCGAGGCCACCATCAGCGGCAACGGCCGCTACGTCGCCTTCAGCTCCGACGCCACCAACCTGGTGCCCGGCGCCGACCTCGGCTTCGACGACGTCTACGTCCACGACCGCTGGACCGGCGAGACCACTCTGGTCTCCGTCGGTGAGGATCCGGGCAAGCCGCAGCCCGGCAAGTCCTCCGGCCACCCGTCGCTCAGCTGGGACGGCCGCTACCTCGCCTTCCAGTCCAACCGCACCGACCTGGCCCCGGACACGGTCACCTGGCAGGGTGCCAACATCTACGTCCACGACCTGTGGACCGGGAAGAACCGACTGGTCAGCATCGGCGCGGACGGCAAGGAGGCGAACGGTTCCTCCGCCGCCCCCGTGATCAGCGCCGACGGCGGGAGCGTCGCCTTCATCTCCAAGGCGACCAACATCACCAGCCCGGACAAGCCCGGGGCCCTCTCCCCGGACGCCGCCGCCAAGCTCACCGCCGAGGCCGCCCAGGAGTCCGACGAGCAGTTCGTCCGCGACGCCTTCACGACCGACGACCGCCCGGGGATCCTCAAACCGCACCTCTACCCGGTGTACGTCCGCGACCTGCGCGCCGAGGAGACCACCATGGCCAGCACGGACGAGAAGGGCGGCTGGCGCGGGGCGGACTCCCCCTCGCTCAGCCCGGACGGCCGGTACGCGACCTACTCGACCTGGGTCCAGCACGGCGACAACTGGTGGGAGCGGCACTTCGAGGTGTACGTCCGCGACCTGGAGGAGGGCACCGAGACCCTGGTCAGCGTCGGCCTGCCCGGGACGAAGACCACCGGGGACTCCTACAACGGCCGGATGACCGCGGACGACCGCTGGGTGTACTTCGACTCCACGGCCGCCAACCTGGTGCCGGGCGACACCAACGGTGTCTCCGACGTCTTCCGGCGCGACCTTTGGACCGGCCGCACCGAGCGGGTCAGCATCGCGGGCGACGGCGCGCAGAGCGCCGGCGCCTCGTTCGCCCCGTACGTCGACGCCCACGGGGCCACGGTGGTGTTCAGCGCGGACGACGGCACCCTCGTCCAGGGCGACACCAACAAGGTCCCGGACGTCTTCGTCCGCCACCTGCCGCGCCACTGACACGGGCCCCCGGCGTCGAGCCCGACGCCGGGGGCCGGCAGGACCCGCACACCCAGCTGTTGGGGGCGCGTCAAGCGAACACTTGCCCCGACGTCGTTGACTGACGCTTTGTCAACTATTCACCATTCCCTGTCTACCCGCATAGACCCACAGGTGGTGGCATGGACACACCGCCCGGCACATCCGTGCCGAGCCTGTGTCAGGGAGCTCCCCACATGCTTCGCGCCCACCGCATCGCCCCCGCCGTCGCGACCGTCGTGCTCGCCGCGGCCGCCCTCGCCACCGCCGGCACCGCGCACGCCGCCGCCCCCGCCTCGCACACCCGCGCCGCCCTGGACGTGACCTGCTCGCAGGCCTACCTCCCGCTGCCCGACCCGGCCTGCACCCCCGGCGCCACCAACCCGGACGTCACCCAGGACACCATCGACTCCACCATCTGCGTCCCGGGCTACAGCACCTCGATCCGCCCCTCCAGCACGTACACCAACCGCCTGAAGGTCCAGCAGATCGCCCAGTACGGCTACGAGGACACCAACACGGCGGACTACGAGGAGGACCACTTCATCCCGCTCTCCCTCGGCGGCAACCCCACCGACCCGAACAACCTGTGGCCGGAGCCGCGCTACGCCACCGGCACGAGCGGCCAGTCCTCCACCGACAAGGACACCGTGGAGTACAAGCTCTACCGCGCCGTCTGCAACCACCAGGTGGACCTGGTGCCCGCCCAGCAGGCCATCGCCACCGACTGGACCACCGCGCTCTCCGTCCTCGGCCTCGGCTGATCGGAGAGCCGATCAGAAAGCCGGTCGGAAAGCCGATCAGAAGACCGTCCGGCGCCGGCGCCCACGCCCTCACAGCGTGAGCGCCCGCGCCGAGGCGCTGATCGGCGACGGGAGTTCGGTACGACCGCGCAGATAGCGGTCCACCGCCGCGGCCGTCGCCCGCCCCTCGGCGATCGCCCAGACGATCAGCGACTGGCCGCGCCCGGCGTCCCCCGCGACGAACACGCCGTCGACACCCGTGCCGAACCCGTCGTCCCGCTCCAGCGCGCCGTCCGGCCCGACGGCCAGCCCGAGTTGGGCGAACAGCGGCTGGTCCGGCTCCGGCCCGGTGAAGCCCAGCGCGAGCAGCGCGAGCTGCGCCGGAAGGATCCGCTCGGTGCCCGCCCGGGCGCTGCGGTCGCCCGGCTCGGCCTCGGCGAAGTGCACGCCCGCCAGCCGTCCGTCCGGCCCCGGCTCGAAGCCGACCGTGGCCGCCGCGAACACCCGGGCACCCGATTCCGACTCCTCGTGCGAGGTGGTCTCCCGGTACACCTTGGGGTGGACCGGCCAGGGCTGCCCGGCCGCGCGGCGCTCCGGCGGGCGCGGGTTGATGTCCAGCTGGGTGACCGCGGCCGCGCGCTGGCGCAGCGCCGTCCCCAGGCAGTCGGCCGCGGTGTCCCCGCCGCCGACGATCACCACCTGCCGCCCCTCCGCGGACAGCGGCGAGGCCGCGCAGTCCCCCTCGTCCACCCGGTTCGCCCAGGTCAGGTACTCCATCGCCGGGTGAACCCCGGGCATCCCGCGCCCGGGCACCGCCAACTCCCGGCAGGCCGCGGCGCCCACCGCGACCACCACCGCGTCGTACCCGGCCCGCAGCTGCTCACCGGTGACGTCCCGCCCCACCCGCACCCCGGTGCGGAACGCCGTGCCCTCGGCCCGCAGCTGGTCGAGCCGTCGCTCCAATCGGTGCTTCTCCAGCCGGAACGGCGGTATCCCGTAGCGCAGCAGGCCACCCGGGCGGTCGGCCCGCTCGTACACCGTGGTCGCGTGCCCGGCCCGGGTCAGCTGCTGGGCGGCGGCCAGCCCGGCCGGCCCCGAACCGACCACCGCGACCCGCCGCTCCGGGCCCCGCCGCTCGGGCGGCTGCGGGCGGTCCCAGCCCTGCTCCCAGGCCCGGTCGGCGATCGCCAGCTCGACGTTCTTGATCGCCACCGCGGCCCCGTCGATCGCCAGCACGCAGGCGCTCTCGCACGGCGCCGGACAGAGCCGCCCGGTGAACTCCGGGAAGTTGTTGGTCGCCAGCAGCCGCGCGGCCGCCGCCCGCCAGTCATCCTCCGCCACCAGCCGGTTCCACTCCGGCACCAGGTTCCCCAGTGGGCAGGCGGCGTGGCAGAACGGCAGCCCGCAGTCCATGCACCGCGCCGCCTGTCCGCCCACCACCGGCAGCAGCGCCCCCGGCCGGTACACCTCCCGCCAGTCCCCCAGCCGCTCCTGCGCGTCCCGCCGCGCCCGCTCCGCTCGCGGGGTGGTGAGGAAGGCCATCCGGTCTGCCATCGCGGCCTCCGGCAGGGCGTGCCGACACGGACCCGGCGGCCCACCCGGCGGCGCGCCACCGTGTGGCCACCGTACGCCCAGGAAGCAGCACAGGAAAGCCGTCGGCCGAAGAACCCCGCGCCCCGCCCGCAACTGCCGTGCGCACACCAGGGAGAATCTCCCCATGACCCACACCGTGCTGATCGCCGAGGACGACCGCGCCATCCGCGACTCGCTCGCCCGCGCCCTGACGCTGGAGGGCTACCGGGTGCGGATAGCGGCGGACGGCACCCAGACCCTCGCCGTTCTCGCCGAGCAGCGCCCGGACGTCCTGGTACTCGACGTGATGATGCCCGAGCCCGACGGCCTGGAGGTCTGCCGCCGACTGCGCGCGGGCGGCGACCGCACCCCGGTGCTGATGCTCACCGCCCGGGTCGAGGTCCCGGACCGGATCGCCGGACTGGACGCCGGGGCCGACGACTACCTGGTCAAACCCTTCGACGTGGACGAGCTGTTCGCCCGGCTGCGGGCCCTGCTGCGCCGCCGGCCGCCCGGTCCCGCCGAGGACGTGCTGACCGTGGCCGACCTCCGGGTCGATCCCCCCGCCCGCCGGGCCTGGCGCGCCGGGGAGGAGCTGGAGCTGTCCCGCACCGAGTTCGACCTGCTGGAGCTGCTGACCCGGCACGCCGGCGCCGTGCTCGACCAGACCACCCTGTACGAGCGGATCTGGGGCTACGACTTCGGCCCCGGCTCCAAGAACCTCGCGGTGTTCATCGGCTACCTTCGCCGCAAGCTCGACCGCCCCGGTCTCGCCCCGCTGATCCACACCGTCCGCGGCGTCGGCTACACGCTGCGCGAGTCGTGAGCGGCCCCGCGCGCCCGCGCCCCCGACTGCCGCGCCCGGGCCTGCGCACCACCCTCGCGCTGGCCTTCGCCGCGATGGCCGCCCTGGTCGCGGTGGTGATCGGCACGCTCGGCTACCGCGCCGCCGCCCACCTGATCCGCGACGACGAGACGGACGACTTCACCTCGGCCGTCCGGGCGGTGAGCGGCCAGGTCGAGCGCGAGAAGCTGAACCCGGGGGACTTCAGCGGCCCGAGCGGGCTGAGCGAGCAACTGCTGCACCCGATCCGGGTCACCGCTCAGGCGCTGAACGCCGACGGGACCGTCCTGTCGGGCACCGCCCACCTCGACCTCCCGACCACGGCCGCCGACCGCGAACTCGCCCGCGCCGACGCCCCCGCCCGGACGCTGACCGACGTACGCCACCTCGGCGGCAACACCTGCCGGGTGGGCGTGGTATCGCTCGGCGGCGGCCGGGGCGCGGTCCAGATCGTGCAGCAACTCGGCGACATCGAGGAGCTGTTGGAAAAACTGCGCAAGCAGATGGTGGCCGTGGTGGCCGCCGTCGTACTGATCGCCGGGGCGGCCGGCTGGCTGCTCGCCCGGCGGATCAGCGGTCGGCTGGTCCGGCTCACCGACGCGGCCGAACTGGTCGCCGCCAGCGGCCGGCTGGACGTCCCGGTGCCCGCCGCCGGGACGGACGAGGTGGGCCGGCTCGGCCGCGCCTTCGACCGGATGCTGGTCCGACTCGCCACCGCCAAGGAGAACCAGCGCCGACTGGTCCAGGACGCCGGGCACGAGCTGCGCACCCCGCTGACCAGCCTGCGTACCAACCTCTCGGTGCTGCCCGCCCTGGACCGGCTGCCGCCCGCGGAACGAGCCGCACTGATGGCCGATCTCGCCGAGGAGGCACGGGAGTTGACCCTGCTGGTGGAGGAGCTGGTGGCGCTCGCCGCGGACCGCAAGGCGGACGAGGAACCGGTCGAGGTGGTGCTGGCGGAGCTGGCCCATGCGGCCGCCGTGCAGGCGCGGCGGCGCAGCGACCGGGAGATCACCGTGGACGCGGACGACACCACCGTCACCGCCCGCCCGGACGCGCTGGCCCGCGCGGTGGGCAATCTGCTGGACAACGCCGCCAAGTTCGACCCGGCCGGAACGTCCCCGATCGAGCTGGTGGTGTGCGGCCCGCGGGTCGAGGTGCGCGACCGGGGCCCGGGCATCGACGCGGCCGACCTCGACCGGGTCTTCGACCGCTTCTACCGGGCCACCGCCGCGCGCAGCCTGCCCGGTTCGGGCCTCGGCCTGGCCATCGTGGCCGAGGTGGCCCAGTCGCACGGCGGCACCGCCTTCGCCGCCAACCGCGAGGGCGGCGGCGCGGTGATCGGCTTCACCATGGGCGGCTGACCACGCGAACGGGCCCGGTGCGTCGGAGCACCGGGCCCCGGGGTGTGTCCGACCTTTCGCGCCCGGCGGGAATCGTCGGACACACCCTCAGCGACGTCGGGATCAGACGGCGGCCAGCAGCCCTCGCCCGAGCCAGTCGGCGTCGTCCTTCACGCCCGGCAGGACGAAGAAGTACCCGCCGCCGGTCGGCGATATGTAGTCCACCAGCGGCTCGTCGATCAGCCGGGTCTGGGTGGCCTCGAACTGCCGCACCACGTCCTGCTGGTAGCAGCAGAACACCAGGCCCATGTCCAGGTTGCCGGCCCTGTCGATGCCTCGGTCGTAGTTGAAGCCGCGGCGCAGGATGCGCGAGGTGTCGGTGTCGGCGGTGCGCGGGTTGGCGAGGCGGATGTGCGCGTTGAGCGGTATCGCCTTGCCGTCCGGGTCCTTGCCGTAGTCCGGCGCGTCGGTCTCCTGGTGGCCGTCCAGCGGCGCGCCGGTGTCGCGGCGGCGGCCGAACATCTTCTCCTGCTCGGTGAGCGTGACGCGGTCCCAGAACTCGATCAGCATCCGGATGATCCGGATCACCTGGTAGCTGCCGCCGGTCGCCCAGGCGGGCTCGCCCATCCCGTCGGTGACCCAGATCAGCCGGTCCATCTCCCGGGAGGAGGTGGTGTCCGGGTTGACGATGCCGTCCTTGAAGCCGAGCAGGTTGCGCTGGGCGCCGTCCGGGCGGGACTGGTTCTGGAAGCCGTCGATCCGCCAGAGGATCTGCAGCGCGCCGCGGGTGTGCCGGGTGATGTCGCGCAGCGCGTGCAGCACGGTGTCCTGCCGGTCCGCGCAGATCTGCAGCGAGAGGTCGCCGTGCAGTTCGGCGGCCTGCAGGTTGTCGTTGGGGAAGGTCTTCATCGGCGTCAGCTTGACCGGCTTGGCCTTGGCCAGCCCGTAGCGGTCGTCGAACAGCGAGGCGCCGACGGCGACCGTGACGGTCAGGTTGTCGGTGGGCACCGTCGGGCCGAGGATGCCGCTGTCGGACGGCGGCGCGCCGACGCCGAGGTCCGGCGGGGTGCCGCCGGCGGCGAGGAACCGGATCCGCTCGGTCAGGGTCTTGAACAGGTCCTCCAGGCCCTTGCGGTCCTGGGCGATCACCTGGCAGGAGATGAAGGCGGCGTAGCCCGGGGCCGGGGTGGTGATGCCGGCCTGGTGGTCGCCGTGGAACGGGACGGCCCCGGTCTTCGACTGGTGGCTGTCCCCGGCGACGGCCTGGCCGGCGCCGAGGGTGAAGCCCCCGCCGGCGAGCACGGCGGCCCCGGCACTCGCACCGAGCGCGGCCCGCACGAAGCTGCGCCGGGCCGGTCCGGCCGGGCAGCCGCCCTGCTCGGCGGCCTGGGCGGCCTGGGCGGCGTGCGGGAAGGGGCAGGACCCGGTGGCTGCGGTCTGGTCGGTCATCAGGCGGCCTTCCGGATCTCAAGGAGTGCGGGGATGGGCGAGAGGTCTTCGAGCAGCTCGCCGGTGGCACCGTTCAGCTGGCGCCGGCTGTCGGCGGGCAGCTTGTCCAGCGGGGTCCAGCCGTCGGCGGTGCGGGCGGCGGCGACCAGGTCGCCGACCCGCTTCATCCCGGCGTTGACCCGGACCAGCACCTGCGGGTCGCGCTCGTCGAGCAGCGGCTGCAACAGGGTCAGCAGCTCCTGGGTGCCGGCCAGATTGGCCTGGGCGGTGGCCAGGTTGGTGCCGCTGCCCATGTCGGTGTCGCCGGTCAGCTCGAACTGCAGGGTGTTCTCCAGGATCTCGTGGGCGCGCAGCGGCAGGTCGCCCGGGTCGAAGTCCTGGGTGGGGAAGTCGTGCACCAGCTTGGCGACGTTCTGGGCGAGCTCGTCGGCGACCGGCGTCAGGTCGGCGGCGGACTGGCCGTGCCAGAGGCCGTACTCCAGGCGCAGGAAGCCGGTGAAGTCCTTGTCCCCGGCCTTGTCGGCGAAGCCGTCGGCGCGGCCGTCGATCTTCTTGTCGAGGTCGGCGAAGGTGCCGTAGGCGGCGCCGAGCGAGGCGTACTGCAGGTGGGCGGTGAGCCAGTCGGCCTTGGCGGCGTTGAGGTCGCCGGCGTGCACGTCGGTCTGGATCTTCTGGGTCTGCGTCATCAGGGTCGCGAGGCCCTTGACGACGTAGTCCTTGTAGCTGTCCAGCGGGGCCTTGAGGTCGTCCTCCGTGACCGGCTTGACGGCCTTGACCTCGGTGCCGCCGCTGACGTGCACGGCGGCGGAGGTGACGGCCTTCCCGCCGGTGGGCACGCAGCGCCAGGCGTAGTCGCCGGACCCGATGGTGGCGGTCAGCGCGCGGGTGGTGCCGGGGGCCAGCCCCTCGATCTCGCCGTAGACGGCGCCGGTGCCCGGGTTGACCAGGTAGACCTCGGAGACCTTGTCTCCGGTGTTGTGCATCTGGAACACCTGCTGGCCCGGCTGCGGGTCGGCGAAGCCCTTGCCGCACTCCTGCTCGGAGACCGAGACGGTGGCGGTGCTGTCCTGCTTGCCGTCCCCGGCGGCGATCACGACGCCGGCCACCACGACCGGGACGGCGACCAGCGCGGTGGGCACCACCCAGCGCGGACGGCCTGCGCGTACCGGCTCGGCCTGCTCCGCGTCCGTCTTCGTCTGCTCCGCGTCCGCCTCGGCCTCGGCACTCGCGGTCTTCTCGGCGGCCGCCGGGGCCGGGGCCGCCTTGCCGCCGCGGATGCCCTCGATGAACAGGGTCATCACGATGCTCAGGTACGCGATGTAGCCGACGACCTGGAGGACCGTCATGGTGACGGTCAGGTTGAGGGTGCCCTGGACCAGCGTGGCGTACCAGGAGGAGGCGTCCAGGTGGCCGCTCAGATCGAAGGCGTAGCTGCCGGCACCGCCGACCAGCCCGGACTCCTGCAGGTCGCGCAGGCCGTAGCCGAGCACGCCCGCCGCGACGATGATCAGACCAGCCCCGGTGATGGTGAAGAACCGGGTGAGGTTCATCTTCAGCGCCCGGCGGTACAGGCCCCAGCACATGCCGGTGGAGAGCAGCAGGCCGACGGCGGCGCCGATCAGCGGGCCGGTGGACTCCCCGGCGGTGCGGACGTTGGTCCACAGGAAGAGCGAGGTCTCCAGGCCCTCGCGGGCGACCGCGAGGAAGCTGGTGAGCACCAGCGCGCCGGCGCCCATCGCCAGCGAGGCCTGGACCTTCTCCTTCAGGTCGGCGGAGAGGGTGCGCGCCGAGCGGCGCATCCAGAACACCATCGCGGTGACGAAGCCGACCGCGATCAGGCTCAGCACCCCGCCGAACGCCTCCTGGGCGTGGCCGGAGAGGTTGGCGGCGGTGAAGGTGAGCACCGCGCCGAAGCTGAGGCTGAGGGCGACGGCCGCCGCGACGCCCGTCCACACCTGGGGCAGTCGGCCCTTCTGACCGGCCCTCACCAGAGTGGCGACCAGGATCGACACGATCAGGCCCGCTTCCAGGCCTTCGCGTAGCCCGATCAGAAAGCTGGGAAACGCCTCATCCCACATGCAGCGGGCTCCTCCCCCGGGCCGCCCCGGGTTGTACCTGTCCTCGGCGCGCCGCCGTGGTGACGGCGGAACGGCACGGCGAACGCCCCGGACACCGAGGTCCGGGGCGCTTCGCTTAGCTTAGGCAAACCTTAGAGCCGTCATGGTCAACCGCACCCCTGCTTCCGGTAAGGGTTCGGTATGGGAACGTCCATGCGACCGTCAACTCTGCCGGTCACAGGGGCAGAGGGAGACCGGCGTCACCCCCACCACTGCTCGGGCGCCTCCGGCTCCGGAGGGACCGTCACCGGTTCGGCGCAGCGCACCAGCAGTTCCCCCTCCCCCGTCTCGGCGACCAGGAAGCCGCGCTCGCGCAGGACGAGCGCGGCCGCGCCGCTCACCGCCGCTCGCGCCTCCCCGGAGGGCGGCCCGTCCGGCGCGACACCCGGCGACCAGCCGAGTACCACGCCCTCGGGGTGGTGGCCGATCGACAGCGGTGAGGGGCCCGACCCGGTGTCGAACCCGGCGCGGGCCAGGGCCTCGGTGACGTCCTCGAAGAGTTCACGGTGATCCACCATTGGCGCAGCGTAGGCCCCGGCCCGCGCGACTCCCGGACGCGGCGCGCGCCGAAACGGTTCAGCTGCACCCGGGCGCAGCATCGACGCCCGCTGGGCCGACCGGGGCCAGCCGATCGGGCGTCAGGAACCCCCGTCCGGCCCGACACGAGCGGCCGGACGGACCGATGGACGTGCACAGTCGGCCCCCTGCCGACAGCATGACAGAGTAAGCGCTCCATCACCCTGAGCAACGGGTCCAGCGGAACACCTGGTCCGCGCGCCGGTCCGACCGGCGGGCCCGTATCGAGAGGTCCCATGATCACAACACTTCGCCGGGCGGGGCTCCCGCCGGCGGGCCTCCACCACGGCACGCCGGGAATGCCGGGGAGCCCGTCGTGAGAGCCGACCAGCAGTCGCAGCCGGGACCGGTGACCAGCACGCGCGCCAAGCCCGCCAACAAGGCCGAGGCCCTGGCCGACTGGACCGACGGCCGGCTCGGCATCTACTCCCTGGCCAAGTCCAACCTGCGCAAGATCTTCCCCGACCACTGGTCCTTCATGCTGGGCGAGATCGCGCTCTACACCTTCGTCATCATCATCCTGACCGGCGTCTGGCTGACCTTGTTCTTCCAGCCGAGCATGGGCGAGGTCGTCTACGAGGGCTCCTACGTCCCGCTCAGGGGCATCCAGATGTCCCAGGCCTACGCCTCGACCATCGACATCAGCTTCGACATCCGCGGCGGCCTGCTGATCCGCCAGATCCACCACTGGTCGGCGATCGTGTTCGTCGCCGCGATGCTGACGCACATGATGCGTGTCTTCTTCACCGGCGCGTTCCGCAAGCCGCGCGAGATCAACTGGGTCTTCGGCGCGCTGCTGCTGTTCCTCGGCATGTTCGACGGCTTCATGGGCTACTCGCTGCCGGACGACCTGCTCTCCGGCACCGGCATCCGGTTCATGGAGGGCGCGATCCTGGCCGTGCCGATCGTCGGCACGTACATCCAGATGTTCATGTTCGGCGGGCAGTTCCCGGGCGTCCTCATCGTGCCGCGGCTGTTCACCGTGCACATCCTGCTGATCCCGGGAATCATGGTGGGCCTGCTCGCGGCGCACCTGATCCTGGTCTTCTACCACAAGCACACCCAGTTCGCCGGACCCGGCCGCACCAACAAGAACGTGGTCGGCATGCCGCTGATGCCGGTCTACATGGCCAAGGCGGGCGGCTTCTTCTTCCTGGTCTTCGGGGTGGTCGCGTTCATGGCGGCGATCGCCACGGTCAACCCGATCTGGGCGTACGGCCCGTACCGGCCCGACCAGGTGTCCACGGACGCCCAGCCGGACTGGTACATGGGCTTCTCCGAGGGCCTGATCCGCGTCATGCCCGGCTGGGAGATCAGCGTCTGGGGCGGCCACACCCTGAACCTCGGGGTGTTCATCCCGCTGATCATCTTCCCGACCGTGCTGGTGCTCCTCTGGGGCTACCCGTTCATCGAAGCCTGGGTCACCGGGGACCGCGGCGAGCACCACATGGCCGACCGCCCGCGCAACGCCCCGGTCCGCACGGCTTACGGCGCGGCCTGGATGGGCCTGTACCTGGTGCTGCTGGCCGGTGGCGGCAACGACCTGCTCGCCACCCACTTCCGCCTGTCGATCAACACGATCACCTACTTCGTGCGGGCCGGCTTCTTCGCCGTACCGGTGGTCGTCTTCGTGATCACCAAGCGGTGGTGCCTGGGCCTGCAGCGGCGGGACAAGGAGAAGGTGCTGCACGGCCGGGAGACCGGTGTCATCCAGCGGCTGCAGCACGGTGAGTACATCGAGGTGCACGCACCGCTGCCGCAGGGCCGGATGTACACCCTCACCGCGCACGACCAGCCCGAGCCGGTCGTCCTGGAGCCCGAGGTGGACGAGAACGGCGTGGCCCGCAAGGCCGGACTGTGGACCCGCACCCGCGCCAAGCTGTCCCGCGGCTTCTTCGGCGAGGGCAGCCAGATCCCCAAGCCGACCGTCGAGGAGCACGAGGAGATCAGCAGCGGCCACGGCCACCACTGATCCCCGCACCGAAGTCAGCGAGGGCCCGCTGCGCCGGAAACGGCACAGCGGGCCCTCGGCGCGTCCTGGGCCGCTCAGCCCCGCAGAGCGGCGGGGACGACGGCGAACAGCGCGGCCGCCAGGGTGACGGTGAGGCAGAGCGCCGCCCAGCGGGCGCAGATCCGGCGGCACTCGGCGCGGTAGCGGGTGGCCAGTCGGCGGCAGCGGTCGACGGCGCGGTCCACCACCTCCTCGGCGTAGCGCAGCCGGTCGGCGGCGTAGGCCTGTTCGAGGCTCTCCCGTTCCGCGTCCGGCAGCCAGGGGAACTGCGCGGCGAAGGCCCTGGCGTCCCGTCCGGCCGCCGCGACCTCCGCCTCCCAGGCGAGGAAGCCCTCGATCCGGGCGATCTCCACCCGGGGGTTCACCCGGCCGCCGACGTCGTCGGCGGGCCTGCCCTGGCGAGGGCTCCGCGCTCTCGGCGGACGCTGTCTGCCACCCATGGCCGCTCCTCAAGTCCTGTCGAGTCGTCCCGCCGGAAAACCTGCGGGGATGGGCTCCCGATCGGGTCGCTCCGCAACCAGGCAACTACTACCAGCGACAAACCGCAGGTGGCGGGCGGCTCGCCATGGCCCGTCCGGCGGGGAGAAACTTGCGCGCCACGCACTATTGCGTGACACGCAGTTTTTCCGGGACAGTGGAGCCCATGACGAACGGGCGGCCCGGTCTACGGGAACGGAAGAAGGCCGCGACGCGGGAGGCACTGAGCCGGGCGGCGCTGTGCCTGGCGGTGGAACGGGGGCTGGAGAACGTCCGAGTGGAGGACATCGCGGCCGCGGCCGGGGTGTCCCCGCGCACCTACAACAACTACTTCTCCAGCAAGGCCGAGGCGATCGTCTTCCGGCACCGCGACCGGATCCTGCAGGCCACCGAGGCACTGCGGGCCCGTCCGGCGGAGGAGCCGTTGTGGGAGGCGCTGGCCCACGCCCTCGTCGCACCGTACGACGGCGCGCCCGACGAGCCCGACCCGCGATGGACCGCCGCCGTGCGGCTGCTGCTGCGCGAGCCGTCGCTCCAGGCCGAGTTGTTCCGCGGCGGCGCGGCGATCCGGGCCGAGCTGGCGGCGGCGGTGGCCGCCCGGACCGGGACCGACGCCGACCGGGACCTCTACCCGAAGCTGGTCGCCTCGGCCGCGCTCTCCGCGCTGCAGGTCGCCAACGAGCACTACCTGGCCGCCGACCCGGTGGTGCCGTTCCAGCCGCTGTTCGCCGAGGCGCTGCGGCAGCTGGCGGCCGGGCTGCCCGATCCGCCATCCCGGTGAACTCACCGTATCCGAGGTGGATCTGAAATGATCAACGATGTCGTCATCGTCGGTGCCGGCCCGGTCGGACTGTTCCTGGCCGGCGAACTGGCGCTGGCCGGGGTCCGGCCGGTGGTGCTGGACCGGCTGCCCGCGCGCTCGGGCGAACAGAAGGCCAACGGCCTGGTCGGCCAGGTGCTCGGGCTGCTCGACCACCGCGGCCTGCACCGGCAGCTCAGCGGCGTCCCGGGCGCACCGCAGCCCGTGCCACGCTTCGTGTTCGGCGCCTTCCCGCTGGAACTGCACCGGCTCGACCGGAACCCGCTGCACGCCGTGCCCGTGCCCCAGCACCGGATCGAGGAGGTCCTGGAGGAGCGCGCCCGCGAACTGGGCATCACCGTGCGTCGCGGCTGCGAGGTCACCGACTTCGGACAGGACGCGACCGGGGTGACCGTCGACGTCCACGGCCCCGACGGCGCCGGGCAGTTGCGCACCCGCTACCTGGTCGGCGCGGACGGCGGCCGCAGCACCGTCCGCAAGCTCGCCGGAATCGGCTTCCCCGGCGTCACCTCGTCCGACCCGGTCTCCCGCGTCGCGCACGTGCTGCCTCCCGAGGGGCTCCGCACCACCGACAACAGCGAGGTGCTGCTGCCCGGCTGCCCGACCCCGTTCCGCACGTACACCCACACCCGCACCGACCACGGCGTGATCGTCATCGCCCCCTTCGACCCTGACGCCGTCATGATCGCCACCATGGAGTGGGGCCGCCCCCCCGGTGGACGAGCGGACCCCGCTCACCCTGGACGAAATGCGCGCCAGCGTGCGCCGGGTGACCGGCGCCGACCTGCCCCTCGCCCCGGCCCGTACCGCAGGACCGTTCACCCCGCGCCGCACCGTCGGCCACAACACCCGGCTCGCCGAGCGCTACCGCGACGGCCGCGTCCTATTGGTCGGCGACGCCGCCCACGTGCACGCCGCGACCGGCGGACCCGGCCTCAACCTCGGCCTGCAGGACGCCGCCGACCTCGCCTGGAAGCTGGCCGCCGAGCTCCAAGGCTGGGCCCCGCCCGGCCTACTGGACAGCTACCACCGCGAGCGCCACCCGATCGGCGAGCGGGTGTTCATGCACTCCCAGGCCCAGATCGCGCTGATGGCCCCCGGCCACGGGACCACCGCGCTGCGTGCCCTGGTCGGCGAACTGCTCTCGCACGAGGACAACCTCGCCCGGATCGCCGCCCTGATGGCGGGCAGTGACATCCGCTACGACACCGGCTGCCCGCACCCCGCAGCCGGCGGCTTCGCCCCGGAACTCGCGCTGACCACCGCCGACGGCGCGGTCCGGCTCGCCGAACTCACCCGCGGCGGACGGGCATTGCTGCTCGACCTCACCGGCGGCTCGCTCGGCCTGACGAACCGGGCGGCCGGATGGAAAGACCGGGTGGACGTGGTGGCGGCGGAGTGCGCCGAACCGCCCGCCGGGGCGCTGCTGCTGCGCCCGGACGGGTACGTCGCCTGGGTGTCGGCGGCCGGCGAGCCGGACCAGGCCGGACTGGAACGGGCGCTGCGCACCTGGTTCGGCGAGCCGCGCGTCTGAGTACCCGTACCCGGGCGGACTGAGTACACCACCTCTGCCGGGGCAGGTCGGTGCGGCCGGAGCACGGACGGCATGAACCGATTCGCATGCACCACCGGCCGCCCGACCGCTGCCGCCCGCGGCGAGTGGTGGACGGTGCCGCAGAACGCCACCGCGGTGTACCTGGTCCTGCTGTTGCCGGCCGGGGTCCTCCGGGGCCTCCCCGAGATGATGACCGATTCCTGTTACGGGCCGGGCCCCTGCCCCGCGACCCACGCCCGGCCGGCGCTGGCGGACCACTCACTGCTCGCCCTGGCCTGCCTGACCGCCCTCCAGTGGCCGGTGGCCTATCTGCTGCCCAGAGCGCGGCCGGCGGCCGCGATGCTCCCGATGCCCGCGCTGGTGGTCGCGATGTTCGGCATCGAAGCGGGAACGTGACCCGGACGGCCCCGCACTTCTGACGAAAACTCAACTATCGTCGTCGCGGCCGTTCCAGGAGGAGCGGACGACTTCGAAACGACGGGGACACTGTGCGCATCGGAATCATCGGCACGGGCACGGTCGGGCAGACCCTGGGCAGCAAGCTGGTCTCGCTCGGCCACCGGGTGACACTGGGCTCGCGCGGCAAGGACAACGAGAAGGGGCTGGCCTGGGCCCAGCAGGCCGGCCCCGACGGACACACCGGGACCTTCGCCGAGGCCGCGGCCTTCGGCGAGGTGGTGCTGAACGCCACCGGCGGGACGGTCTCGCTCGCGGCGCTGCGCGCGGCCGGGGCCGAGCAGCTGGCCGGGAAGCTGCTGATCGACGTCTCCAACCCGCTGGTGTTCGGCCCCGACGGCGCGGTGACCCTCGACCCGGTGAACACCGACAGCGTCGGCGAGCAGATCCAGCGCGAGTTCCCCGGGGCCCGGGTGGTGAAGGCGCTCAACACGCTGAACTGCGACCTGATGGTCGACCCGGGCCGGCTGGCCGGTGAGCACAACCTGTTCATCGCCGGGAACGACGCGACCGCCAAGGCCGAGACGGTCGCGCTGCTGGGCGAGTTCGGCTGGCCCGCCGAGTGGATCGTCGACCTCGGGGACATCTCCGGCGCCCGGGCGACCGAGATGATGATGCCGTTCTGGCTCCGGATGATGGGCCACTTCGGCAGCGCCGAGTTCAACTACTCCTTCCAGCGGGGCAAGTAGACCGGCGGGCCCGCCCCCTCGTCCGGCGAGGGGGCGGGCCCGGCGGAAGCGTTCCGGCGGTGGGGGACAATGGACCACATGTCCCGACGTCGTTCCGCGCCCCGCACCGCCGCTCCCCGGCTGCTGCCCTCCTCCCCGTGCCCGTGCGGCCTGCCCGCCGCCTACGGCGACTGTTGCGGCCGACTGCACCGCGGCCAGGCGGCGGCCACCACCGCCGAGTCGCTGATGCGCTCCCGGTTCAGCGCCTTCGCCGCCCAGGACGAGGCCTACCTGCTGCGCACCTGGCACCCGGACACCCGCCCCGCCGAGGTGGACTTCGACCCGGCGCTGCGCTGGACCCGGCTGGAGGTGGTCTCCACCACCGAGGGCGGCGCCTTCCACGCCGAGGGCACGGTCGCCTTCCGGGCGCACTGGACCGAGGGTGGCGAGGAGGGTGTGCTCACCGAGCACAGCCGGTTCGTCCGGCACGAGGGCGCCTGGGTGTACCTGGACGCCCTCTCGCTCGGCTGAGGCTCCGCCGACGGGTGCCGCCTACAGGTAGTCGTCCAGGCGGCCCAGCGAGAAGCCGGCCGCGGTGACGTCGTTGACCACCTTGCGCAGCAGGTCCGGCATGGTGGCCTTCCAGTCGGCGGTGCCCCGGAAGTGGGTGAGGATGATGTCGCCCGGGTGCAGCTTCCGGTCGTCGTAGCGCCACTCCATGTGGTCCGGGAAGGCCTCCTCGTTCCACATCGGCACCGCCTGCACGCCGCAGGACGCGGCCGCGCGCAGGGTGTCGTCGTTGTACTCGCCGTACGGGGGCCGGAAGAGCCGGGGGCGGACACCGATCTGCTGCTCCAGCTGGTCCTGCTGGTTGCAGATCTCCTGGCGCTGGGTCTCGTAGTCGAGGACCTTGAGGTTGCGGTGGTTGATCGTGTGGTTGTTGATCTCCACGCCCTGCTTGTGCAGGTCCCGGTAGTAGCCGTAGTTGTCGCGGACGAGGTAGTCGGAGAGGAAGGCGCTGAGCGGGATCCCCAGTTCCCCGGCCATCCTGGAGAACGCCGGGTCCTTCTCAAAGCCGTCGTCGACGGTCAGGAAGACCACCTTGTCGTCGGTCGGCACCCGGAACACCACGGGCGGGCGGCCGTCCTTCAGCTTGACGCCCTGCACCGGGGTGAGCGCGACCCTGGTCGCCGGGCGGGGCGGTGCCTTCAGCGGCGGGCGGTCCAGGCCCCAGCGCTGTGCGGTCTCCAGAGCGGCGCGGGCGACCGACTCCCGGCGGGCCACCACCTCGCCGCTGGTCTCCTCCTCCTGGTGGGCCAGCCCCGGCAGCGGGTGCGGCGCGGCGGGCGGGCCGGCCGCCCCTCGGCCCGCTGTGGCGGCTCCGGCAGCGGGTACCGAACCCGCCCCGGCCGGGGCCGCCTTCGGCTGGGCGGGGGCGGCGGGCCCGGCGCAGCCGGCGACCACGGCGGAGAGGCAGACGGCGGCCAGCAGGCCGGCCCGCGCACCGCCCCGCTTCCCCTGACTCCCCCTCAGACCTGCGCTAGTGCGACAAACTGATGGTCCGTTCATAGCTGCAAGTGCTCCCCCGTCGCGCACCACCGCCAATCCCCCCATCACCCGTCCGGGGCAACGGCGCACCGGTCGCCTTGCCGTTCCTTTGCCGAAGCAGCCGGACCCGGGACGAAAACCCTTTGCGGCGCCGGCGACCGGGAACGGATCATGCGCGCATGACGAACAACGCGCCCCGCCGCCCCGACCTCTGGGCCGTCGCCACGGCCGACGTGACCACACCCGAGGCCCTGGAGCTGCTGCGCGAGTACTACTACGACGTGGCCAACCGCTACTACCGCCTCCACCTCGGCCGGGATTGCACCCCGGAGGAGCTGGAGACCGGCCTCGCCCACTCCCCCAGCGACGACCTCGCCGCGCCGACCGGCCTCTTCCTGCTCGGCCGCTACAACGGCACCGCCCACTCCTGCGCCGGCCTGCGCCGTTACGACGCCACCACGGTGGAGCTCACCCGCGTCTTCGTCCGCGCCACCGTCCGCGGCACCGGCGGCGGCGCCCGCCTCCTCGCCGCCGTCGACGAGGCCGCCCGCACCATGGGCGCCGGCCGGATCATCCTCGACACCCGCCTCGACCTGGTCGAAGCCCGCGCGCTGTACCTGCGGAACGGCTACCGGGAGATCCCCGCCTACAACAGCGGGCCGTACGCCCAGGTCTGGTACGGCAAGGACCTCACCGTGGCTGTGCAGTAGCCGAGTTGACTCCTCACCGACGGCCGGGCCTACCGCGCACCCGCCTCCGAGCAGCAGTCCAGGGCCGCCTCCAGTTCGGCGGCCGAGGGCGGGTTGGCGCCGGGGCGGGAGACGGTGAGGGCGGCGGCCGTTACGGCCTGGGCGAGGCAGCCGGCCAGGTCGGTGCCGCAGGCGCGGGCGTGCAGGAGGGCGGCCATGAAGGAGTCCCCGGCGCCGACGGTGTCCGCGACCGGGACCGGGACGGCCGGCGCCTGCTCGCGGCCGCCGTCGGAGCTGAGGGCGAAGGCGCCCTCGGCGCCGAGGGTGACGGCGACCAGGGCGGGACCGAGGGTGAGCCAGCGCTCGGCGGCGGCCTCCGCGGGCTCGCCCGGGTAGAGCCAGGCCAGGTCCTCGTCGCTGGCCTTGACCAGGTCGCTCAGCGCCACGCAGCGCTCGACCCGGCGGACGGCCTCCGCCCGCTCGCCCATCAGCGCGGGGCGCACGTTCGGGTCGTAGCTGACCTGCGCCCGGCCGCGCCACCGTTCCACCAGGGCCAGCACCGAGGCCGCGCCCGGTTCGGTGACCGCGCCGATCGAGCCGAGGTGGATCGCCCCGGGGGCGGTGGCGAGGTCGGTCCGCGGGAGGGTCCAGCCGATGTCGAAGGTGTACCGCGCCCGCCCCTGCCCGTCCAGCCGGACCACCGCCGAGGGCGTCCGCGCCACCTCGGCGGCCCGGACCTCCACCCCGACGGACTCCAGGTGTTCGCGGATCAGCCGCCCGTTGTCGTCCGCCCCCAGTTCGGTGAGCAGCGCGGCGGGCCGGCCCAGCCGGGCCAGGCCGTAGGCGAGGTTCGCGGGACTTCCGCCGGGGTGCACGACGTCCGGGGCCCCGTCCGTGCGGACGATGTCGGCGACGCACTCGCCGATCACCAGAACGTGTGAATCAGGGCTGGTCACTGCGGCTCCTGGCATCCGGTACGCGGGCGTCGTCTCGGGCGCCAGCCTAAGGGGTGCGGCCGCCTACGGGGTGCTTCCGGGAGCCGCCAGGGCATGGAGTACGGCCGCCGGACCTGGCCAGGTTCTCCGACGGCCGTGGCCCCGTCCGTCAGGGGGCGGAGCACTTCGAACGCTAGACCCCGTCCGGGCGCCCCGCCATCGCGCTGAGCCGTCCGGGGGATGTCCGGGTGGCGTCACGATCCGGGCCGGTCCCGGCCGCGCGGGCCGGACGGTCCACTAGCATCCGTGTCCGGTGCGTCGCGCGCGTACCGCTGCACGGCCCCGATCGTTCGGCTCCCGAAGTGCGGTGATCACCCTGCTCAGGCCCCGTGCCGGTCTCGCCCTGACGCTCGCGCTCAGCGCGGCGCTGCTGTCCGCCAGTGTCCCGTCGGCCACCGCCGCGGACGGGCTGGGCGATCCGGTCTTCCCCTCGCTCGGCAACACCGGCTACCGGGCGCTCGCGTACGACCTCGCGTTCGAGTACCGGGCCGACACCCGCACGGTGGACGCCACCGCGGTGATCACCGCCCGGACGTCCCGGACGCTCGCCGACCTGTCGCTGGACGCGCTCGGCCTGAAGGTGCGGGCCGTCCGGGTCGACGGGCGGCCGGCCGAGTTCACCACCCACGACGAGAAGCTGACCGTCACCCCGGCGAAGCGGCTGCCCCGCGGCACCACCGTGCGGCTGACCGTCGAGTACACGGCCGACCCTCGCGCCAAGCTGCCGCACACCGGCTGGGTCCCGACCCCGGACGGCTTCGCGGTGGCCGGCCAGCCGGCCACCGCCCACACCGTGTTCCCGTGCAATGACCACCCCAGCGACAAGGCCCGCTTCACCATCGCGGTGACCGCGCCGGACAGCCTGCTGGGCGTGGCCAACGGGGAGTTGGCGGATACCGAGCGGCTGGGCGACGGCCGTACCACCCGGCGGTACGTCTCCCGCGAGCCGATGGCCACCGAGCTGGTCCAGGTCTCGGTCGGCGACTACACCGTCCGGGAGCGCACCGGCCCGCACGGGCTGCCGCTGCGCGATGTCGTCCCGACCGCCCGAGCCGCCGGGCTGGAACCGGCCCTGAACCTCACTGCCGACCAACTCAGCTGGGCCGAACAGCACTTGGGAGCGTTCCCGTTCGAGTCCTACGGCCTGATGCCCGCCAACACCGACGACCCGGCGGCCTTCGCCTTCACCGGCCTGGAAACCCAGACCCTCACCCTCTACAAGCCGAACTTCCTGCGCCAGAGCGAGTCGGCGATCGGCTCGCACATGATGCACGAGCTGGTGCACTCCTGGTTCGGCGACAGCGTCTCCCCCGCGACCTGGGCCGACCTGTGGCTCAACGAGGGGCACGCCGACTTCTACGGCCTCACCTACCGCTACGAGCGCGGCTGGCCGGACGCCTGGGGCTACACCACCCTGGCGGACCGGATGCGCTACCTGTACGGCCTCGGAGACCAGTGGCGGCACGACGCCGGGGCGGTCGCCTCCCCCACCGCCGACCACCTCTTCGACAACCAGCGCTACACCGGCGGCGCGCTGGTGCTGTTCGCGCTGCGGGAGAAGGTCGGCGCGGACACCTTCGACCGGATCGAGCGCACCTTCCTGCGCGAGCACCGGTACGGCACCGCGACCACCGAGGACTACGTCCGCACGGCCTCCGCGGTGTCGGGGCAGGACCTCGGCGGGTTCCTCACCGATTGGCTGTACGGGCTGCGTACGCCGCCGATGCCGGGGCACCCGGACTGGACGGTGGGACCGGTGTCCTCGACGCCGCCCGCCGCCGCCCGGCGGCTCGAAACCGAGGCGGCGCAGGGGTCGGGGACGCTCTGATCTGCTTTCGAACGGTCTGATGGCTTTCGCCCGCCCGGTCGCGCGGGGAAGTGCGTCCGGGCGCTCCCCGCGCGCCCCTGACCGGTCGGGGCCGGGCGGGCCATGGTGGTTCCCACGGCCCGCCCGCCGCCCGGCCGAGTCCCGGCCGGCTCGCGGGCCGTCCAAGGTCTGCGGCCCGCCACCCTCGCGCCTGCCCACCCTGCCCGCCTGCCCGTCCGCCCGTCTGCCCGCCGTGAGAAAATATCCGCCGTATGCAGGCAACCCGCACCGCCGCCCACCGCGTTCAGCAGCCGTGAGAACGACACCATCGAGGACGCGGCCCAACCGGCCGCCACGGCTGACAGGAACGGTGCGGGGACCATGGCGGGGACGGCAGCAGGATGAGGGACGCAACACCGGACTTCGCAGAGTTCGTCGCCGCCTGCAGTCCGAAACTGTTGCGCACGGCCTGGCTGCTGACCGGCGACCCGCACCAGGCCGAGGACCTGCTGCAGACCGCGCTGGCCAAGGTCTGGCCCCGCTGGGAGCGGATCGCGCCCGACCGGCCCGAGGCCTATCTGCGGAAGGTGCTGGTCAACTGCCACGTCTCCTGGTGGCGGCGGCGCTGGACCGGGGAACTACCGCACGGCGAACTGCCGGAGCCGCCGCCGGCGGCCGCCGACCCCTTCGAGGGGGTGGTGCTCGGCCAGGTGGTCGCCGAGGCGGTCCGGGCACTGCCGCCGCGTCAGCGCGCCGTGGTGGTGCTGCGCTTCTTCGAGGACCTCAGTGTGGAGGAGACCGCCGAGGTGCTGCGCTGCACCACCGGCACGGTGAAGAGCCAGACGCACCGGGCCCTGGCCTCCCTGCGCGGACGGCTCCCGGCCCGGGAACTGCTGCTGGACGGGGGAAGCCGTGAGCTGGTCTGAACCGAGGCGCGGCGGCCGGGAGACCGAGGAGGAGGAGCTGCGCGTCCTGCTGCACCGGGCCGTCCCCGCCCTGGCCACGCCGGAGGACCGGATGGAGCGGGTGCTCGAACGCGCCGACCGGAGCAGGCGACGGCGGCGGGCCACCGGGCTCGGACTCGGCCTCACCGGCGGGCTGCTCGCCGCTGTGCTGGCCGCCGCGCCGGCGATCGCCCCGGCGCCGGACCGGGGCGCGGTCGGGCCGGCAGCGGAGCGCCCGGCGGGCACCTCTTCGCCCTCGAACGCGCCGACGCCGTCCGTCTCGCCCACGCAGGCCGGGAGCCTCGTGCGCTTCCCGCAGGCCGAAGGTCTCACCGCGGCCCTGCCGCCGGGCTGGTACGTACAGGTCTCGGGCGTGGACGGCCCGAGCGACCACCTCGGCTACCTGGCCAACCGGCAGTTCGACACGAAGGTCCCCTGTCCCCAGGAGGCCGTCTTCTGCCCGCCGATCGGAGCGCTGACCTCGGACCGGGCCCTCCTCACCGTGAAGAAGGTCGGGTTTGCGGACTCGGTCGGGACGGCCAACGGGGAGAGCGCGGGCATGGTCGACATCGCAATCGACAAGGACTGCGCCAGCCAGAACGGCAGCCGGGAGCTCGTCGGCCACCGGGGCGTCTCCCTCCGGAACACCACCGTGCGGATCGAGCTGACGGCCTGTGTCCGGGTGCCCTCGGACCGGACGCTGCAGCAGGTGCAGCAGGTACTCGAATCGATCCGGGTCGCCCGCTGACCTTCCACCCCTCCTCCTGACCACTCGTCGACGAAACGGATTCGCCATGTCCCTACCCCGTCACGCCCTCGTGGGGTTGGCGGCGCTTCTCCTGACGGGCTGCGCGCCCGCAGGCCCGCCGTCCGGCCCGGCCCTCGACGCGCGGGCCGCGCCCTCCGCCGCCGCGCCGTCGCCCCCCACCCCGCCACCGGTCGTGGCGGCGCGGCCGGCGCCGCCCGAGCTCCCACGCCGACTACCGGGTGTCGGAGCGAAGTTGGCGGAATCGATTCCGCCCGCGGCACGGCAGGCGCTGGTCGTCACCGGTGACGGTCCCGACTCCTCCACCGGTCACGCCGTCCTCTACCGCAACGACGGTGACGGCTGGCTCGCCGGGCCCACCTGGCCGACCCGCAACGCCTTGCGCGGCTGGACCACCGACCACCACGCGAACGACCTGCGTAGCCCCGTCGGGGTGTTCACCCTCAGCGACGCGGGCGGCAGCCGGCCCGACCCGGGCAGCCGGCTGCCGTACAGCCGCTCCGGCGCCTTCTCGATCTCCGGCACCGGGTTCGAGGACGAGCCGCTCGCCGGGTCCTTCGACTACGTCGTCGCCGTCGACTACAACCGCGTCCCCGGGTCCTCCCCACTCGACCCGCGCCGCCCGCGCGGTGGCGCGTACGGCGGCGGCATCTGGCTGCACGTCGACCACGGCGGGCCGACCCACGGCTGCGTGAGCATGAGCGAGGACCTCATGCGCGAACTGCTGCTGGCGCTGGATCCGGCGCTGCACCCGGTGGTGGTGATGGGGGACGGCGAAGCGCTGGCGCGCTGAGGGGGCCTGCGCCGTGCGAGTCGGGTGAACCGGTGGATCCGGAACCACCCGTAACCCTTGTGGCGCAGTGTCGTTGGACCGGCCATGAAGAAGCGCAGCATGCTCGCCGTCGCCTCGCTCGCCGTGGGTGTCGTGGCCTCCCTCACCGCGCCGAGTGCGCACGCCAGTGCCATCGGCGGTCAGGAGGGCCTGCCTGCTCCGCTGACCAGCGCGCCGGACGCGCTGCCCGGGCAGGTCGGGGACGCGGGCGGCGTGGTCGGTCACCCCACCGGGTTCGTGACCGGGTCGGCGGACGGGCTCGTCCCGGTCACGCCCGCGTAGTAGTCGGGGCCGGTCAGGCAAGAGGTGGGTCAGGACAGCGGGGCGCCGAGGTCCTGGGTCCACAGGGTACCGGCGGGACTAAT
Organism: Kitasatospora sp. NPDC004669; assembly: GCF_040609455.1. NCBI lineage: Bacteria > Bacillati > Actinomycetota > Actinomycetes > Kitasatosporales > Streptomycetaceae > Kitasatospora > Kitasatospora sp. NPDC004669. Next base: position 158,133 of record NZ_JBEXKB010000010.1, read on the forward strand.
GGCCACGCCGACACCGACGTCCTTGAAGCCGCAGTCGAGCATGTTGGACTGGTGGATGCCGCCGTCCATCCAGCGGGAGAAGACGCTCGCCGGGGCGGTCGGGCCCCGGTCGAGGTTCTCGCCCCACTGGGACCAGCGGTAGCCGGCGGCGGTGATCCGGGCGTCCGCGTGGACACCGTCGGGGTTGACGTGGTCGAAGAAGTTGCGGGCGGCCATGTCGTCGGCGTGCTTCTGGGCCGCGCTGTGCAGCCGGGGGTCGATCCGCAGCGGGGCGCAACCCGCCTTGGCGCGTTCGGCGTTCACCAGGTCCACCAGCTGCCGCTCCGGGTTGGGTGACGGCGCGGCAGTGGTCGGCCGGGTCGCGGTCGGCGTGGGCGTGGGCGTGGGCGTCGGGGTCTCCGTGGGTGTCGGGGTCTCGGTGGGCGTCGGCGTGGGCGTCGGGCTGACCGTCGGCGTCGCGACCAGGGCAGGCAGGGCCGCCAGGGCGGCGGCCGGGGTGCTGGGTTCGGGTGCGGCGATGCTCGGCGGGTCGCTGTGGTTCGGCCAGACCAGGGCAAGAGTGGTGACGGCCACCGCGGCGGCCGCGCCGCTCGCCAGGACGGCCTTGCGGGCGGCGGTGCCGGCCCAACCGCCGTGCGTGCCGGAGCCGCCGGCCGTACCGCCGCCCGCTCCCGTGCCCCCACCGGCTCCCGCACTGCCCGCCCCCGCACCGCCGCTTCCGGCGGCGGCCGAGTGTGCGGCGGTCGTCGCGACGGTGGCCGCCGTGTGCTGGAAGTGCAGCAGGACGGGCGAGTCCAGCGGGATCGGGACCAGGACGAGACCGGCCAGCAGCCCCTCCGCGGGGAAGAGGTCGCGACCGAGGCCGTCACAGGAGGCGCAGCTGCGGATGTGCCGGGCTATGCGCTTGCGCCAGACCGAGTTCGGGGTGCCGTCGAACCCGATGGTGGTCTCGGCGAGTCCCGGGCAGCGCGGGTAGGCGCTGAGGGCGCGGACCACCATCCGGCCGACTTCGAGCTGCTTCTTCATCCGCTGGACGCGGACGGCGGTGTGCTGCGCGGGCAGGTCGAGCGCCTCGGCGAGCTCGGCGCGGGTGAGTTCGCCGCCGGCCTCCAGCCACCACAGGGAGAGCAGCTCGCGGTCGTCCGGGTCCAGCCAGCGGGTGGCCTCGGCCACCTCGCGGCGTTGGCCGGAGAGGCCGAGGCGCAGGATGGTCAGATCGGTGAAGTCGGCCCTGGGGTCCGGGACTTCCCAGGTCTCGTCCAGGCCGCCGACGGTGGGCTGTTGCTGCCCGGCGGCATGGCGGCGGCGCACCTGGTTCATGGTGATCGCGACCAGCCAGGACCGGAAGGACTCCGGGTCGCGGAGCCCGTCCAGACCGTCGAGGGCGCGGATCATCGTCTCCTGGGCCACGTCGTCCACATCGGCGTGGCCGCCGAGGGCACGACCGGCCACGTTGTAGACGAGCGGCAGCCAGGCGGCGACCAGCGCCTCCTGGGCTTGCCGGTCGCCTGCCTGCGCCGCGAGTACCAGGGTCGTCCCGGCCCTGTTCTGCACATCAGCGTTCATGGTCCGCACTCCGTCTTGCCGTGTTGTCCGTCCGCCGCTGCCTCCTCGGAGACCCGTGGGGAGTGATCAGATAACAACAATGTGCGCGGAATCGGAAAATCGGCCCGGTCGGGGGTCGGCGCCGGAGCCTCCCCCGGTGGCGGTGCCGGGGCCGTCGTGGGGGCCGTCGCCGGGGGCGATCAGGCCGGGGCGGCGAACACCTGGGTCCACCACGGGCCACCGGAACCGGTCCGCACACCCACCCCGAGCTGCTTGAACGCGCAGTTCAGGATGTTGGCGCGGTGGCCGGGGCTGTTCATCCAGGCGTCCATCACGGCCGCCGGGTCCTTCTGGCCGCGGGCTATGTTCTCGCCCCAGGTGCTCCAGCGGTAGCCGGTGGCCTCGATCCGGTGGTCGGCGTGGTAGCCCTCGGGGCTGGCGTGGTCGAAGTAGTTACGGTCGGCCATGTCGTCGCTGTGCGACTGGGCCGCGCTGGCCAGCCGCGGCTCGGCGGTGACCGGGTCGCAGCCGGCCTTGGCCCGCTCGGCGTTGACCAGGTCCACGACCTGCTGGGCGTAGGAGGAGGACGGGCCGCCGCCGACCGCGGTGGGCGCCGAACTGGCGAGGGCCCGCTGGGCGGTGGCCGCGGCGGCGGTCCCGGCGGTGCTCGCCGCGGTGCGGGTCGCGGTCGGGCCGGCCTTGGCGGTGCTGGTGGGCTGGGCGGTCGCGGTCGGCGTCGCGGTGGGCTGGGCGGTCGGGGAGGCCGTGGCGGTGGCCGTCGGGCTGGCCGTCGCGCTCGGGACGGCCGAAGCGTCGGTGGCCGACGGGCTGCCCGGCACGCCGCCCCCGGGCGCGGGGACCGCGCCCCCGGCGCCCGGCACCTGGATGCCCTCGTGCGTACCGAGCTCGGCCGCGATCAGCGAGTCGGCGGCGACCGCCTGCCCGGCGAGGTCCCGGTCGCTCTGCTTGCCGCCGTACGCCGCGTACCCCGCTCCGGCCAGCGCGGCGAGCAGCCCCGTCCCGGCCACGGCGGCGACGACCGTGGTGAGCGGCACCAACCCGCCGCGCCTTCGTGTCCGACGGCCGCGACCATGGTGTCGCTTGGCGGCCCGCCGAGCGGCGGCCCGACCGCTCGGGCGGCCCTCGGCGCCGCCGGTCGCCGGGATGATCGTCGTCCTGTCGTCGCTGTTCACGCGGCCACTGCTTTCTGTCCGGGTCGGCGGGGTCGGGTGCCGACACCTGGGAGACCTCCCGGCGGAGGGCCGATAACAGAAAGTCCGAACGAATGTCCGTCAACCCGGCCCCGGACTCAGCGGGCCGTGGTCTCCGGGGCCATGTCGTAGGTGACGAACATGGTCCGGACGGCGACCTGGTCGTACTTGCCGCGTGCCCGGTGGTTGTCGTCGGCGGTGATCCAGCGCACGGTGTTCCAGCCGCGCTCGGCGGCGATCTCCCGCAGCCGGGCCAGCAGCAGGTCCACCGCGCCGCCGCCGCGCACCCCGGGGGCGACGAACAGGTCGTCCAGAAACCCGCCGACCGCGCCGTGCAGCGGCCTGGAGAAGGGCCGGAAGTGCGCGAGCCCGACCGGCGTCCCGTCCGTGTCCCGGACCAGCAGGCCCTCCAACTCGCGCGCCGGGTCGGTCAACCAGGACCACACCAGCTCGGCCTTCTCCTCCGGCATCGGCACCCGGTAGAACTCACAGTAGCCACGGAAGAGTTCGCGCCAGGCCGGATAGTCGCCGGCCTCCGGCACGCCGACGGTCCAACGGTGCACGGCGGTGGTGTTCAACTCGGTCTCCCTCGATCGGGTGGGCTGAGGAGCCCCAGCATGACGCCCCGTCGGACCGGCGCCGATCACCACGGCGGCCAGCACCGGGGGGCCCGTACGCCACTCCGGCGGCTTCCCCACGGCCGGACCGGGCTGCCACGGACGAGTGACGTGCCTTCCCCGGTCCGCGCGCATCGCCTACGGTGGGTCACCCCGAGGGCGACGACCGGAGATTCACCGTGGCGGACGAGCCGACGACGCAGTACCGCAGCTACGCATGGGAGGACGGGGAGGGCGGCCGCTACGTGGTGCTCTACCCGGGCACCGAGGAAGCCGACGAGGAGCGCAAGGCCCGGTTCCGCGCGATGGGCGCCCGGGAGGCGGAACTCCTCCGGGCCGAGGAGGAGGCGGAAGCGGAGCGGGGGACCGGGAGGCCCGCCCTGCGGCTGGTGCGCGACGAGGACTTCTGACGGGGGACCTCGCCCTTCAGCTGGCGATGTTCGTCCAACGCCCCTGAAGACAGGCCCGGTTCAGCACCGGGCCGACGACCCGACACCCCGACCGGGCGCCGGTGCGCGACATCCTCGACTGGATCGCCGACCACCCCGACGCCGACCTCGGCGACCCCGCTCTCGCCTCCCGCGCCGCCATGAGTACCGCAGGCACTTCTTTGCGCACACCCCCTGAAAGGCACGCCCGTGCGTATCGTCATCCCGCTCTTCGACGGGTTCACCGCACTCGACGTCGTCGGGCCCTACGAGGTCCTCCGGATGCTGCCCCACGCCGACGTCGTCTTCGCCGCCGCCGCCCCGGGCGCGCGTGCCGATGGCGAGCGGCGGCTCCGCCTCCTCGCGACGGCTCCCTTCCAGGACGTCGGGGAGGCCGACATCCTGGTGGTGCCGGGCGGTCCGGGGACCCGCCGCCTCCTTGCCGAGGAGCCGCTGCTCGACTGGATCCGTCGCATCCACGCCACCACGCGGTGGACCACATCGGTCTGCACCGGCTCGCTGCTGCTGGCCGCGGCCGGCCTCCTCGACGGCCTGGAAGCCACCACCCACTGGGGAGCCGTCGATCTCCTGGAGTCGTTCGGCGCGAGGTACACGGCACGGCGCGTCGTGGAGCAGCCCGGCGGCATCATCACCGCCGCCGGCGTGTCGTCGGGCATCGACATGGCCCTTCGCCTGGCCGAACTCGTCGAGGGAAGGGTCGCCGCCGAGGCCTTCCAGCTCGCCATCGAGTACGACCCCCAGCCGCCCTTCGACTCCGGCTCGTACGGGAAGGCGCCCCAGGAGGCGAAGGACTACCTGGCGGCCCGACGGGACGCGTCAGCGTCGGATCCGGGATCCGCACGGTGATGCCGGGTGTGGGCAGCGGGCGGGTGAGCCGGGCCCGGGCGAGTGGGTGATGCCCGGCAAGACGTACAAGGGTCTGACCGACGAGACGCTCGCCTGGCAGACGGGCGAGCTGTTGGCCCGGGAGACTGAGCGGGACGACCGGGCGGTGCGGGTCCGTCCGGAACCGGTCGTCGGGATCGCCTTCGACGGTCTCCAGCACAACCCCCGCCACCCTGCCGGTCCGGCGCTGCGGTTCGCCCGAGTGGTGCGCCACCGGCCGGACGAGCGCGCCGCCGAGGCCGACACCGTGGCCACCGTCCGAGGACTCGCCGCCGCCGAGGGGCTGTGACGAACGCCGTTTGGCGGAGTAACGTCAATTTCAAACCTGCCGCGCGGCAAGGAAGCCGGGACGGGGGCGAATCGGCCATTCCCGGCGATCCGACCACCGCACCCTCCGTGGAGGGAGTAGCGGCGGTTAGGTTGGCAATGACAACGAGAGGCGGCCGCCGGGCAGCCGGCGGCGCACTGGCGAGAGGTGCCCGACCATGCAGGTGAGCGTCGACCGGAGCCGCTGCTGCAGCTCCGGGATGTGCGTCATGAACGTCCCCGAGGTCTTCGACCAGGACGACGGGGACAGTCTGGTGAGACTCCGTCAGGCCGACATCCGGCCCGACCAGTTCGCCGACGTCAGACTGGCCGCCGAGCTCTGTCCGGGCGGTGCGATCACCGTCACCGAGGGCGAGCCCGCCGACGACTGACAATTCCCTTATCGATACGTCGACTTGACGACACGTCACCACACCCCCACCCGAGGACACCGCGACGCAAGGAGACCCCGCCTTGACCAGCACGCCCACCACCCGGGCCGTCCCCATCCCGGCCCCGCACTCCAGCGGCTGCCCGTTCGGCCCGCCGCCCGCGTACACCGACGCCGCCGCCACCGCCCCGCTCACCCGCGCCCACCTGCCCGGCGGCGAGTCCTGCTGGCTGGCCACCGGCTACGCCGAGGTCCGCACCATCCTGTCCGACCGCCGGTTCAGCTCGGACGTGCGCCACCCGACCTTCCCGCTGCTGGTCCCCGGCCGCCGGGAGTTGATCGCCGCCAACCCGAGCTTCCTGCGGCTCGACGACCCGGAACACGCCCGGCTGCGCCGGATGGTCACCGGGGACTTCCTGGTCAAGCGGGTGGCGGCGCTGCGCCCGGGTATCCAGCGGATCGTGGACGAGGCGCTGGACGCGATGACCGCGGGCCGGACCGAGGCCGACCTGGTCGCCGAGTTCGCGCTGCCGGTGCCCTCGCTGGTGATCTGCCTGCTGCTCGGTGTGCCGTACGACGACCGCGACCGCTTCCAGGCGCTGAGCCGGACACTGCTGAACAACAAGAGCACCCTGGAGCAGCTCACCGCGGCCCAGGACGAGATCCTGGACTACCTGCGCGATCTGGCGGCCCGCAAACGGGCGCGGCCGGAGGACGACATCCTCAGCCGGCTCGTCGTCCGGGACGACCTGACCCTGGACGACGTCGCCAGCACGGGGGTCCTGCTGCTGGTCGCCGGGCACGAGACGACCGCGAACATGATCTCGCTCTCCACCGCCCTGCTGCTGGAGCAGCCCGAGCAGATCGCCAGGCTGGCCGACCCGGCCGCGCTGCCCGGCGCGGTGGAGGAGCTGCTGCGCCTGCTGACCATCGTGCACACCGGGCTGCCCCGGGTGGCGCTGGAGGACGTGGAGCTGGGCGGCGAGACGATCAGGGCCGGAGAGGGCGTGATCGCGATGCTCTCCACCGCCAATCGGGACGCGGAGGTGTTCGGCGGCGTCGACCGGCGGCCGACGGACGAACTGGACCTGGATCGGGACGCCCGGCGGCACATGGCCTTCGGCTTCGGCGTACACCAGTGCCTGGGCCAGCCGCTGGCCCGCGCCGAGCTCCAGATCGCCCTGGAGAGCCTGTTCCGCCGACTGCCCGGTCTGCGACTGGCGGTCACCGAAGGCGAGCGGGAGTTTCGCACCGACTCGTTCATCTACGGGATGCGGTCGCTGCCCGTGACCTGGTGAGCCCGTGCCGTCGAGGTGCGAGCGGCCCGGCAGGTCACTCGGCTGGCCCCAGCGCCGGGGCGGGGGCAGGCTGGAAGGGCGAGGACAGACCCGGCCCTGTCGCGCTTCCGGTTTGGCGCGTCGGGCCGGCTGAGGAGACGGAGCCCGCGATGACCGACATGAGCGAACGCTCCGAAGTGAGCAGCGACCGCGAGGAGGACGTCCGCGCCGCCGACCCCGAGGAGGGCATCACCTCGATGCAGAACCTGCACGCGCAGGACACCTCCCAGGCGGAGGGCGACCCCATGCTGGACGAACCCGGCTCCACCGGCTGACCGTCCGCCACACCGAATCGACCGCCCGGCGGAACCGGGCGGTCTCTGCGACCGCAGGTGTCGCTGCCCGGGCGGCGGTTCACCGGCGGGGGAGGATAAGCGCATGACCGAACACGATCGAACCGGTCGACAGGCCCGGCCTGGCGTGGATCCGCGCACCCCATGGGCGACCTGGACCACCCAGTCGATCATCAGCGGCCCCGGCGGGGTCTCCACCACCGAGGTCGGCCCGATCTCCGGCGACCTCACCGTGCACACCACGTGGGTGGACGGCGAGGCGCGGCTGACCGTCCAGTACACCGGCGCGCTGGACTGGTACACGGTCTCCGGCAGCCCGGTGCCCGCGGCGGACGAGACCACCGCGCGGGCGATCCACCAGGCGATGGTGAACGGCGTCAAGGCGGGGCGCGGAGCGATGGCCCCGCCGTCACCCACCGGCTAGCACGTCCACCAGGGGCCCGCTAGCGGATGACCTCGCCCTCGACCGCCGGCCCGGCCGCGGCCCAGTAGCCGCGGTCGGCCGGCGGGCGTGTGCGCAGGTCCGCGCGGACCTGGTTGGCCAGCCGCCCGGTGTCGCGCCGGTTGACGGTCGCTCCGATGCCCACGCCGAACAGCAGCGGGACCACCGACGGCAGTCGGCGCAGCCAACTGCGGGTGAGCCGGCGGCGCACCCGCTGGCGCACCTCGGCGCCGAGCGCGAGCGCCGCGAAGCCGGCGGGCCGGACCAACAGCGTCGCGTCGATCCCCCGGCGGCTGGCCCAGGCGCCCAGATAGGCCCCGGCCCGCTGGGCGGTGCCGCCCGGCGCCGGGACGCCGTAGACCTCGTGCAGCTCGGCGATCAGTTTGACCTCCACGGCCGCCACGGCCAACGTCTCGGCCGCGATCTCCACCGGCAGCGCGGGCGGCACCGGCAGCATCGCCGCCGCGCCGACGCCCGCGCCGAGCGCGCCAGAAGCGCGGGTGGCGCCGGCGACCAGCAGGTCGGCCAGTTGCTCCGGGTCGGCCGCGCCCGGGTGCTGGGCCCGCAGAGCGGCGAGGTCACGGACCGGGATCCTGGGGGCGATCCGCATCAACTGCTCGGTGAGGGCCTTGCCGCCGAGCACCGCTCCCCTGGCGGCGACCAGGCCGCCCTTGGCGAGCCGCCGCGCCACCTTCGCCACCAGGGCCCGGCCCCGGCCGCGCCCGGCGCGGTACTCGGCGACCTGCCGGTCCCCGAGGGGCCCCTCGGCTTGCTCGACCAGCACTGCGAGCTCCTCGGCCAGGCCGGCCCCGGGGGCCGCCGGGCCGGCGGAGCGAGCGGTGCCGGCGGCGGTGACGGTCTCCGGGGCGGGCTTCGAACGGCCCGGCCGCTTCGAACGGCCCGGCTGCTTCGAACGGCCCGGCTGCTTCGAACGGCCCGGCTTGCGGAAGACTGCCATGCAGTTCCGGTACCCCCTCCGCCCAGCCGGTACGCGCTACTCGGTGATCTCCACCCCGCGCCAGAACGCCACCCGGCCGCGCACGTGCTCGGCCTCGGGCTTCGGGTCGGCGTAGAACCAAGCGGCGTCCGGGTTGGTCCGCCCGGCCACCTCCAAGGTGTGGTAGCCGGCGGTGCCCTTCCACCCGCACACCGTGGTGGTCCCGGAGGGCCGGAGGAACTCGGCCCGGACCGACTCGGCCGGAAAGTAGTGGTTGCCCTCGACGACGATGGTGTCCTCGCTCTCGGCGACGACGACTCCCTGCCAACTCGCTGTGGTCATACCGCGATTGTGCCCCACGGCCGATCACGCACCGGGAGGTTCGGGGAAACCCGGACACCCCCTACGGCAACGGCTCGGCGTGGACCGGCTGGTGATGGCTCTGGTGGCCGCCGCTGGCGAGCATCCGGACCTCGCTCGCGTCGCTGATCTCGGCCCGGATGATCCCGCTGGCGTCCTCGTACACGGGATGACCACCCGGGCCCCTCGCGTCGGTGCGGGTGACCTCGACCACGTCCTGCGGGGCGTGGGTGCCCGGGGTACCGGGGAAGGTGAGGGCGTAACGGTCGACGGGCTTCATCACCGGCTCCTGCTCCCTGTCGGCCCCCCGTGGACTGCTAGGCGGTGGCCTCGACGGTCCGGGCGTGCGAGCCGCGGACCTCCAGCTCGGCGAGCAGCCGGGCGGTGGCCTCGACCACCGCCTCCACGGCCCGGTCGAAGGCCTCGCGGTTGTGCGCCGCCGGGGCGCGGAACCCGGACACCTTGCGGACGTACTGCAGCGCGGCGGCGCGGAAGTCGTCCTCGTCGGCGTCGGGCGTCACGGGCGGTCGCAGTGTCTTGATGTTGCGGCACATGCCCCCAGTCTCGCGCGCGGGCGCCGCGTCGGCGACCCCCTTTCGTCACATCCGCCTCACAGGGGCGTCATCCGGCCGGATTAGGATGCCGGACGAACGAATCGCCCCGCCGCGCGCCCGTACCCGGCGCGGGCATCACCCCGGAGTCGCTCCCTTGCCTCTCGCGCTGTTCGCGCTGGCCGTCACCGCGTTCGCCATCGGCACCACCGAGTTCGCCGCCATGGGGCTGCTCCCCCAGGTCGCCGACAGCCTCCACGTCTCCGTCCCGCAGGCCGGCTGGCTGATCTCTGCCTACGCGCTGGGGGTCGTGGTCGGCGCGCCGCTGCTCACCGCACTGGCCGCCGGAAAGCCGCGCAAGGCGGTGCTGGTGGCGCTGGCCGCGCTGTTCGCGACCGGCAACCTGCTGTGCGCGGTGGCGCCGGACTTCTGGACGCTGGCCGCCGCCCGGCTGATCACCGGGCTGCCGCACGGCGCCTTCTTCGGGGCCGGGGCGGTGGCTGCCGCCGAGCTGGTGGCGCCGGACCGCCGGGCCCGGGCGGTGGCGGTGATGTTCTCCGGGCTGACCGTCGCCAACATCGTCGGCGTCCCGGCCGCCACCCTGCTCGGCCAGCACCTGGGCTGGCGGGCGACCATGCTGGTGGTGGTGCTGATCGCCGCCGCCGGGACGCTCGCCATCGCCCGGCTGGTGCCGGCCCTCCCCTCCCCCGGCCAGGTCGGGCTCCGGCACGAGCTGCGGGCCTTCCGCAGCGGGCAGCTCTGGCTGGCGCTGGCCACCGTGGTCTTCGGCTGCGGCGGCATGTTCGCCTGCTACACCTATATCGCGCCGCTGCTCACGGAGGTCTCCGGGTACGCGGCCGGCTCGGTGACCCTGGTGCTGGCGCTGTTCGGGGCGGGCATGACGATCGGCAACGTGCTCGGCGGGTTCGCCGCCGACCGGGCGCTGCGCCCGACGGTCTGCGCGGCCTTCGTGTTGCTCTCGGCGACGCTCGCGCTGTTCGCGGTGACCGCGCACGCCCGCTGGTCGGCCGCGGTCACGGTGGTGCTGATCGGGCTGTTCGGCTTCGCGATCGTCCCGGCGGTGCAGACCCTGGTGCTGCAGAAGGCGCGCAGCGCGCCCACGCTGGCCTCGGCGACGGTGCAGGGCGCCTTCAACCTGGCCAACGCCCAGGGTGCCTACTTCGGCGGGCTGGCTCTGGACGCCGGGTTCGGCTGGACCTCGCCGACCCTGGTGGGCGCGGGCCTGGCCGCCTCCGGCGCGGCGATCGCGGTCCTCGCCTGGGCGGCCGACCCGCGCCGGCCGGTGCCCCCGGTTCCCGAGCCGGCCGCCGCCGCGATGGCGACCGTCTAGATCTCCTTGTGGGCGTCGGCCAGCAGCAGGTAGCCCTCGCCGTTGAGCTTGATGCCCGCCCGCTCCTCCTCGGTAAGCTCCCGCCGCACCTTGGCCGGGACGCCGGCGACCAGCGAGCCGGGCGGGACGGTCATGCCCTGCGGCACCACCGCGCCCGCGGCGACCAGCGAACCGGCGCCGATCCGGGCACCGTTGAGCACCGTGGCGTTCATCCCGACCAGGGACTCGTCCTCGACCGTGCAGCCGTGCAGCACCGCGTTGTGGCCGACCGAGATCCGCTCGCCGACCACCAGCGGGAAGCCGGGGTCGGCGTGCAGGGTGCAGTTGTCCTGGATGTTGCTGCCCGCGCCGACGGTGATCGACTCGGCGTCGCCGCGCAGCACCGCCCCGTACCAGATGCTCGCGCCGGGGCCCACCGTCACGTCCCCGACCACGACGGCATTGGGCGCGAGGAAGGCGCTCGGATCGACGGCGGGCACCTTGCCCCCGACTGCGGCGATCATCGGCTCTGCCATGTCTCGTCCTCCTGTTGACGCTCGGCCGTTGTCGCGGTCAGCGTAGGGGGTCGGTCACGGAGCCGGCCGCGCGAGGTCGGGTACGGCCTCGGGGGCCATCGCCGGGGCCTGGGCGCCGCACAGGGCGGTGACGGTCAGCCGGTTCCAGGCGGCGTTGGCGGCGTTCACGTCCGCGACGTCGTAGACCGTGATGTCGGAGGCGAACTGACGCTTGCCGTCGGCCGAGCCGAGCATCAGGGTGTTGTAGCCGGGGATGCCGCCGGCGTGGCCCCAGAAGGTGCCGCACGGGGTGTCCAGGCGCTGGAGGCCGAGGCCGTAGGACTGCCCCCCGCCGAAGGTGCTGGTCTGCTGCATCGCGGCGAGTTCGGTCGGGCGGAGCAGTCGGCCGTCGAGCAGGGCGCCGATGAAGGTGGTCAGGTCGGCGGTGGTGGAGACGGCCCCGCCGGCTGGGCCGGCCATCGAGGGGTCGAGCAGGGTGACGTCCACCGGGCCGGTGTCCGTCTTGAGGTAGCCGTGGGCGTGCGGGCCCGGGACGAAGGGCGAGTTGCCGGGCATCGAGGTGCCGGTGAGGTGGAGCGGGCGAATGATCCGGCGGGTGACCTCCTCCTGCCAGCTGCGGCCGGTGAGCTTCTCGATGATCATCCCGATCAGGACGTAGTCGGTGTTGGAGTAGCGCCGGTCCCGGCCCGGCGGGAAGGCGGGCGGGTACTTGTTGGCGATGTCCACCAGGCCCTGGAGGGAGTACGGCTTGAAGCGGCGGGCGGTCAGCCAGTCCTGCTCATTGGACTCGAGGGCCGGGTCCTTGCTGTAGTCGGCGACGCCGCTGGTGTGGTCGAGCAGTTGCCGGACGGTGATCGCGGTGCTGTTCGGGACGATGCCGGGCAGCAGGCACTCCAGCCGGTCGTCGAGGTCCAGCCGTCGTTCGCCGACCAGTTGGAGCAGGGTGGTGGCGACGAAGGTCTTGGTGGTGCTACCGATCCGGAAGCGGCCCTCGGGGTCGGCGGGCAGGGCGATGGCGAGGTCGGCGACGCCGGTGGCGTTGCGCCAGACCAGCCGGCCGTTCTCGCGGACGGCGGCGAGGGCGGAGGTGCCGTAGCGGGGGCCGGTGAGGCCGGCCAGGGCGGCATCGGCCGCGGCCCAATCGGCCCGGCCCTCGGCGGAGTTCGTCCGGTCGGTGTGGTCCGCAGGGGTGAGATGGACGGCGCCGTGGCAGCCGGAGGCCAGCGAACGCTCGGTGGGCTGGGCGACGGCGGCCGGGGCGAGTGCGGCGAGCAGGCCCGCGCCCGCGGCGGTCACGACGGCGGCGCGCAGGACCGGTCCGCGGTGCCGGACGGTGCGGTCGGTGGCGGCCATGCCGTCCTCCCGGGTGAGGGCCGTCCGGTGCGAGGATTCCGGCCGTTGTCAAGGTTTCTGACACCTTGGCAGACCGGCGGGCGGGCCGTCCTCAGCCTGGCGGAGGACACGACCCCGACCGACCCCGGGGCCGGACCCCGAGAGGTCTCGGGGTCCGGCCGGGTCGGCACAGGTCAGGCGACCGGGGCCTTGTCGCGCAGGATCTCGATGAAGGCCCGCAGCCACGCCGGGTGGTCGGGCCAGGCGCGGGCCGAGACGACCACGCCGTCCACCACGGCCTCGCCGTCGACGAACTCGGCGCCGGCCGCCTTGATGTCGGGGGCCAGCGCCGGGTAGGCGGAGGTGCGGCGGCCGTCGAGCACCCCGGCGGCCGAGGTGATCAGCGGGCCGTGGCAGATCTGGGCGACCGGCTTGTCGGCGGCGAAGAAGTGCTGGACGATCCGCTGCAGGTCCGGGTTGTTGCGCAGGTACTCGGGTGCGCGGCCGCCGGGGATGACCAGGGCGACGTAGTCGGCCGGGTCGACGTCGGCGAGGGCGAGGTCGGCGGGCCAGGTGTAGCCGGGCTTCTCGGTGTAGGTGTCGTAGCCCTCGACGAAGTCGTGCACCACGAACTGCAGGCGCTTCCTGGTCGGGGCCGCGATGTCGACCTGGTAGCCCTCCTCGCGCAGCCGCTGGTAGGGGTAGAACACCTCCAGCGACTCGGCGGCGTCCCCGGTGACCAGCAGGATCTTCGATGTCATCGCCGACATCCCTCCACATGATCGAGCGTCAGACCTGGTACGGGCCCGACGCGGTGGCCGCCGCGCCGGGCCCGGTCCAACCTCCCGTACCGGCCGTGCCGTTGGCAACAGGGCGCACCGGGCGCAACGCGGCGCACAGGGGGGACCGCGCGCTGGTCGCGAGCCGTGCGCGCCGGGCCCGTGAAGGATGCGACGCCCAACTGCGGCGCCGGGCCGTCCGGGTCCTAGACTCCTGCTGCCCGTTACCGACCGCCTCCCGGAGGAACCCATGCCGGACCGCACCACGTACCTCGTTCTGCCCGGCTACCAGAACTCGGGTCCCGAGCACTGGCAGACCCGCTGGGAGGCCGCCGGGCCGGAGGCCTTCCGCCGGGTCGAGCAGGCGGACTGGGATCGCCCGGAGCGGACGGACTGGGTGGCCCGGGTGGACGCGGCGGTGGCCGCGGCCGCCGCCGAGGGGCCGGTGGTGCTGGTCGCGCACAGCCTGGGCTGCGTCACGGCGGCCCGCTGGGTGGCCGAGGCCTCCGCCGAGCGGACCGCCGCCGTCCGGGGCGCGCTGCTGGTCGCCCCGGCCGACATCGACACCGCCGAAATACCGGAGCTGGTCGGCTTCCGCCCGGTGGCGCTGGAGCCGTTCCCGTTCCCGACCGTGGTGGTCTCCTCCACCGACGACCCCTGGGTGAGCCCCGAGCGGGCCCGGGAGTTCGCCCGGGCCTGGGGCGCCCGGTGCGTCGAGTCGGGCGCGCACGGGCACCTCAATTCGGACTCCGGGCTGGGCGACTGGCCGGAGGGCCGCAAACTTCTCGCGGAGCTGTGACCACATGACCGGGGGGACGATGAACGAGCGCTTGAACAACCGGACGCCGCGGGCCAGGCGCGCCCTGGCCCGGCTGCTGGCGGCCTGCGGGGTGGCGGCCGTCCTGCTGTACACCGAGGGGCAGTGGGAGAGCCGCTCGGGCGGGCGGATGCTGGTCGCCGACCTGCTCAACCAACCCGAGCTGCTGCTCGGCGCGGCGCTGGCCGCGCTGATCGCGGCCGCCTGGCTCGGCGACCGCCGCACCGCCGTGCGAACGGCCACCCGGGCGGTCACGGTGACCGCCGGGGTGGTGTTCGTGCTCGGGGTGCTGGCCGCGCACAAGGTGTCGGCGGCCGAGACCCGCAGCCGGGAGGACGCCCCGGCCGGTGCCAAGCGGGCCCTGGTGGTGGTGCACCGCTCGTACGACTCCGGGGAGCAGGCCGGCGATCACTGGCAGGTGCTGCTGGAGAACGGGGAGGGCTGGTCGGCCCGGCGCTGGCTGCTCGCGGACGTCGGCGGCAGCCCGGACGAAGCGCGGCTGGTGGAGGCGAGCTGGACCGGACGGGCGCAGGTCACCGTGGTGACCGACTCCTACCGACGGGTGTTCAACCTCGACCAGGACAGCGGCGAGCCGGTCGAGGCGCGCTGACCTCCGGCAAAGCCGCGGCCCCGCCTGAGTACGGGTACTCAGGCGGGGCCGTCGGCTCACCGGTGGCTCACTGGTCCTCGGGGTCCGGCGGGGTGGTCGGGGCGGAGCGCCCGGTCGGGTTGCCGCCCGACGGGTTGTTGGCACGCGGCCGGCCGGCCGGCGTGCCGGTCGAACCCGGGTTGGGGGTGCCGGTGCAGGTGACCGAGCTCGGCGTGCCGCCGGAGGTGCTGCAGCCGGGGTCGCGCTTGATCGGGTCCGGGATGTAGACGGTGGTGAACTCCTGCTCCGGCATGGACCGGACGGCGTCACTCATGGCCTTCTGCCAGATCGGCCCCGGGCCCGTCGCGCCGAACACCTCCGCCTGGTACTGGCCGCCGATCCGGATGTTGCGCATCGGCACCTTGGTGCCCGGGCTGCCCAGCCAGACCGAGGCGGCCAGGTTGCCGGTGTAGCCGGTGAACCACGCCGACTTCTTCTCGTCGGTGGTGCCGGTCTTACCCGCGATCTGGCGGTCGTCGTCCAGCCGGAGGTCGCGCGCGGTGCCGCCCTTCTCGGTCACCCCGAGCAGCACGGTGTTGATAACGTCGGCGGTGTCCGGGGACATCACCTGGTCGCAGTGGACCGGGTTCACCGGGACGTCCTTGCCGTCCACCGTGGTGATCCGGTTGATCGCCAGCGGCGCGCAGTAGTTGCCCCGGGCGGCGAAGGTCGCGTACACGTTGGCCATGGTCAGCGGGCTGACCTCCTGGGTGCCGAGGCCCAGGGCCGGCACCTCCTGCAGCGGATCGCCGCTCGCCTTCGCGGTCACGCCCAGCCTGTTGGCCATCTGCTTGACGGCGCAGAGGCCGATCTCCTGCTCCATCTGCACGAAGTAGGTGTTGACCGAGAGGGCCATCGCCTCCTTGAGCTCGTACGGGCCGACCTCGCGCGTGCTCTCGTTGGGGATGGTGCCGTCCTTCTTGCCCTTGCTCAGGTTCTTCCAGGTGCCGTCGCAGGTCTTCATCGTCGGCCAGTCCATCCGGTTCGGCGAGTCGTACCGCTGGGTGGGCGGCAGACCGGCCTCCAGGGCGGCGGCGGCCACGATCGGCTTGAAGTTGGAGCCGGGCTGGAAGCCGATGCCGCCGCCCATCCCCGAGTCCACGTTGAGGTTGACGACGGTCTGGTTCTTCTCCTTCTCCAGACCGTACGGGCGGGTCTGGGCCATCGCCAGGATCTTGCCGGTGCCGGGCTCGACCATGGTCATCGCCGCCGAGACCGGGTCGGTGACGTACACCTTGGTGGAGACCGCGCTCTGCGCGGCGGCCTGCTTGTCCGGGTCCAGCGTGGTGTAGATGTTCAGACCGCCGGTGTCCCAGAGCTTCTTGCGCTCGGCGGCGCTCTTGCCGAACACCGGGTCCTGCTTGACCACGTGGCGGACGTAGTCGCAGAAGAAGCCCGTGCCGGCCTGGGCGGTGATGCAACCGTTCTGCGGGTCCTTGTAGTTGAGGCCGAGCGGCGCCGCCTTGGCCTCCTTCGCCTGGTCGGCGGTGATGTGCTTGTTCTCCACCATCTTGTCGATGACGGTGTCCCGGCGCTTCTGGGCGGCCATCGGGTGCAGCTTGGGGTCGTACTGGGACGGGTTCTGCACCAGCCCGGCGAGCATCGCCGCCTCGGGCAGGGTGAGGTCCTTGGCGGACTTGCTGAAGTAGCGCTGGGCGGCGGCCTCGATGCCGTACGCCTGGTGGCCGTAGAAGGTGATGTTCAGGTAGTTGGTGAGGATCTGTTCCTTGGTCAGGTCCTCCTCCAGCTTGATGGCGTACCGGAGTTCCTGGATCTTGCGGCCGAGGGTCTTGCGCTGGGCCTCGCGCACCGCGACCGGATCGTCTCCGGCCATCTCGACGTTGACGTTCTTCACGTACTGCTGGGTCAGGGTGGAGGCGCCCTGGACGGCGGCGCCGCTCTCGGCGTTCTTGGTGACCGCCCGCAGGATGCCCTTGAGGTCCACCGCACCGTGCTCGTAGAAGCGGGCGTCCTCGATGTCCACCTGGGCCCGGCGGATCAGCGGGGACATCTGCTCGGCCGTCAGCACGGTGCGGTCGCGCTCGTAGACCTTGGCGATCAGGCCGCCCTTGGCGTCGAAGATCTGGGTCGCCTGGGTCAGCGGCGGGGTCTTGAAGTCGTCGGGGATGCTCTCGAAACTCTCCGCGCCGCTCTTCGCGCCCAACCCGACCGCGCCGGCCGCCGGGAGGATCAGGCCCGCCAGCAGCACACCGCCGAGCACGCTGGAACCGAGGAAGGTGGCCGCATGGCGCAGGATTCCGAGCGGGGTCTCACGACGCCTCGGGCGGGGCACCCAGGTGTCGCCCGGGTCCGGGGCAGGTATGCGGCTCTTCGGTGACATAGTTCGAACATTAAGGCCGCGAAACCCCCGTGTGGGCAGGGTGTTGGCGAAGTATTGTCACAAAATCGCGACAGCTTCGACTCATTTGCGAGGGTCGTACGGGGGGTCACGCGGGGGCAAGGGCTGTTCGTCCACGGCCGGTTGCCCCCGCGCACGAGGTCGCCGGACTCAACTCGCCGGGCAGAACACGTCCTCGGCCGGACGACGGCCGGTCACCAGGAAGTCCGTCACCGCCGCGTCGCCGCAGGCGTTTCCGTTCGCCAGGTAGACGTCATGGCCGCCGGAGTCCACGGTGACCATCCGGGCGCGGTCGCCGAAGGCCCCGCGCAGCTTGAGCGCGCCGCGGTAGGGGGTGGCGGGGTCGCGCAGGTTCTGGGCCAGCAGGACGTTCGCCGGGCCGCGGCCGGTCACCCGAACCGGCGGCTCGGCCGGGGCGAACGGCCAGAACGCACAGGGCATCACGTTCACCGGCATGCCCGCGGTGAGCGGACGGGCGGCGCGGTCGGCGGCGACGTCCTTGGCGTAGGCGGCCGGATCGGTGGGCCAGTCGACGTCGTTGCACAGGGTGCCGGCCGAGGCCGCGATGTGGTTCTGCAGCACCTCGTCGGGCGCCATCACCGGGACGGGCAGCGGGCGGCGGCCCTGGGCGGCCAGCATCAGCCGGGCGAGGTCGGGGAACTTGGCGTCCGCGTACAGGCTCTCCAGCATGGTCTCGCGCAGCCCGTTGCCGTCCAGCTCGGCCGGGTTGGCGCCGGGCCAGGGCAGCGGCTCGCGGTCCAGGCGGGCGGCGAGGTCCAGGAAGAGCGGGCGGACCTGCTCGGGGGTGTCGGCGACCCGGTCCGGATTGCCGGGCGCCGAGGCCCACTCGGCGAAATCGGGGAAGCGGTCCTCGGCACCCTGGCCGAAGGCGGCGAGCCAGCCCCGGCCGACCCGCGACGGGTCCGGGTCGTCGTTGCTGTCCAGCACGATCCGGTCGGTGTGCTCGGCGAACATGGTGGCGTAGACGGCGCCCGCGTAGGTGCCGTACGAGGTGCCCCAGGCGGAGAGCCGGCGCTCCCCCAGGGCGCGCCGGATGCTGTCGATGTCGCGGGCCTCGTTGACGGTGGAGATGCTGCGCAGCACCGGGCCGCCGTTGCGGGCGCAGGCCTCGGCGAAACGGCGGCCGGTGGCGAGGTTCCCGTCGATCGAGCCGTCGGCGGCGGGCCAGGGGCGGAGTTTGACCATCGCCAGGTCGGAGTGGTCCAGGCCGCAGCTGACCGGGGTGGAGCGGCCCACGCCGCGCGGGTCGAAGCCGACCAGGTCGAAGCGGTCCAGCACGGACTGCGGCAGCCGTTTGACCACACTGCTCGGGCGGTCCAGGCCGTTGTCGCCGGGGCCGCCGGGGATGATCAGCAGCACGCCGTGACGCATGCCGGGCTTGGCGGTGGCGATCCGGGAGACGGCGACCGTGATCTGTTGGCCGTCCGGGTCGTTGTAGTCCAGAGGGACGGCGAGGTCGGCGCACTCCTGGCGGGAGTCGCTCTGGCCCAGGCAGGCGGACCAGTCGAGCCGGTCGCGGCCGGCGTGCTCCGGGTCGGCGGCGGCGGGAAGTGTGGTGAGCGCGGTGACGGCGATGGCGGCGGCAGCGGCGATGGCGGCGGCGGTGCGTCGGATGGGGTTCGTCATGGCCAAGAGTCTGCTGGGGCAGGGGACTTGGGCCCATGCGGGAAGCCGGTCGGTCGGAGGTGGGGTAATCCCCCGGCTCCGGCGGGGGCCTGCGCCCGCCCACGGCGCGCCCACGGTTCGCGCCCTGCGGGGCATCGGCCCGTCGGACCCCGATGATGCGGGGGTCGCGGCGGCTCCGGCGCGATGGCAGGAGAACCGAGGAGGCGTGAGGTGACGGCAGGAACGCTGGAGGACGAACACGCGGGCGGCGGCGGTGCGGCGGTGGGGCACTCACACGCCCACGGTCCGGCGGCGCCGGTCTCCGCGCGACTGCGCAAGGTGATCGCGGCCGTGCTGATCCCGTTCGCGGTGGCGGTGGCGGTCGGCCTGGTGGTGCTCTGGCCGAGCGGGGTCCCCGCCCACCCGCACACCGGGACCGGCTTCGACCAGCACCTGCGGTACTCCGCGGTGGACACGAAGCGCAGGCTGCCGATGGGCGTGCTGGCCGGCCTGTTCGCGGTGATCGTGGTGGTGGTCGGGCGCTGGCGCGGGGTGACCGCGCTGATCGCGCTGGTGATCAGCTTCGCGGTGCTGTCGCTGTTCATCCTGCCCGCCGTCCTGCGCGGTTCGGACCCGCTGCTGGTGGCGATCGTCGGCGCCGGCGCCATCATGCTGATCGCTCTCTACCTGTGCCACGGGCTGTCCGCCCGGACATCGGTGGCGGTGCTCGGAACCCTGGTGTCACTGGTGCTGATCGGGGTGCTGAGCCTGGTGTTCGCCTCCTGGGCGCACCTGACCGGAAACACCTCGGAGGAGACCGGGCTGGTCCACGGCCTCTACCCCGGGATCGAGATCCGCGGCCTGCTGCTCGCCGGGTACGTGATCGGCTCGCTGGGCGTGCTGTTCGACGTGACCGTCACCCAGACCTCGTCGATCTGGGAGCTGCACCAGGCCGACCCGACGATGGGCGCCGGCAAACTCTACCGGGCGGGCATGCGGATCGGGCGCGACCACATCGCCTCGACCGTCAACACCCTGGTGCTGGCCTACGCGGGCGCCGCGCTGCCGTTGCTGCTGCTGTTCTCGATCGCGCACCGGGACGTGGTGTCGGTGGCCACCAGCGAACTGGTGGCGGAGGAGGTCGCGCGCGCCCTGGTCGGCGGCATCGGGCTGGTCGCCTCGGTGCCGGTCACCACCGGACTGGCCGCCCTGATCGCCGCCGCCGACCATCCTCGGACGGCGGCGGGCTCCGGACTGCACCGGCACGGTTAGGGCGTGTCCAGCGGATCTCTGCCGGGTCCGACAAGATCCACAAGACGCGCCCCAGAAGGCTTCGACAGGCGGTCAGAGGCCGAGCAGGCCCGGGTCGGCGGCGAGGTCGCGCAGCGGCTCGCGCGGGTCTTTGACCAGCCGGCGCTCCGCCAGGTCGAGGATGCCGCCCACGCCGGTGATCTCCGCGGCGAGCACGCCGTCCTCGCGGATCAACCGCTGCACCACCTGGAAGGTCTTGCCGTCCCGCCACGCGAAGGCGCAGCTGATGTCCACCGAGTCGCCTGCGCGCAGCTCCCGCAGGTACTTGACCGTGGTCTCCAGGACGACCGGTCCCACGCCCTTGGCGAGCAGATCGGCCTGCCGGATCCCGGCGGCCTGGAGGTACTCCCAGCGCGCGTGCTCGGCGTACTGGAGGTAGACCGACTGGTTCAGGTGGCCCTGGGTGTCGGTCTCATAGCCGCGGACGGTGACCCGCGTGGCGAAGTCCTGGTCTGTCATGTCCCGCACGGTACTCCGGGTGGACGGATGACACCGCGTGTCGTCCGTCACCCCGGTGATCACCGTGCCCAGCCGGGCGTCCAGGTCCCGGCCCCGGAGCGACCGGCCGCTGGGGCGGCGAGGTGGGCACGGAGGGTGGCCAGCGCCGGGTGGGGGTTGTCGCGGTGCCAGAGGAGCGAGTGCGGGTAGACGGGCGTCGGGTCGGTCACCGGGATGCGGCGCAGGCCGTGGCCGGCGGGCCAGACGAGGCGGGTCTGCTCGCTCATGAAGGTGGCGAGGGCCGGGGTGTCGGCGATGGTGTCGAGCAGCGCGTCGGAGCCGAAGTTGGGGCCGGTCGCCTCGATGGTGAGGCCGAACTCGGCGACGAGGTCCTCGTAGAAGGCGGCCCACTCGCTGCCGGGGAGGATGCCGGGCATCCAGATCCGGTGGCCGACCAGCTCGGCGACGGTCACCGACTTGGCGCCGGCCAGCGCGTGGGCGGGGCCGGTGAGGAGCTGGAGCGGCTCGTCGAGCACCCGGACGGACTCGATGTCCTCGGGAAGGTGTCGGCCGGGCGCGGCGACGGCGCGGAAGGACGCGTCGATCGCACCGGATCGGATGGAGGTGACGGCCGTCTCGATGTCGAGCAGCATCAGCACGTCGAGGTCGATCTCGGGGTGCGCACTGTGGAAGGCGCGCATCAGGCCCGACGCCGCGCCGCGTGAGGCGATCACGTCGACGCGCAGGGGACGGCGGCCGGCGCGCACGGACGCGACCGCGCGCTCGGCGGCACGCAGCAGATCGCGCGCGTGGGGCAGGAACGCCTGCCCGTCGATGGTGAGCTCGGCGCCGCGCGGCGTGCGGGTGAACAGCCGCACGCCGATGTCGCGCTCCAGTGCGGCGATGCGTTTGGAGACGGCCTGCTGGGTGATCGACAGGTCGACGGCGGCCTTCTGGAACTGGCCCGCTTCCGCGACGGTGACGAAGGTGCGTACAGCTTCGAGATCCACGTCGACCCAGCGTAGTGAACAACGGATGGTTGTGCAGGGTCGGCAGGGCGGTTGTTTGACCTGCGGTTGTGCCGCTCGCTTAGCTCTCACCGGTCAACGTCGGTTTGTTCGGGTGAGACATCGAGGGGCGCGCTGAGCATGGTGAGCAGGAGGCCGTTGGGCCGGAGGTTCGGCTGGCTGTGGGCGGCGTACGCGGTGAGCGCGTACGGGTCCGGGTTGGGGTTCGGGGCATTACCACTGATCGCCGTGCTGGTGCTGCACGCCGGCTCCGCCGAGGTGTCCACGCTGTCCGCGGTGGGGCCCGCGATGGGCGCGCTGATCGCGGTGCCGCTCGCGCCGTGGGTGGAGTTCCGGCGCAAGCGCCCGGTCATGATCGTGATGGACCTGGCCAGGTTCGCGGCCATGGCGACGATCCCGGTCGCCTATGCCTTCGGCCGGCTCGGCTTCATCCAGCTGCTCGTGATCTCGGCCGTGGTCGCCGCGGCCAAGATCGCGTTCAACGCGGCCAGCGGCGCCTACCTCAAGGCCCTCGTCCGGCCGGACGACCTGCTCGTGGCCAACGCGCGGTTCGAGTCCACCAACTGGAGCTCCATCGCGGTCGGGCCACCGCTGGGCGGGGCGGCGATCGGCCTGTTCGGGCCGGTCACCACGGTGGTGGCCGACGCGTTCAGCTACCTGTTCTCCGCGCTGGGCATCACCGCGATCCGCGGCCGGGAGGAAGCGCCGCCACCGACCGGCAAGAGCCCGGTGCGGGCGGGCGCGGTGCTCGACGGCTGGCGGCACATCATGGGCGATCCCGGTCTGCGGGCGCTCTACCTCAACAACATGCTGGTCGCCGGCCTGATCATGGCCACCGAGCCGCTGCTGGCCGTGCTCCTCCTCCGCCAGCTCGAATTCCCGCCGTGGCAGTACGGCCTCGCCTTCGCCGCCCCCTGTCTCGGTGGACTCATCGGCTCCCGGTTGGCCCAGCGGGTCGTGGCTCGCTACGGCCGGCACCGGGTCTTCCGGGTGGTCGGCACCCTGCGCGCCGTCTGGCTGATCGGCCTGGTCTTCGTCCGTCCCGGCGTCGTCGGCCTCGCCACCGTGATGGCCGTCGAGCTGGCGATCATCATCAACATGAGCCTGTTCACCCCGGTGCTCGCCACCTACCGGCTCGAACGCACGCCCAAGCACCTCGTCGCCCGCACCCTCTCCGCCTGGTCGATCGGCCAGCAGGCGTCCATCGCCGTCTTCACCGCGCTCGGCGGGCTACTCGCCGCCGCCACCGGCCCGCGCGCCGCCCTCGCGGTCGCGGGACTGCTCATCCTGGCCACCCCGCTCCTGCTCCCCCGGCGTGACCAGACGTCGCAGCACGAGCCGGAACCGTCCCCCAGCCTCTCCTGACGCACCGCGACTCGCCGCCGAAGCACCAACGCCGCTGAAGCACCAAGGAGGAACCCCGCGTGAGCACCGCCCCCGCACTCGACCCCGCGCACACCGCTCTTCTCGTCGTGGACTACCAGCCCGCGATCCTGGCCGTCCTGCCCGAAGGCGGGGGCCGCGAGGCCCTGCTCGGCCGTGTGGAAGGGGCCATCGCCGACGTTCGCGCGAAGGGCGGCACCATCGCGTACGTACGCGTCGGCTTCACCGAGGCCGACTGGGACGCGATCCCGGCCGGCAACAAGTCCTTCGCCCCGCTGGCCCGACACCGGGTGATGCACCACGAGGACCCTGCCGCTGCCATCCACGAACGCCTGGCTCCCCAGGACGGCGACATCGTCGTGCGCAAGACCCGTCACGGCGGCCTGTCCACCACCGACCTCGACCGGCGGCTGCGCGAGCGCGGTATCACCACTCTGGTCGTCTCCGGCGTCACCACCAGCGGCGCCGTCCTGTCCACGGTCGTCGACGCGGCCGACCGTGACTACCGGCTCTACGTCCTGTCCGACGGCGTCGCCGACCCGGACACCGGAGTCCACGACGTCCTGCTCCAGCGCGTTCTCCCGGCACGGGCCCACATCGTCGACACCGTCGAGCTGCACGCCCTGCTCCGGGCTTCCTGACTCGAACCGCGCGCGGATCCCACGGCCGCCGCACCCAGCCGGTGCGGCGGCATCCGACCGGCCGGACACGCCCTACGGCAGGGTGAGGATGCGCGGGCCGTCCTCGGTGATGGCGACGGTGTGCTCGATGTGGGCGGCGCGGCTGCCGTCGACGGTGCGCAGGGTCCAACCGTCCGGGTCGGTGTCGTAGTCGTCGCGGCCGCCCGCGGTGAGCATCGGCTCGATGGCCAGCACCAGGCCCGGGCGCAGCGGGTAACCCCGGCCCGGGCGGCCGTCGTTGGGCACGTGCGGGTCCTCGTGCATCCGGCGCCCGATGCCGTGCCCGCCGAAGCCCTCGGGTGTCCCGTACCTCCCGGCCCGGGCGACGGCGCCGACGGCGTGGGCGATGTCGCCGATCCGGTTGCCGACCACGGCGGCGGCGATCCCGGCCTCCAGGGCGCGCCGGGTGGCGGCGATCAGCTCGGCGTCCTCGGGACGGGCGGCGCCGACGGTGAAACTGACGGCGGCGTCGCCGCACCAGCCGTCCAGCACGGCGCCGCAGTCGATGCTCACCAGGTCGCCGTCGCGCAGCCGATAGCCGTCCGGGATGCCGTGCACGACGGCGTCGTTGACGGAGGCGCAGATGACGGCGGGGAAGGGGACGGGCGCGAAGGACGGCCGGTAGCCGAGGAACGGCGAACCGGCCCCGGCCTCGCGCAGCACGCCCCGCGCCACCTCGTCCAGTTCCAGCAGGCTGACGCCCACCGCCGCCTCCCGCTGCACGGCCGCCAGCGCGTCGGCGACCACCCGACCGGCTTCGCGCATCGCGGCGAGCGCGGCGTCCGACTTGAGTTCGACCATGGTGAATCACTCCCCTGGATCCAATTCTTATACCGGTATTTGTATCACGGCTGGAAGGGAGGTGAAGTCGCGTCAACCCCCGGACCCGGGAGGATGTCGGCAACTACTCGCCGTGACACGCCAGTTGACGGGCCAATGGGCCACGCACCCTCGCCTCGGTGGGCCGCAACGGCCGATAAGGCCTCTGGCCTGGGGAAATGCGCAGGCTAGCCGGGCTCATGATCCGCTAAGGTTCGGCGGCACCATCCGATGATCCGATCACGAGGAACCAACGTGACCACCCCGCCGCTCCCCGCCGTCGACGACACCCCGAAGCCGGCCGAGCCGCCCACCCCGGAGTCCGAGAACCACGGACTCCCCACCCCGCCCGGGCCCTCGCGGCTTCGCCGCCTCGGCAAGCGCGTGGGGGGCCCGCTCCTCCTGGTCGCGCTGATGGCCGGCGGCCTGATCGTCTCCGGCAACGCCAGCAAGTCGGAACCGGCCGCTTCGAAAGCCGGTGACTGCGTGCACGACATCGGTGACGGGAAGAAGCCGAAGATGGAGATCGTGGCCTGCACCAAGCCCAACGCGGACTACAAGGTCACCAAGGTCTCGCACGACGGCAGCGCCCAGCACGCGTGCGACTCGGAGCCGGAGGACGTCTTCGGCTCCTACAGCGAGGAGCGCAACACCACCGTCGTCATCCTCTGCCTGGCTCTGAACCCCGAGCGACCGGGAGGCCCGGCCCCCCTCCCCAGCTGGCCCGGCGAGCACTGATCCGCCCGCGGGGGCCTAGCACTTTCACAACAGGCCCTAGACTCGGCGCCATGGTGAGGACTCCGCTGACCCCGTGGGAGCGCGAGCGTGGGGAGCGCTTCGGTGCGCTGCTGCGTGAGGCGCGTGGCGAACGCAGCATGGTCGAGGTGGCGGCGGTGGCCGGTGTCTCGGCGGAGACGCTGCGGAAGATCGAGACGGGTCGGGCGCCGACGCCGTCCTTCTTCACCATCGCGGCGCTGGCCTTCGCGCTGGACCTCTCGCTGGATGAGCTCGCGGCCGCCTGCACGCTGCCCGAGGACGGCGAGGCGCTCTCCGCGTAGCGTGCTGTCCGCGTAGCGCGCTCTCCGCCTGACGCCAACGGTGGCGGCCCGCCGGGCGGGCCGCCACCGGATGCTCGAACCGGTCAGCCGACCGAGCTGTTGTAGCTCTCGATCGCGGGCTGGAGCTCCTTGACCGCGTCCGCCAGGGCCTGCTGGGCGGTCTTGCCACCGGCGACGGTCTGCTCGATGGCGGTCTCCACGCCCTTGCGGGCCTGCGGCATCACACCGAGCAGGCAGCCCGCCGTGGCCGGGGTGGGCTTGGTGGCCTTCAGCTGGTCGATGGCGGTCTGGAACTGCGGGTACTTGGCCACCCACTCCTTGTCCCTGGGGTCGTCCAGGGACTTCTTGTTGACCGGGAAGTACCCGGTGCCGGTGTGCCAGGCAGCCTGCTGCTCGGGGGAAGTGAGGAACTTCTCGAACTCCCAGGCGGCACGCTTCTCGGCGTCCGAGTGGCCGGGGCCACTGATCCACAGCGAGGCGCCGCCGATCACCGGGCCGCCCTGGTCGGCGGCGGTGACCTTGGGAAAGGCGGCGGTGCCGACGCCGAACTTGGCGGCCTCGGTGTAGCCGCGCAGCACGCCGGTGGACTCCAGGTGCATCGCGACCGTACCGGCCTTGAAGGCGGCCTGGGCGTCGTCGGTGACCCGGCCGGTGTTGGCCGCGTAGCCGCCCTTGACCAGGTCGGCCCACCACTGGACGATCTGCGCGCCCTGGGCGGAGTCGAAGACGACCTTGCCCGCCTTGTTACTGCGGCCGTTCTCGTTGTCGCAGTACATCGTGCCGGACTCGGCGAGCAGCTCCTCGACGAACCAGCCGTAGATCGCGGCGCCGAAGCCGTAGCGGACGGTCTTGCCGTCGGCGTCCTTCTTGGTCAGCTTCTTGGCCATGTCGGCCAGCTCGCCCAGGTCCTTCGGCGGCTGCGCCGGGTCGAGACCGGCCTCCTTGAACGCATCGGTGTTCAGATAGAGCAGCGGCATCGAAGAATTGAACGGCATCGAGACCAGCTTGCCGCCGGCCGAGTAGTAGTTGCGGATATTGGGGTCGAGGTCGTCCAGCGAGAAGCCGTCCTTGTCCGCGAAGGCCTGGGCCGGGACGGTCTGCTTGGAGTCGATCATGAACCGGGTGCCGATGTCGTAGACCTGCACCAGGGCGGGGGTGCCCTTCTGTTGCACCGCGGCCTTGTACTTGGCGACCAGCTCGTCGTACTTGCCCTGGAACTGCGCCTTGACCTCGATCTTGCCCTGGTGGGCGGCGTTGAACTGGCTGACCAGCCCGTTCAGCACGTCGGCGTTCTTGCCGGTCATGGAGTGCCAGAACTCGATGCTGGTGACGCCCGAGGCCTGGTCGAGCGCCTGGGCGCCGGGCGCGGCGGCGTCGGAGGAACCGCCCGAGCCGGAGCCGGAGTCGGAGGAGCTGCAGGCCGTCAGGGAGAGACCGGCCACCAGCAGGGCCGCGAGCGCGCGCGCACTCTTCTTCACGAGGGTTCTCTTTCTTTGCGGAGGTTCTTCTTGCGGAGGTTCTTCGCGGAAGTTCTTTGCGGAAGCGGGACGGACGATCCGGCACGGGACCGGTCAGCGGACGGCGCCCGCGGTCAGGCCGCGGACGATGAAACGCTGGCCGAAGACCACCAGGGCGAGGGTGGGCAGCAGGGAGAGCACGACGCCGGCCAGGATCAGCCCGGGGTCGGCCATCTCGGAGTCGCGCAGCGAGGTGAGGCCGATCTGCAGGGTCTGCATGTTCGCCGTGCGGGTGATGATGAGCGGCCAGAAGTACTGGTTCCAGGCGGACAGGAAGACGTAGATCGACAGCGCGGCCAGGGCCGGCTTGTTGAGCGGGACGACGATCCGCCACAGGAAGCGCCAGTGCCCGGCGCCGTCGATCCGGGCGGCGTCGCGCAGTTCGCCGGGCAGCTGCCGGAAGGACTGGCGCAGCATGAAGGTGCCGAAGCCCGAGGCGAGGAAGGGCAGCACCAGACCGAAGTAGGTGTTGCCGAGACCCCAGTCCGACAGGGTCAGGTAGTTGGGGATGATGATGGCCTCCCACGGGACCATCAGCGTGGCGAGGAACACCCCGAACACCACGGCCCGCGCCTTCAGCGGCAGGAAGACGAAGGCGTACGCGGCCAGGATCGAGGTGAACAGCTGGGCGAGGGTGATGGCGGTCGCCGTGATCGCCGAGTTGGCGTACTGGCGGGCCAGCGGGATGGTGTCCACGGCGCCGGCGAAGTTCCGCCCGGTGACCGAGTGGGGCACCAACGCCGGCGGGTAGGAGGAGAGTTCGGACGGGTCCATGAAGGCGCCGGCGATCGCGTAGTAGACCGGGAAGGCCACGGTGACCACGGCGACGGCGAGCAGCAGGTAGACGGCGGCGCGGCCGAGCAGGTCGCGCGGGGAGCGCCCGGCGAGCACCCGGGTGCGCGGGCGGGCCGCCTCGGTCTCACTGACGACGGTGGTCATGCGTAGTGCACCTTCCGCTCCAGGACGCCGAACTGGACGGCCGTACAGGCGAGGACGACCACGAGCAGCACCACGGCCTGGGCGCTCGCCATGCCGAAGTCGCTGGAGTTGTAGGCGAAGGCCTTCTCGTAGACGGAGTAGACGAGGGTCCGGGTGGCGCCGTCCGGCCCGCCCTTGGTGAGGATGTGGATCTGGCCGAAACTCTGCAGTGCGTGGACGGTGGAGACCACGGTCAGGAAGAAGAGGTTCGGGCCGAGCATCGGGACGGTGATCGAGCGGGCCAGCCGCAGGCCGGAGGCGCCGTCGATGCGGGCCGCCTCCACGATCTCCCCCGGGATCGAGCCGATGCCTGCGGAGAGCACCAGCACGTTGTAGCCGAGGTTCATCCAGATCGTGGTGACGGCCACCGAGACCAGGGCGTACCGGGAGTCGGTGAGCCAGCCGACCGGGCCGAGGCCGACGTGCGAGAGCAGGCCGTTGAGCACCCCGCTGGCGGGGTTGAAGAACACCGCGAAGACCACCGAGGCGCTGGCCACCGAGAAGGCGAAGGGCAGCGCGAAGGCGGAGCGGAGCAGCCGTACACCGCGGATCCGGTTCTCCAGCAGCAGCACCAGCACCAACGCGCCGAACACCCCGGGCACCACGGTGAGCAGGGTGAACAGCGCCGTGGTGCCCAGCGTCCGGCCGAAGTCGGCCGAGCCGAGCAGGTCGGTGTAGTGCTTCGTCCCGACGTAGCGGGAGGGCGCGCCGAAGAGGTCGTTGGCGTGCCCGCTCAGGTAGACGGTCCGGCCCAGCGGGTAGCCGATGAAGAGGATGAACACCACCAGGGAGGGCAGCAGGAAGGCCCAGGCGAGCCCGTGTTCACCCCAGCGCCCTCCCCGATGTGGTCGTGGGCGGCGTCCCGGCAGGGGCGCGGTGCGCGGTGCGGTCGGCATCGGTTGCGCGTCCGCCTTTCGTGTGTCGGTTCCGGCCGAAACCGTGTCTTGCCCGAACGACGGCGCGGAAACCCCATGGTGATCGGCGAGTGTCCCCGGGCTTACGCGTTCGCGTCAGATCCGGCCGATCGTGCGCTGACGGGGTTCGGCGCCCGGAGCGCTGTCAGTCAGTGGCAGAGCCACGACCACCGGGAACCCGGCTACGAGTATCAGTGTCAGCGGGGTGTCGTACGGTGCGCGGGTGAACGACACGGATTTCGACATGCGAACCGCGATGGCCGAAACCCTGCGCGGCCGCGCGGGCGCCTGGGCACTGGTCAGGGGCTTCGCCGCGCACTGGGGCGAGCCGCTGGCGGCGGCCGACGGCTTCACCGACGCCGAGCTCGACGCGGCCGAGCAGCGACTCGGGGTGCGGCTGCCGGCGGCGCTGCGCGAGGCCTACCGGCTGTTCGGCCGCCGGGCCGACCTCACCAGCAGTCAGGACGTGCTGCTGACGCCGGAGGAGCTGTACGTACTGGACGGCGCGCTGGTGTACCGGGCGGAGAACCAGGGCTGCGCGCACTGGGGCGTCCTGCTGGGCGACGTGGAGCAGGAGGACCCGCCGACGGTGATCCGGCCGGACCTGGCCGACAAGTCGCAGGAGCACTGGGAGCCCTGCGAGGAGCGCTTCTCGACGGCGGCCGCGGTGATGGCGATGACGGAGAAGCTGCTGGAGGACCACGAGCTGACCGACTTCACCGAGTCGGACGATGAACTTCCTGACGATTTCCGGGAGTTGCCCGCACTCGGCCAGGGCTGCCGCTGGCACGAGGGGCCGGACGTGCTGATCGGGGTGGTCGAGGAGACCTGGATGATGGCCCGGGCACGAACCCCGGAGGCGCTGGAAGCGCTCTACGAGGCCGTGCCCGGAGACTGGCTGAACAGCTGAGCCCGGCCGATCAGGCGGTGGCGCCGCCGTCCAGCACGAGGTCGGCGCCGACGGTGTAGCCGGCCTCCGGCGAGGCGAGGTGGAGCACGGCGGCGGCGATCTCCTCCACCGCGCCGGCCCGGCCGGCCGGGACCTCGGCCTTCATCCGCTCGGCCTTGGCCTCAGCGTTCTCCCCGGGCCGGGTGGACATCGGGGTCTCCACCGGGCCGGGGCTCACCAGGTTGATCCGCACGCCGTCGGCGATGTGGTCGCGGGCGGCGGCGCGGGTCAGCGC
This sequence comes from Kitasatospora sp. NPDC004669, assembly GCF_040609455.1. Classification (NCBI taxonomy): domain Bacteria; kingdom Bacillati; phylum Actinomycetota; class Actinomycetes; order Kitasatosporales; family Streptomycetaceae; genus Kitasatospora; species Kitasatospora sp. NPDC004669. The sequence continues at coordinate 188,195 of NZ_JBEXKB010000010.1, forward strand.
CGTGACGGCGGCCTTGCTGGCGGCGTAGGCACCGACGCCCGCGATCCGACGGTGGGCGCCGACGTTGGAGGAGACGTTGACGATCGCGCCGCCGCCGTGGGCCCGCATGTGGCCGATCTGGTGCTTCATCGCGAGCAGGGTGCCGGTCACATTGATGTCGAACACCCGCCGGAAGTCGGCCTCGTCGATCTCGCCGACCGGACCGAGGGCGCCGAGCACCCCGGCGTTGTTGACGGCGACGTCCAGCCCGCCGAACTGCTCGACGGTCTCGCGGACCAGCCGGGCCGCGTCCTGGGCATCCGTCACATCGCCGGTGAGGGCGATCGCCTTGCCGCCGGCCCGCTCGATCAAGTCGACGGTCTCGGCCAGCGGTCCGGCGCTGCGCCCGGCGACCGCGACCCGGGCACCCTCCTGGGCGAAGGCCAGCGCGATGCCCCGCCCGATACCGCTGCCGCCGCCGGTGATCAGGACGGACTTGTCGGCGAAACGCGTGGTCATGACGTGAACTCCTTGATTCGGGTGGGGCGTTCCGGCGTGGTGATGGTGGTTCGGGGCAGGACGGCCACCGCAAGGCCGGATCGACCCGCTGTCTCGACACGCATACCCCCCTATGAATATATGAGACCGTTCGGTCCAGAATCGCGTCGGCAAAAGACACCGGACCGAAAGGGCCGAGTGTCAGTCCAGCAGCGTCAGCGCCTGCTCGGCGGCGTCCCGCGCACGAGTCCCGCCGTCGGTGGCCTTGCCCACCACCCGGATCCCCTGCAGCAGCACCACCAGCATCCGGGCCAGCGCCCGCGGCTCCCGGTCGGCGGGCAGTTCGCCCTGCGCCCGGGCCCGCAGCAGGGCTGCGGTCAGCGCGGTCTCCAGGTGGTCGAGGCTGGCCTCGACCCTGCGGGCGGCCGCCGGGTCGTGCGGGGCGAGTTCCACCGCGGCGTTGGTCACGAAGCAGCCGCGCTTGCGGTCCTCCTCCCCCGCCTCCGCGTACTGGCGCACCAGTGCGCGTACCGCCGGCAGCACCGGACCGGGCTGGGAGAGGTCGTTCAGCTGGCCCGAGTCCCGCTGCTCGCTGTAGCGCTCCAGCGCGCGCAGGTACAGCTCGCGCTTGCTGCCGAAGGTCGCGTAAATGCTGGCCCGGGCGATGCCCAGCCCCTCGACCAGGTCGGCCATCGAGGTGGCCTCGTAGCCGCGCCGCCAGAACAGCTCCAGGGCCGCCTGCAGCACCACGTCCGGGTCGAATTCCTTCGTTCGCGCCACGGAAGGAACGCTAGTCCTTTCTGAACCGATCGGTCAAGAAAGATGGGGAAGTGGTCCAGACTGATATCTGACGGAGCATTGCCAACTGGACTAGACCATGGCTAGCCTTACCGCCCCGCCCCTCCGTCCCCCGCAGGAGGCGTTCCGACATGCCCGCACACTTCCCGCCGCTCCCCCGCCAGGCGGCCGAGGCCGCCCGTCCACTCGTGCTGACGGCCTTTCGGATCGTCGTAGGCCTGCTCTTCGCCTGCCACGGCGCCGCCTCGCTCTTCGGCGTCCTCGGCGGCGCCAAGGGCGGCGGCACCGTACCGCTCGGCCAGTGGCCCGGCTGGTGGGCCGCACTGATCCAACTCCTCGGCGGAGCCCTGGTGTCGCTCGGTATCGGCACCAGATCGGCCGCCCTGCTCTGCTCCGGCTCGATGGCTTACGCCTACTTCACGGTCCATCAGGAACACGCGCTGCTGCCGCTGCAGAACGGGGGCGAGCCCTCGGTGATGTTCTGCTGGGCCTTCCTGAGCATCGCGGCGCTCGGCTCCGGCCCGTACGCCCTGGACCGGCTGCTCACCACCCGCCGGCCGGCGGCACGGACGGCCGAACCGGCCGCCCAGCCGACCTCCACCGGCTGACCGGCGCGGGCTCAGCCCTCGCCGAGGTGCCGCTCGACCGAGGCGACCTTGGCGGTGAGGCCGTCGGTGACCCCGGCCCGGTCGTCGATCTTGATCACCGTACTCACCCGGTTGCTGTAGGCCTTCACCGCCTCGATCGCCTCCTTGATCACCGGCATCACCTCGTCCCACTCCCCCTCGACGCTGGTGAACATGGCGTCCGTACGGTTCGGCAGCCCGCTCGCCCGAACCACCCGGACAGCGGCGGCCACCGCCTCCCCCACGTCCTCGCCGATCCCCAGCGGGGTCACCGAAAAAGCTGCGATCACGGCTCTGCGCTCCTCAACACCCGACGGCACTGGTCGCGGCCCGGGCTGGTCCGGGCCGCGACCAGGCTAAACGCCCTCGTCCGCAAAGACGTGAACGGGGGCCTGAGCAGCCCTCAGGCGACCGTCGGCAGCGGCGGTTCGACGGCCAGCGGTGCGCTGGCGCGGGCCCGGTGCTGGGCGGCCCAGGAGGTGAGGGCCAGGGTGCAGGCGTGGTCCAGGTGCCGCAGCCCGGACCAGTCCAGCTCCACCGGGCGGTCGCCCGGCAGCCGTTCCAGGGTGTCCAGCAGCCGGGGCAGCCGCAGGAAGGTGGCGTTGCCGCTGAGCCGTACCCGGTGCAGCGGCCGGCCGCCCGGCAGCACCACCTCCTCCACGGCGATCTGCAGGTGGGAGGTCTGCCAGGCGGACTTGACCACCGCCAGCCCGACGCCGATCAGCACCCCCTCGAACAGGTCGGTGGCGATGATCGCCGCCGCCGTCACCCCGAGCACCAGCGCCTCGCCCCGGTGGCCGCGGCAGAGCGCGGCGATCCGGCGCAGCGGCACCAGCTTGGCGCCGGCGTGCACCAGGACGGCGGCCAGAGCGGTGAGCGGGACCAGCCCGAGCGCGCCGGGCAGCAGCGCGGTGAACAGCAGCAGCCAGAGCCCGTGCAGGACGCGCGAGGTCTTGGTGCGGGCGCCGGCCTGGACGTTGGCCGCGCTGCGCACGATCACCGCGGTCATCGGCAGGGCGCCGAGCAGCCCGCAGACGGTGTTGCCGAGGCCCTGGGCGGTGAGTTCGCGGTCGTAGTCGGTGCGCGGGCCGTGATGCATCCGGTCGACGGCGGCGGCGCTGAACAGGGTCTCGGCGGAGGCGATCAGGGTGAAGGCGACGACCGTGCCGAGCCCGGCGGTGCCGGCCAGCGCACCCAGCGAGTCTCGTTCGGGCAGGTGGACGACGTCGAGCAGGCCCGAGACCCGGACCCGGGCCACCGACAGGTCGGCGGCGGCGGTGACGGCGGCGGCCAGGCCGACGGCGGCCAGCGGTGCGGGGACGGCACGAACCAGGCGGCCCGGCAGGTGCTTCCAGGCGACGAGCACCAGCAGGGTGCCCAGGCCCAGGGCGACCGCGCTCGGGTTGGCCGCGGCGGTGACGGCGTCGGTCAGCAGGGCGGGCACTCCGGCGATCTTCTCCGGCCCGGTGGCGGGGGCGCGGCGGTCGGCGAGCGCGTAGAGCTGGCCGAACAGCAGGGTCAGCCCGATGCCGGCCAGCATGCCGTGGACCACGGAGGCGGACATCGCACGGAACCAGCGGCCGATCCGCAGGGCGCCCATGGCCAGCTGGAGCAGGCCGGTGCCGAGCACCAGGAGGCCGAGCGCGCCGACGCCGAAGTCCTGGACGGCGTCGGCGACCAGCACGGTCAGCCCGGCGGCGGGCCCGCTGACCTGCAGGCTGCTGCCGGGCAGGGCGCCGACGACCAGGCCGCCGACGATCCCGGTGACCAGTCCCAGTTCGGCCGGGACGCCGGAGGCGACCGCCACCCCGACGCAGAGCGGGAGGGCGACGAGGAACACCACCAGTGAGGCGGGCAGGTCGTGCTGCCAGGGCACGGCGCGCAGCGCGGCGAGCGGGGGCCGGCGGCGGCCCGGCGGGGCTTTCTTACGGGGGCGGCCCGGCGGACGACCGGGCCGGTGCGGCGGTCGGTTCACCCGGTCACCGCCGGGGGTCGGGCAGGGGTGCAGCGCATAGGGACGTTCCTTCCGCGTGCCCGCCGCTGCGGGCACGCCGTTCGCAGGGCGCAGAGAGGAGTCGTTCGCAGGACGCAGAGGGGAGCCGTTTGCAGGACGCAGCGGGGAGAAGAGCCCAGGAGGACCGCACGGTGGGGGGCGACAGCGGTACGGCCGCGTGTCCGGGCGGGCCGGAGGGCGGCGGCGGATGTCGGGTCGGTGCGGCCGGGGGGCGCGTCCCCCGCTCGGGTGCGGCGGGACCGGGCGCGCTGGTCCTGGACGGGACCGCCGGCGGACTTCCCCGGTCACCGGCGCTCCCAAACCCCCCTGCCGCGGCCTCAGTTGGACGTCACGGGCCCGGCGTGCCACCGACGGTACCCAGGTCTGCGGGGCGGGCCGACCTCGGGCACCATCCCTTCACCCTCACTGCACACCGGGGGCGCTTGCCGGGCCGGAGCGTCCGCTTCCCCGGGCACACCAGCACGAACGAGGCTCAGGTGTACGAACCTTCACCGTCCACCCGGCCACCCCAGCTTCCACATTCTGTTGAAACCCCCCTTGACGCCCCGACGGGCCCAACCCTACCGTGCTTCCACATACAGAAACCGCTCTTCCGTATGGTGGAATTCAGGAGATGAGCCCTCCGAGCCACTGCGGGCCGACGCAGGAGAGACCCGATGCCTCGTATGACAGCCGCCCGCGCGGCCGTGGAGATCCTCAAGCTCGAAGGCGTTGAGGTCGCCTTCGGCGTGCCGGGCGCCGCGATCAACCCCTTCTACGCCGCGCTCAAGGCCTCCGGCGGGATCCGGCACACCCTCGCCCGGCACGTCGAGGGCGCCTCCCACATGGCCGAGGGCTACACCCGCGCCAAGGCCGGCAACATCGGCGTGTGCATCGGCACTTCGGGCCCGGCCGGCACCGACATGATCACCGGCCTGTACTCGGCGATCGCCGACTCCATCCCGATCCTGTGCATCACCGGCCAGGCGCCCGTCGCCCGGCTGCACAAAGAGGACTTCCAGGCCGTCGACATCGCCTCGATCGCCAAGCCCGTCACCAAGGCCGCCACCACCGTCCTGGAGGCCGCGCAGGTCCCCGGCGTGTTCCAGCAGGCCTTCCACCTGATGCGCTCCGGCCGTCCGGGCCCGGTCCTGATCGACCTGCCGATCGACGTCCAGCTGTCCGAGATCGACTTCGACCCCGAGGCCTACCAGCCGTTGCCGGTCTACAAGCCGACCGCCAACCGGATCCAGATCGAGAAGGCCGTCGCGCTGCTCCAGGAGTCCGAGCGCCCGCTGATCGTGGCCGGCGGCGGCGTCATCAACGCCGACGCCTCCGAGCTGCTGCTGGAGTTCGCCGAACTGACCGGCGTCCCGGTCATCCCGACCCTGATGGGCTGGGGCACCGTCCCGGACGACCACGGGCTCAACGCCGGCATGGTCGGTCTGCAGACCTCGCACCGCTACGGCAACGAGAACTTCCTCGCCTCCGACTTCGTCCTCGGCATCGGCAACCGCTGGGCCAACCGCCACACCGGCGGCCTGGACGTCTACACCGCGGGCCGCACGTTCGTCCACGTCGACGTCGAGCCCACCCAGATCGGCAAGATCTTCGCCCCTGATCTCGGCATCGCCTCCGACGCCAAGGCCGCCCTGGAGCTGTTCGTCCAGGTCGCCAAGGAGCTCAAGGCCGCCGGTCGGCTCAAGGACCGCAGCGCCTGGGCCGCCTCCACCCAGGAGCGCAAGGCGCAGCTGCAGCGCCGTACCCACTTCGACAACGTGCCGCTCAAGCCGCAGCGCGTCTACGAGGAGATGAACAAGGCCTTCGGCCCGGAGACCCGCTACGTCACCACCATCGGCCTGTCCCAGATCGCCGGCGCCCAGATGCTGCACGTCTACAAGCCGCGCCACTGGATCAACTGCGGCCAGGCCGGCCCGCTCGGCTGGACCATCCCGGCCGCGCTCGGCGTCGCCACCGCCGACCCCGAGGGCCGGATCGTCGCGCTCTCCGGCGACTACGACTTCCAGTTCATGATCGAGGAGCTGGCGGTGGGCGCCCAGCACCGGATCCCCTACGTCCACGTGCTGGTGAACAACTCCTACCTGGGCCTGATCCGCCAGGCCCAGCGCAACTTCGACATCGACTTCCAGGTCAAGCTGGAGTTCGAGAACATCAACGCCCCCGAGCTGGGCGTGTACGGCGTGGACCACGTCAAGGTCGCCGAGGGCCTGGGCTGCAGGGCGATCCGGGTCACCGAGCCCGAGGGCCTGCTGCCCGCCTTCGAGGAGGCCAAGAAGCTGGCCGCCGAGTTCCGCGTCCCGGTCGTGGTCGAGGCCATCCTGGAGCGGGTCACCAACATCTCGATGAGCGGCAACGACATCGACAAGGTCAACGAGTTCGAGGAGCTCGCCACCCTCCCCGAGCACGCGCCGACCGCCATCCGGCCGCTCGCACTCTGACCCCGTCAGCGAGTGGGGCGTACGAGCCGCTCCGTACGCCCCCTCGCAGCCGGAACACCGGCGGCGCCGGCACGGTTGAGCCGTCCGGGGCCGCTACCGTGTGCCCGGGCGAAAACCCGCTGCCGACCTGCTGAAAGGACCACCACCGTGAGCCTGTACGAGATCCCGCTGCGCACCCTGACCGACGAGGCCGCTTCCCTTGCCGACTACAAGGGCAAGGCGCTGCTGATCGTCAACGTCGCGTCCAAGTGCGGCCTGACCCCGCAGTACACCGGCCTGGAGAACCTCCAGAAGCGCTACGCCGGGCGCGGGTTCACCGTGCTGGGCTTCCCGTGCAACCAGTTCGCCGGGCAGGAGCCGGGCAGCGCCGAGGAGATCCAGGGCTTCTGCTCCACCACCTACGGGGTGACCTTCCCGCTGTTCGAGAAGATCGACGTCAACGGCGACGACCGGCACCCGCTCTACCAGCAGCTGACCCAGGTGGCCGACGCCGAGGGCCAGGCCGGGGACGTCAGCTGGAACTTCGAGAAGTTCCTCATCTCGCCGGACGGCACTGTCGTCGCGCGCCTGCGCCCGCGCGTCGAGCCGGAGTCGGACGAGCTGATCGCCGCGATCGAGGCCGTGCTGCCGGCCTGAGCACGCGCACGACGAAGGCCCGGGTCTCGCAGCCCCGGGCCTTCGCGCTCGAGCACGCTTGGAAAGCGTGTTGGGGGCAACCCCTCACGAGTTCGAATCTCGTATCCTCCGCCTCGCCCGCCAGGGCAAACGAAGGACCCGACCGCACTGCGGCCGGGTCCTTCGTCGTTCCGTGGTTGCAGTTTTGGTTGCAGTTGCCAGGATCCTGAAGTTCCCCCCTGATCCTGGACAGCGGGTGCTTACGCTGCGGGGGTGAAGTCGTGCTGCAGCCTGGCTCGGGTCTCGAGTGGGGTGAGGTACCCGAACTCGGGGTGTTTGCGGAGCCTGGTGCGGTTGTATTCGACCTCGATGAAGCGGAAGACGTCGGCGCGGGCCGCTTCGCGGCTCTCCCAGATGGTGGTGCCGATCTCCGCCTTGAGCAGTCCGAAGAAGCTCTCGGCTGCGGCGTTATCGTAACATATGCCGGTTCTTCCCATGCTCTGCCTCAGGTTCAACTTCCTTATCTCCCTGCGGAATTCACTGCTGGTGTATTCGCTTCCGCGATCGGTGTGCATGATGCAGCCGGGTTGCAGAGCGCCGCGGCCGGCGGCCATGCGCAGGGCGTCGGTGACCAGTTCGGCGCGGTGGTGGTCGGCCATCGCGTATCCGATCACCTCGCGGGTCGCCAGATCGATGACCGTGGCCAGGTACCACCAGCCCTCGATCGTCGCCAGGTAGGTGATGTCGCCGACCGGCTTCGTGCCGGGCCGGGCGGCGGTGAAGTCGCGGCCGACCAGGTCCGGGGCCGGAGCCGCCTTGGTGTCCTGCTTCGTCAGGTAGCGGCGCTTGCGGCGGGTGATGCCGCGGATGTCGCGCTCGCGCATGATCCGCTCGACCCTCTTGCGGTTGATCGCATGGCCGCCTCGCCGCAGCTCGGCATGCACGCGCGGGGCACCGTAGGCGCCCCGGGAGGTGGAATGGATCTCCCGGATCCGCCCCGCCAACTCGTCCTCGGCGCACTGCCGTTCGGCGACCACGGGCCGTGACGCGAGCCACGCGTAGTAGGTGGAGCGGCCCACGCCCATCACGCGGCACAGCCGCGCGACGCTGTAGCCATCGGGGTTCGCCTCGGTGGCCTTCTCCGCATCGATGAACAGGCACAGAGCGCCTACTTCACGATCTCCTTCGCGAAGAAGGCCGCGGTGCAGTCAACCCGTCAGCGCAACAGGGGCTCCAGCCTATCGGCTGGCGTGTCGAAGTCGAGGGTCTTCCGGGGGCGTGTGTTCAGCTTCAAT
>NZ_JBEXKB010000011.1:0-194481 GCF_040609455.1 Kitasatospora sp. NPDC004669
GGGAAGTCGGCCGGGCCGACTTCCCACCCCTCTGACGGCCGGGGCTGGCATGATGGCGGGTATGACGATCTGCCGAAAGGCCGATGCCGCGTAAGCGGCCCGGCGCGCTGCGCGCGCACCCTGATCCCGCCCGCCGTTGGGAGACCGCCCCGCCGGTCCGGATTCACGGGCTTTCGACCTCGACCAGCCTCGCCGTCCATCGGTACGAGCAACTGGACAGGTCGTACTACGTGTTTCCGGGCGCGACCGAACGAGCCCTGCGGCGGTACCGGCAGTTCCTGAGCCCTCCCGGCACCCGCCCGCGCTATCCGAGGGCGCTTCACTGCACTTGCCGCGGCTGCTCGTTCGACGACGTGCGGCACGCCCGCGACGTCTTGGACGAGGTGCTGTCCGTTCTTCCGCCAGGGCCGCGCGCCGAGTTGGCCCGACTCGTCCGGCCCTTGGATGCCGCCTACCTCCGCCGCACCCTTCCCGATCCGCTCACCCGCTTCAGCTGGCCGGCCCCCTGGTGGTACCGCCGCCTCGGCGAGCGGTGGGAGTGCGGGAGTTGAGCGTAGTGGGAAGTCGGCCGGGCCGACTTCCCACACCGCACCGGGCGGTTACTCGTACCAGCGGGACTGAGTGCGACGAAACCACGTCCTACCAGGGGTTACAGCCAGCGCTGGGCGGCCTCGACGCTGTCGGCGCCGCTGGTGTTGAAGGCGACGGCGGCCTGTGGGGCGTGGCGGCGGACGAGGTTGACGACGAGTTCGAAGAAGGGCAGCGCCGGTTCGGGCTTGCGGATGCCGCCGCCGATGACGACGACGTCCCAGTCCCGGTCGGCGAGGGCGGCGGTGATCGCGGGCTCGGCGGTCTCATCGGGGGCGACCAGGGTCATCGCCGCGTCGAGGCCGTGCTCGGCGAAGCGGGCGAGTTCGGCGTCGAGGACGGCCCGCATGCCGTCGCCGTCCATGCCGGGGACGGCGTGCGGGTCGAAGCCGAGGATGAGAACGGTGGACATGACCGACAGGACGATCGGTCCGCCCGGTCGGGTTCCCGCGGGAGCGTCTTCCGGCTAGCGGACCTTGGAGGGCTCGGAAGGTTCGGAGGGCGCAGCCGTCGTCCGCAGCGGCACCGAGGCCCGCACCCTGAAGCCCTTCCCGCGCTCCCCCGGCCCGGTCTCCAGCCGCCCGCCGACCAGCGCCAGCCGCTCCTCCAGCCCGGACAGTCCGTTGCCCGGCTGGGACTTGCCCGGCCCCCGCCCGTCGTCGGTGATCTCCAGGACGGCGTACCGCTCGCCGCTCGTCTCCCAGCTCTCGTCCGCCGTCACCGTGCAGACGGTGGCGCCCTCGCCGTGCCGGACGATGTTGGTGACGGCCTCGCGCAGCGCCCAGGCCAGCGCGCCGGCCTCCTCGTCGGCCAGCGACGGCCAGGCGTCCACCAGCTCCGGCGCGGCCTCCAGCCGGACCTGCGCGGCGGCCAGGGCGGTCCGGGCGGCGGCGAGCTCGACCGGCAGGGTCGGACGGCGGAAGCCGGTGACGGCCTCCCGGACGTCGATCAGCGACTGGCGCGCGACCTGCTCGATGTCGGCGACCTGTGCCCGCGCCGCCTCGTCCTTGCCGGCGTCCATGAACCGCCCGGCCAGCTCGCTCTTCAGGGTGATCAGCGAGAGCGAGTGCCCGAGCAGGTCGTGCAGGTCGCGGGCGAGCCGCAGTCGCTCCTCGGAGGCGGCCAGGTGGGCGATGGCCGCGCGGGCCTCGCGCAGCTCCTTCATGGTGGCGACCAGCCGCTGCAGGCCGGTCATCGCGACACCGGAGAGGAAGGCGCTGAGGGCGAAGGTGGTGATGTTGTCCGCACTGGCGTGGATCAGCAGACCGACCACGGCGGCGAGCCCGGCCATGCCGCCGAGGGCGGCCAGCGCGTAGTTCGCCGGTGTGATGATCGCGACGCACACCGAGGCGTAGATGAAGAGGGTCAGGAAGGCTTCGCCGAGGACGAACGGGGCGGTGGCCGCGAGCACGACCATCGTCACGACGATCACCTGGCAGGCCCGCGGCCGCATCCCCGCCTGCGAACGGAAGATCACCAGCAGGATGTACGCCGCCACGAACGCGCCCAGGCAGCACCAGCCGAGCACCTGGGCCGCCGGGCTGTGGTGCCCGTTCAGCAGGTTGCCCGCCGGGTAGGCCAGGTAGGTCATCCACAGCAGCATCCAGGCGACCTTGACCAGCAGCTGCCGCCGGGTCTCCACCGGCGAGCCGGGGACGTTCATGAACGACGCGCGCGCCGCACCCGCCTCCGGCGATTCGTCGGGGCGGTGGGTCCGGCGCGCGTCACTCATACGGATCATCATGCCTGGCGGGTGTCACGGCGGTACAGCGTCGCGGCGGCGGCGACGAACACCGCGAGGAAGGCGGCCAGCCCGGCGACCGCGACCATGTCCTGTGAGTTCCCGGGCCGGGTGAAGGTGGCCAGCTTGTTGTACAGGAACACCGGGTTGAACCGGGCGAACTTCTCCAGCGAGTCGCTCACCGGGAACCAGGTGCCGCCGAGCAGCGACATCGCCATGTAGGTGATCATCACGATCGGCTGCACCGAGTCCGGCGCCGCCGCGTAGCCGAGCGCCACACCGAGCGCCGCGAAGACGAAGCTTCCCAGCCACAGCGCCGCCGCCAGCCCGATCCACTGGGCCACGCTCAGCGAGACGCCCTGGCTCAGGCCGACCGCGAAGACCACCAGGATCGCCGGCAGCGTGGTCACCGCGGTCGCCGCGATCTTGCCGACGGTGTACGCCCGGCCCGGCAGCGCGGTCAGCCGCAGCTGGCGCGTCCAGCCGGTCTTGCGCTCCAGTGAGATCCGCTGCGCGTTGCCGGTCAGCACCGCGCCGACCGCGCCGAAGGTGGCCATCGAGACCATGAAGTAGGTCTTCACCGGGAGGCCGCCGGCCTGGTTGGTGGAGCCGTAGGCGTGGATGAAGAAGAAATACATCAGCGCCGGGTAGGCGACGGTGAAGAACAGGTAGCGCCGGTTGCGGAGGGTCCGCAGGATCTCCAGCTTGATCAGGGTGGTCATCGCACGCTCTCCTTCGCGGCGCCGTCCTCGCGGTCCAGCTCGCCCGTGATGGTCAGGAAGGCCTGCTCCAGGCCCAGCCCGGCGACCTCCAGCCCGCGCGGGTACAGCCCCGCCCGGTAGATGCCGGCCACGCTCGCGTCGGCGTCCGCGGTCCGGATCCGCACCGTCCGCACCCCCGGGACCCTCGCGGTGACGTCCAGCGACTGCACGCCCGGCAGTGCGCGCAGCACGGCCTCCTCGAACTGGCCGGCGGCCGGGGCGAAGTCGGCGTCATGGAGTTCGAAGGCGATCCGACGGGCCCCGGCGCGCGCCTTGATCTCCGCGGAGCTGCCGTCGGCGATCAGCCGGCCCCGGTGCAGCACCAGGACGCGGTCGGCGATCGAGTCGGCCTCCTCCAGGTAGTGGGTGGCGAACAGCACCGTGCGACCGGCGTCGGCCTGCGCCCGCATGCTCGCCCAGAACGCCTGCCGGACACTGACGTCCATGCCGGTGGTGGGCTCGTCGAGCACGATCAGGTCGCTGTCGCCCGCGATCGCCAGGGCGAAGCGGACCCGCTGCTCCTGGCCGCCGGACAGCTTGTCGACCCGGCGGTCGGCGATCTCGGTGATCCCGGCGTCGGTCAGCACCCCCGTGACCGACCGACCACTCGGGTGCACCTCGCAGGCGAGCTCGACCAGCTCGCGGACCTTGACGTCGGTCATCAGCCCGCCGCTCTGCAGCATCGCGCCGACCCGGCCGGCCGCGATCGCCTCCCGCGGGGTGCCGCCGAACAGCGTGACGCTGCCCTGGTCGGGCTCGCGCAGGCCGAGCAGCAGGTCCAGGCTGGTGGACTTCCCGGCGCCGTTCGGGCCGAGCAGGGCGACGGTCTCGCCCGGCCGCAGCACGAGGTCCAGTCCGTCCACGGCGCGCACCCGCCCGTAGCTCTTGCCGACGCCGCGGAAGGCGGCCACCTCGGTACCCATCGCCCCGCTCCTCTCCCCTGAAGGTGTCGCGTGCGGCGCTGTCCGCACCACCTCAGAGTCCCGCACGGGCGGGGGCCGACGGCAGTGTCGGCCGTCGTGCCTTCGGTATGACGGATGTCATGCCGGCGGCCGGTACCCGCATCACGGGCACCGGCCGCGAAAGGGGCTGGTCAGGGGCGTTTGTCACAGGCGTTTGTCAGGGGCGTTTGTCAGGGGCGGAGGCCAGCGTTCCCCGCGAGGCCGGACGGACACGCTTCGAGCGTCGCGGCACAGGGGGAGCGGAATCGAGGAGACCGCCTCGGCGCCGCTCGGACGCGGGCCCTCGGTGGTTCGAGTTCCGACACCACGACCCGCTCCCCCTCCTCCGCTCACAGCCCCAGCGAGCGCTTCACGAAGTCGACCTGGAGCAGCAGCAGGTTCTCCGCGACCTCCTCCTGCGGGGTCATGTGGGTGACGCCCGACAGCGGCAGCACGGTGTGCGGGCGGCCGGCCGCGAGCAGTGCCGAGGAGAGCCGCAGGGTGTGGGCGGCCACCACGTTGTCGTCCGCGAGGCCGTGGATGATCATCAGCGGGCGCTCCAGCCCGGCCGCGTAGCCGTTCAGCGAGTTCGCCCGGTACACCTCGGGCCGCTCGGCCGGGTGGCCCAGGTAGCGCTCGGTGTAGTGGGTGTCGTACAGCTCCCAGTCGGTCACCGGCGCCCCGGCCACCGCCGCGTGGAACACGTCCGGGCGGCGCAGCACCGCGAGCGCGGAGAGGTAGCCGCCGTACGACCAGCCGCGGATGGCGACCCGGCCGAGGTCGAGCGGGAACTCCCCGGCGAGCGCCTGGAGCGCTTCCACCTGGTCGTCCAGGGTGGCCCCGGCGAAGTCGAAGGCGATCGACTTCTCCCAGGCCGGCCCGCGCCCGGGGGTGCCGCGGCCGTCGGCGACGATCACCGCGAAGCCCCGGTCGGCGAACCACTGCGAGTTGAGGTGCGGGTTGTGCGCCTGGACGACGCGCTGGCCGTGCGGGCCGCCGTACGGGTCCATCAGGACGGGCAGCAGGCCGTCGCGCTCGCGGTCGTAGCCGGTGGGCAGGAAGACGGCGGCCGGGATGCGGCGCTCGCCGGCGAAGCGGAAGACCGGGCGGGCGGTGATGACCGGGGTCTCGGCGTGGGAGGCGATGACGGCGACATCGTCGACCACCACGCCCTCCGGCAGGTCGCGGGCGACCTGGACCAGGGTGCCGGGCAGGTCGGGCTCGGCGGTGGCCCGGACGGTGATGCCACCCGCGTGCACCGCGCTGGTGACGGAGGTGAACGGACGGCCGTTGGAAGACTCCCAGGCCAGCCGCTTGCCGTCGTGGCTGATCCGGCCGACGGCGATCCAGCCGGGCTCGGGGTCGGTCTCCCCGGCACCGCCGGAGGCGCTGAAGAACACCTCCTCCTCGGTGACCGCGATGACCGACCGGACGTGCAGGTCGGCCCCGGTGACGGCCTGGTCGCCGACCACCAGCGCCCGCACGCCTCCCTCGTCGGAGATCCGGACCAGCTTGCCGTCCGGGGTCCAGGCCGGGACGCCCGGGAAGGCCTCCAGCCAGGCGTCGTCGCGCTCCTCGAACAGCGTCTCGGTGGCGCCGGTGGCCACGTCCAGGCCGAGGATGCGCTGTGCGCGCTGGTCGCGGGACTCGACCAGCAGCAGCGGCACGCCGCCCTTGGACCAGTGCACCCGGGCCAGGTACGGGAAGGCCTCGCGGTCCCAGGACACCTCGGTGCGCCCGCCGTGCAGGTCGAGCACCCAGAGGCCGACCTCGGCGTTGGCGGTGCCGGCCGCCGGGTAGGCGACCTCGGCGGGCTCGCGGTCCGGATTGGCCGGGTCGGCGATCCACCAGCGGCGCACCGGGCTGTCGTCGGCGCGCTCGACCAGCAGCCGGTCGCTCTCCGGGGACCACCAGAAGCCGCGGTCGCGGTCCATCTCCTCCTGGGCGATGAACTCGGCCTGCCCCCAGGTGACGTTCGGGCCGTCCGGCTCGGCGAGCGCCCGGTCGCCACCGCCGTCGGTGCGGGTCAGCCGCAGCTCGCCGACGGTGTTGGCGTAGGCGACGTGCGAGCCGTCCGGGGAGAGCCGCGGGTCCAACAGCGGTCCGCGGGCGGGCAGTTCGGCGGTGGCGCCGGTGGCCAGGTCGGCGGTGAACAGCCGGCCGGACAGCGCGAAGGCGGCCAGCCGACCGTCCGCGTCCAGGGCGTAGCCGACGATGCCGGCCGAGCCCTCGCGGCTGCGCTCACGACGGGCCTTCTCGGCCGGCGAGAGGTCCTCCTCGCCGCCGCCGAGCAGGACGGCCGGATCGGCGGCGATCCGCTCCTCGCCGGTGGCGGTGTCGAGGGTCCAGAGCAGGTTGGCCCGGTCGCTGCCCGAGCGCGAGCGGAGGAAGACGACCCGCGAGCCGTCCGGTGCGACGGAGAAGGAGCGGGGCGCGCCGACGGTGTAGCGCAGGGTCCGCGCGTACTGCCGGGGGAAGGTGTCCGCAGGGGTGTGGGAGGTCATGGCACCAGACCCTACGACGACGGACTCTCACTGCCGGGTGACTGGTGATCACTCGTTCGGAGCATCGTTCCCAAGTACGCCCTAAAGGGGTCCAAACCCCCTCCGACCGGCCCATGCGCCCCGGGAGCGCCTCGATGCCCCGGCACGCGCGGACTCACTGAATGTAATGCTCCCCTTACCCATCGGGTATGACTGGTCGGGCGAGTGATCGTCGGACCCGTCCCGGCCCCCGGTCACCCGCCCCCCGATTCCCGTACGGTCCCACCGCCGCCCTCCCCAGGGGTCGGCGCCCGAGAAGGGGCATGAGCCGACATGGCCATGAACATCTCCGCAGTCGTGCTGATGCTGACGATCGTGGTGGTGCTGATCCGCCGCTCCAGCCTGAAGCTGGCGCACGCCATCGTCTGCGCACTGCTCGGCTTCTACCTGGCCTCCAGCTCGATCGCCCCGTCGATCACCCAGGTCACCACCAACCTCGCCGGAATGATCAACGGCCTGAAGCTCTAGCACCCTCCGGCCGGTGGACACGGGCCTGCCGCCGCCCCGCCCGCCCTCCGGGCGGACGACGCGAGTTCAGCGGCAGGCCCTAGGCTTCCTCCCATGACCGCGACTACCGGCCGCAGCCTCCTCCTGGTCCACGCCCATCCCGACGACGAGTCGATCGGCAACGGCGCCACCATGGCCCGGTACGCCGCCGAGGGCACCCGGGTGACGCTGGTGACCTGCACCCTCGGCGAGGGCGGCGAGGTGATCCCGCCTGGGCTGGCCCATCTGACGGCCGATCGGGAGGACGCCCTCGGCGCTCACCGGATCGGCGAGTTGACCGAGGCGATGCGCGCCCTCGGCGTCACCGACTTCCGCTTCCTCGGCGGCCCGGGGCGCTATCGCGACTCCGGGATGATGGGCGTGCCCGACAACGACGTCCCCGGCTGCTTCTGGCGGGCCGACGTGGACGAGGCGGCCGGCCACCTGGTCGCGGTGATCCGCGAGGTGCGGCCGCAGGTGCTGGTCACCTACGACGAGAACGGCGGCTACGGGCACCCGGACCACATCCAGGCGCACCGGGTCGCGATGCGCGCGTACGAGCTGGCCGCCGACCCGGCGCACCGCCCGGAGCTGGGCGGGGCCTGGCGGATCGCCAAGGTGTACTGGAACCGGATGCCCCGCTCGGTGATCGAGGCCGGGCTCGCCGAGGCCGCCGCCGGGGCGTCCTTCCCCGGCGTCGCCCAGCCCGCCGACGTGCCCGGGGTGGTGGCCGACGAGGCGGTCACCACGGTGCTGGACGGCACCGCGTACGTCGGCCGCAAGGCCGCCGCGCTGGCCGCACACGCCACCCAGATCACCGTGGACGGCGCCTTCTTCGCGCTCTCCAACGACCTCGGCCAGCCCCTGTTCGCCACCGAGTACTACCAGCTGGTGCACGGCCAGGCCGGGCCGGAGCGGCCCGAGCGCGACCTGTTCGCGGGCCTGGACCACGTCACCGCGACCGCCACTGAGGGGAGCGCCCGATGACCGCGCCCGCCGCGCCGCCGCGCCGCTCGTTCGCGGCGGCCGTCCTCGGCACCCAGAAGGAGCGGCTGGCCGAGCCTCAACCCCCGCGCGCCGTCCGGATCGCGGTGTATGTCCTGTTCTTCCTGCTGGGCATCGCGGTGTCGATCTGCGGATCCTTTGTGCAGGCCCTGTGGCCGCCGGTGGGAGTTCTACTGGCGCTCGCCGCGAGCGCCGCGACCTTCTACGCGGGTCTGCGGATCACCGGCACCCGGCTCGGCGCCGCGATGCCCGCGGCCGGCTGGTTCCTGGCGATGCTGCTGATGATGGTGCCCCGGCCGGAGGGCGACAACGTGCTGTGGTCCAACGCCACCTCGCTGGCCTGGCTGTTCGCCGGCTCGGTCCTGGGCGTGATCTGCGCCACCCTGCCCACCCGAAACAGCTGGCTGCCCGGGGTGCCCAACCCCCCGCGCTGACCCCGCCCGCGAACGGCGTACGGTACCGCGTACGACGCGCAGTCAGGGCCACACGGCCGTACTCTCATACCGGAGGAACCGGACGTATCAGGATCTGTCCGAAGCCGTTCACCGCTCAGTTCTTCCCAGTATGGTGGTCCCGCAGTACGACGTCCCCGACCGCCGCCCGCCCGCCCAAGGCCCGGCGACCACGAACCGCGGTCGCGCCGCACGGCCCGCCCGCGAACCCGGAGCAGAGCAGCATTGAGCAGCCGCGAATCTGACAACGCCAACCCGACGCCCCGGCGTACGGGTCCGGACGCCTACCCGTCGGGCACGCCGCCCTACGGCACCCCGGGCCTCCCCGGCGGCGACCACGGCGCCGCGTCGGGCGGCGAGGACGACGGGCCGAAGACCGAGACCACCCTGACCACCCGGGTCCGGATCAACATCCCCGGCTCGCGCCCGATCCCGCCGGTCGTCGTCCGCAGCACCGTCAAGAACGAGGACGGCCCGGGCGACCAGGCCCCGGCCGCCGCCGAACCGGGCGGCCCGCGGCACCGCTCCGCGCCCGCCTCGCCCGTCCTCGGCGTGATGGACGGCGGCGGCACGGCCACCCCGCCGAACCTGCCGCCGGAGTGGCAGATCCCGCCGATCCCGCCGGCGACCTCCGAGTCCGAGTCCACCGGCGCCTGGTTCCGGCCGCGGCAGAAGAAGGCCGCCGAGCCCACCCCGGCCGCCGTGCCGGCCGGCGCCCCGAGCGCGCCGGAGGCCGCGGTCGCGCCCGGCACCGTCGCCGAGGCCCGTCCGCAGGGCGCCCCGAACGGCGCCCGACCGGCCGGGGCCGCCGCTGCGGCCCGTCCGAACGGCCGCCCGGTGCCCGCCCCGGGCAAGTCGCCGAACCAGGCCGCTCCCGCGCCCGCTTCGCCGTACGGCGTCGAGGCGCCGGCCGAGGAGCCCGGCGTGTACGAGGCCGCCGACCCCTTCGCGCCGGTCGCCGACCCGTTCGCCCCGACCGGCCCCGACGCCGGTGCGCGCGGCCCGCGCGGCGGCCGCCGCCAGCAGCAGGCCCCGCAGCCGAACGCGGCCCGGCAGGACACGCCCCAGTCGAACCAGCCGAACGGCCCCCGGCCGAACCGGCGGCAGCAGAACGGTCCGCAGGGCGCGCCGGGGCTGAACGGCCGCCCGCAGGGCCCGGCCGCCGAGCCCGGCCCGGAGGACACCTCCGTGGACGGCTTCGCGCCGATCCGGGGGAACACCCCGCCGCAGGCCGCCATACCCGGCCTGCCCCGCAACGGCGCCCCGCGCGGCGCCGACGCCCGTCCGCAGCCGGGCCTGTTCGCCTCGGCCCCGACCGGCGCCGACCCGTTCGCCACCCAGCGTCCGGCCGCCCCCGGCCAGGACCCCTTCGGCGCCCCGGCGGCCCCCGGCGGGCTCTTCCCGGGCGCGCCGCAGCCCGCCCCGGGTGGCCCCCGGCAGACCGGCCGCGACCCGGAGGCCACCGCGGTCACCCCGCTGCCGACCTCGGGCCCCGGGGCGACCCAGCCCGCTCCGGGTGCTCCGGGCGGTCCCGCCGGTCCCGTTCCGCCCGGCCCCGCCGCGCAGTCCGCCCCCGCGCCCGCCCCGGCTCCGGCCAAGACCGAACCGGCCGCCCCCGCCAAGGGCAAGGGCAAGGGCAAGGGCGGCGGCGCCAAGAAGCTGGTCAAGCTCGGCGTCTACGCGATCGGCGGTGTACTCTTCCTCGGCGCCGCCGCGTACGGCACCGGCCTGATGCTGAACCAGTCGGACGTCCCCAAGGGCACCGTGGTGCTCGGCACCGACATCGGCGGCAACAGCCGCGACCAGGCGATCCACGCCCTGGACGACTCGGTCGGCAAGGCCGGGCAGCAGCCGCTCAAGCTGAAGATCGGCGACCAGACCGTCAACCTCGACCCGACGGTCGCCGGACTGAGCTTCGACACCACGGCCACCGTGGACGGCCTCGCCGCGCACAGCTACAACCCGGTCGACGTCATCAAGTCGCTCCAGGGCGGCAGCAAGGCGGTCGCGCCGGAGGTCCGGGTCGACCGGGCCAAGCTCAAGGCCGCACTGGACTCGCTGGCGGCCGGCTCGGGCCAGGGCCTGCAGGAGGGCTACGTCAAGTTCGCCGACAACGGCGACCCGGTCGTGGTCCCCGGCAAGGCCGGCCAGGCGGTGGACTCCAACGCCGCCCTGGACGTGGTCGAGCAGGCCTACCGCGACCGCGCCGCCGGCAAGCCCGACCAGCCGATCGCACTCGCCGTCACGGCCGCCCAGCCCAAGGTCTCCACCCAGGCCCTGCAGGCCGCCGCGGACAGCCTCGGCAAGCAGGTCACCAACGGCAAGATCCACATCGTGGCCGGCGCCAAGCCCTGGGAATTCGGCGGCAAGACCGCCGCCAAGGCGCTCACGCTGGTTCCGGACGTCTCCGGCAAGATCGTGCCCAAGTGGGACCTCGACGCGCTGAACTCCCAGCTGAACGGCGTGTTCGACAAGGTGAAGGTCAAGAAGAACGGGCAGTCCGGCACGGTCACCCCGCAGGACGTCGCGGACGCCATCACCTCGCTGTTCGACAAGACCGGCGACAAGGACCGCACCTTCAAGTTCCCCGCCGCCTGACGGACCGGACACGAACGAGGGGCGGGCCCGCTGCCGCTATGACGGCAGGCGTCCCGCCCCTCGACAACTCCCCCTTCCGGTCAGCAAGATGTGACGCCACACCTTCCGTCACAGCAACCCCGGGAGCCACGCCGATGGGCCGCCGCCTCCAGCACCACCGGACGGCACTGCTCGCCGGTCTCGCCGTCCTGACCCTCTCGCTCACGCTCTGCTCCTGCTCCTCCGGGCCGGGCGGCGCCGCCGCGGACGCGATGCCGAGCGCCGCCGGGGTACCCAAGCTCACCTCGATCGACATCAACCAGCACGACCGCACCCAGCTGCGCCAGGGCGGCACCCTGAACCTGGCGATCACCCAGTTCTCCCACCAGTGGTCGCCGATCCACACCGACGGCAGCGAGTCCTCGACCATCGCCGTCACCAAGCCGCTGCTGCCGACGTTCTTCCGCTCGGACGCGGCCGGCACCCAGACCGTCAACCCGGCCTACCTGCAGGACGCGCACGCCGACATCAAGGACGGCCGGCAGGTGGTCACATGGACCCTCAACCCGAAGGCCCACTGGTCCGACGGCACCCCGATCACCTGGCGCGACATCGAGGCGAACTGGCGCGCGCTGAACGGCAAGGACCCGGCCTACCGGCCCTCCAGCAGCACCGGCTTCGAGCTGGTCTCCTCGGTCGAGCGGGGCAAGGACGACTTCCAGGCCGTGATGACCTTCGACCGGCCGTTCTCCGAGTGGCAATCGATGTTCAACGGCGCCGCCAACGCCCCGCTGCTGCCGGCCACCAAGATCGCCACCCCGGACCTGTTCAACTCGGCCTACCTGGACGCGATCCCGCTCACCGCCGGCCCGTTCAAGGTCGAGGCGCTGGACCGTGCCGCGCAGACCGTCACCCTGGTCGCCGACCCCACCTGGTGGGGCGACAAGCCGATGCTGGACCGGATCGTCTTCCACGCCATGACGCCGGACGCGATGCGCGCCGCCTTCGCCAAGGGCGAGATCGACCTCTTCAACAACGGCCCCGACCTAGCCGGCTACCAGGTCATCAAGAACACCAAGGGCGCGGCCGTCCGCCGGGCCGGCGGGCCGGACTTCCGGCAGATCACCCTGAACGCCCGTACCCCGGCGCTCAGCGACCCGTCCGTCCGCCAGGCCGTGTTCCAGGCGATCAACCGGGACGCACTGATCCGCTCCGACCTCAACGGCCTGGACTGGCCCGGCGTCCCGCTCAACAACCACCTGCTGGCCGCCAACCAGAACGGCTACCGGGACAACTCCCTCGGCCTGTCCCGCTTCGACCCCGCCGAGGCCGCCCGCAAGCTGGACGCGGCCGGCTGGAAGCTCGACGGCGACGTCCGCAAGAAGGACGGCCATGAGCTGAACCTGCGGATGATCGTCCCGGCCGGGGTCGCGTTGGCCCAGAACGAGGCGACCGGCGTCACCAAGATGCTCAAGGACGTCGGGATCAAGGTCACCACGGTGACCGCCGCCGCCAACGAGTTCTTCGACAAGTACATCAACCACAACGACTTCGACCTGGCCGCCTACGCCCTGCTCGGCACCCCGTTCCCGGCCAGCGGCAGCCGGGCCGGCTTCGCCCAGAACGGCGGCGCCAATCACGTCGGCGCCGGCAGCCCGGCCGCGGACGCCGCCCTCGACCGGGCCGCCGCCGCGACCGACGCCGCGACCGCCTCCGAGGCGATCAACCAGGCCGACGGCGAGCTGTGGAAGGTCGCCGGCGTGCTGCCGCTCTACCAGCGCCCGCAGCTGTACGGCGCCCGCGCCGACCTGGCCAACATCGGCGCGCAGGGACTGTCCGACATCGCCTGGGAGAACGTCGGCTTCACCAAGTAGGGCCGCCTGGCGCCGAGTCGGCCGGCAACGGTCAGCCGTGCAGCGTCTCCCGCCAGTAGTGGCAGGCGCTGCGCCGGCCCGGCAGCTCGGCGCCCTCCTCGTCCACCACCGGTACCAGCGGTGGGAGTTCGGCCAGGCAGCGGTCCTGCACCCGGTCACAGCGCGGATTGAAGGCGCAGCCCTGCGGGATCCGCAGCAGGCTGGGCGGCAGGCCCTTGATGGCGTGCAGGTTCCGGCCCTTCTGGTCCAGCCGCGGAATGGAGTCCAACAGTCCCCGGGTGTACGGGTGGGCCGGGCGCGCGTACAGCTCGCGGACCGGCGCGGTCTCGACGATCCGGCCCGCGTACATCACGGCGATCTTGTCCGCGACGTCGGCGACCACGCCCAGGTCGTGGGTGATCAGGATCAGGCCCATGTTGAACTCGGCCTGGAGGTCGGCCAGCAGGTCCATCACCTGGGCCTGCACGGTCACGTCCAGGGCGGTGGTGGGCTCGTCCGCGATGATCAGGTCCGGCTCCAGCGAGAGCGCCATCGCGATCATGATGCGCTGGCGCATCCCGCCGGAGAACTGGTGCGGGAAGTCGCCGACCCGCTGCCGGGCGGCGGGGATGCGCACCCGGTCCATCAGCTCGACGGCCTTCTCCCGGGCCTCCTTGCGGGAGAGCCCCTGGTGCACCCGGAACATCTCACCGAGTTGGTAGCCCACGCTGAGCACCGGGTTGAGGGCGGACAGCGCATCCTGGAAGATCATCGCGATCCGCTGGCCCCGGACGGCCCGCCGGGCCTTGGACTGCATGGTCAGCAGGTCCTCGCCGCGGAACAGGATCCGCCCCGAGGTGATCTTCCCGGGCGGCACGTCCAGGATGCCCATGATCGCCTGCGCGGTCACCGACTTGCCGGAGCCGGACTCGCCCAGCACCGCCAGCGTCTCCCCCGCCGACACCGAGTAGCTCACCCCGTTGACGGCCCTGGCCACACCGTCCTGGGTGTGGAACTCGACGTGCAGGTCCTCGACCTCCAGCAACGGGGTCCCGGGCACCAGGCTCGCCCGACCGCCGCCGACCACTTCCACCGCGTCCATGTGAGCAGCCCTCCTCAGCACAGCAGCGACCATCGATAGGCGCCTAGCAACTATCAATGACCGGAGCACACTTGGGGAGAGCACGGCAGATCTCGGTTCCATCACGGCACAGGGCGCGCCCTCGCTCCGAGGACGCGCCCTGAGGACGACCGGGTCAGCTGCCGCCCGGCCCGTCCTCCCGCTCGGCGGCGTCCTGCCCGTTCTCGCGCTCCGCCGCACTCCGCCCGATCTCGCGCTCCGCGGCGAAATGGCAAGCCGAGGCGTGGAAGGCCGCACCCTTCAGCCAGCTCGGTGCGGCGAGCAGCGGGATCTCCACCGCGCAGCGCTCCTGCGCCTTCCAGCACCGGGTCCGGAACCGGCACCCCGACGGCGGGTTGGCCGGCGAGGGCACGTCCCCGGTGAGCACGATCCGGTCCCGGGACTCGCGCGCCGTCGGGTCCGGCACCGGTACGGCGGACAGCAGCGCCTGGGTGTACGGGTGGGTCGCGTGGTCGTAGATCTCCGCGTCGCTGCCGATCTCGACCATCTTCCCCAGGTACATCACCCCCACCCGGTCCGAGATGTGCCGGACGATGGAGAGGTCGTGCGCGATGAACATGTACGACAGGTTGAACTCGCCCTGCAGCTGTTCCAGCAGGTTGATCACCTGCGCCTGCACCGACACGTCCAGCGCCGAGACCGGCTCGTCACAGATGATGATCTCCGGCTTGAGCGCCAACCCCCGTGCGATGCCGATGCGCTGGCGCTGGCCGCCGGAGAACTGGTGCGGATACCGGTTGATGTACTCGGGGTTGAGCCCGACCACGTCCAGCAGGTCCTGGACGGCCTTGCGGCGGTCGCCCTTCGGCGCCACCTCCGGGTGGATCTCGAACGGCTCACCGATGATGTCGCCGACCGTCATCCGCGGGTTGAGCGAGGTGTACGGGTCCTGGAACACCATCTGGATGTTGCGCCGGACGGCCTTCAGCGCGGAGCCGGACAACCAGGAGATCTCCTCCCCCTTGTACCGGACCGAGCCGCCGGTGGCCGGTTCCAGGTTCATCAGCACCTTGGCCAGCGTGGACTTCCCGCAGCCGGACTCGCCGACGATGCCGAGCGTCTCGCCCTGCATCAGGTCGAAGCTGACCCCGTCCACCGCCTTGACCGCGCCGACCTGCTTCTTGAACAGCACGCCCTTGGTGAGCGGGAAGTGCTTGACCAGCTCCCGCACCTCGAGGATCGGCTCGCCGCGCGGCACCTCCTGGTTGAACGCGGCCTCCTCCGGCACCACCGCGCCCAGTGCGCTAGCCCCGTTACCGGTCATGGAGGGTCTCCTTCCAGAAGAAGCAGGCGCTGCCGCGCCCCTCCAGCGGCGTGCCGTCCTCCTCGGCGACCGGGAAGAGCTCCGGCACCTCGGCCCGGCAGATGTCCTGCGCCCGGGGGCAGCGCGGGTTGAACGCGCAGCCCGCGGGGATCCGCAGCAGGTTGGGCGGCAGGCCCTTGATGGCGTAGAGCTCCTGGCCCTTCTGGTCCAGCCGCGGAATCGAGTCCAGCAGCCCCCTGGTGTACGGGTGTGCGGGCCGGGCGTAGAGCTCGTGCACCGGGGCGGTCTCGACGATCCGGCCCGCGTACATCACCGCGATCTTGTCCGCGACGTCGGCGACCACGCCGAGGTCGTGGGTGATCAGGATGAGCCCCATGTGGAACTCGGCCTGGAGTTCGGCCAGCAGGTCCATCACCTGGGCCTGCACCGTCACGTCCAGGGCGGTGGTGGGCTCGTCCGCGATGATCAGGTCCGGCTCCAGGGCCAGCGCCATCGCGATCATGATGCGCTGGCGCATACCGCCGGAGAACTGGTGCGGGTAGTCGTTCACCCGTTGCTTGGCCGCCGGGATGCGTACCCGCTCCATCAGCTCGACGGCCTTCGCCTTGGCCTCCGCGCGGGAGACGCCCCTGTGGGCCCGGAACATCTCGCCGAGCTGGAAACCCACGTTGAGCACCGGGTTGAGGGCGGACAGCGCGTCCTGGAAGATCATCGCGATCCGCTGGCCGCGGATCCTCCGCCGCTCGTCCTTGCCCATCTTCAGCATGTCCTGGCCGCGGAAGCGGATCTCGCCGCGCGGGATGCGGGCAGGCGGCATGTCCAGGATGCCCATGATCGCCTGCGCCGTCACCGACTTGCCGGAGCCGGACTCGCCCAGCACCGCCAGCGTCTCCCCCGCCCGGACGCTGTAGTTGACCCCGTTGACGGCCCGGGCCACGCCGTCCCGGGTGACGAACTCGACGTGCAGGTCCCGTACGTCGAGCAGCGGCCCCTCGTACGGCGCCTCCCGCTCGCGCTTGGTGGTGTCCACAGCTGTAGTCACGATGCGCTCCCCTCGCTCAGCGAAGCTTCGGGTCGAGGGCGTCGCGCACCGCGTCGCCCATCATGATGAAGGCCAGCACGGTGACGGAGAGCGCCGCGGCCGGGAAGAACAGCACGTACGGGGCCGTCCGGATCACCTTCTGGGCGGAGGAGATGTCGATGCCCCAGGAGATGGTCGGCTCCTGCAGGCCGATGCCGAGGAAGCTCAGCGTCGCCTCGGTCGCGATGTAGCCGCCGAGCGCGATGGTCGCCACCACGATCACCGGGGCGACCGCGTTCGGCAGGATGTGCCGGAACATCAGCCGCCCCGTCCCGGCGCCGAGCGCCCGCCCCGCCGCCACGTAGTCGGCCTGTTTGACGGTCAGCACCGCGCCACGCATGACGCGGGCGATCTGGGTCCAGCCGAGCACGGCCAGCGCGAGGACCACGGTCCACACCGTGCGGACGGTGAACGCGTTCAACAGCACCAGGGCGCCGAGCAGCAGCGGGATGCCGAAGAAGATGTCGATGATCCGGGAGATCACCGCGTCCACGCCGCCGCCGAAGTACCCGGCGATCATGCCGGTCAGCCCGCCGAGCACGGTGACCGCGGCGGTCACGAAGATGCCGACGGTGATCGAGGCGCGGGCGCCGTACACCACCCGGGCGTAGATCGAGCGGCCCTGCGCGTCGTAGCCGAACCAGCCGGCGCCGAAGAAGTCCGTCCAGTCCGGCCGCTTGAGGTAGTCGTGCACCAGATCGGCCTTGCGTGGGTTGGCGTCGGTGAAGGCCCAGGGGAAGATCGCCACGAGCACCAGCAGCACGATCAGTGCGACCGAGAGCAGGAAGATCGGCCGCCGGCGCAGGTCCCGCCAGGCGTCGGCCCACAGGCTCCGGGCCTCCTCACGCTTCTCCACGTCGCGCTCGACCAGGGTCCCCTGCTCGACCGCCATGCCTTGCTCCCCGGCGTAGTCGAGGTGCGAGACGCCGGGCTTGGGGTGCGGCTCGTACGAGTCCTCGTCGTGGATGTCAGGCATAGCGGATCCTCGGGTCCAGGACCGCGTAGAGCAGGTCGACGAGCAGGCTGGCGACCAGGTAGATGATCACTAGGACGGTCACGATGCCGACCACGGTCGGGCCTTCCTTCGTGTTGATCGCCCGGTACAGGACGTTGCCGACGCCCTGCACGTTGAAGATGCCCTCGGTGACGATCGCGCCGCCCATCAGCGCGCCGAGGTCGGTGCCGAGGAAGGTGATCACCGGGATCAACGAGTTGCGCAGCAGGTGGCGGGAGACGATGGTGCGCCCGGGCAGGCCCTTGGCGACCGCCGTGCGCATGTAGTCGGCCCGCAGGTTCTCGCCGATGGAGGTCCGGGTGAGCCGGGCCACGAACGCGAGCGAGAGCGAACCCAGCACGATCGCGGGCAGGAGCAGCTGGGAGAGGTCCGTGGAGTCCTGCACCGTCGGTGTCACCCAGCCGAGGTTCGTGGCGAAGATCGTCTGCGCGATGTACGCCAGCACGAAGACCGGGATCGAGATCACCACCAGGGTGAGGAGGAGCACCAGGGTGTCCTGGACGCTGCCGCGCCGCAGGCCCGAGAGCAGGCCGAAGGCGAGGCCCAGGACCACCTCGAAGGTGAAGGCCAGCAGCGCCAGCCGGATGGTGACCGGGAAGGCGTCGGCCATGATGTCGGAGACCGGGCGGCCCGTGAAGCTGGTGCCGAAGTCGCCCTGGAAGAGGTTCCCCATGTAGTGCAGGTACTGCTTCCAGACCGGCTGGTCCAGGTAGTACTTGTGCTTGATGCTGGCCACCACGGCCGGGTCGGCGGCCTTCTCGCCGAACAGCGCGACCACCGGGTCACCCGGCAGCGTGTAGACCATCAGGAAGATCAGCAGCGTGGTGCCGAAGAACACCGGGATCATCTGCAGCACCCGCCGCAGTACGTAACTGCCCATCCGGGCCTCCTCCTTTCGAGGTGCCCGACCGGCTGCGGCCGGTCGGCCGGGAGACCGGGCCCCGCCCTCCGCGCGGGGAGGGCGGGGCCGGCCCGGGGGTTCGGGCCCACCGCCGGGCGGGCCCAGGAGATCAGCCCTTGACCTCGACCTGGGTCCAGGCCGGGTTGCCGAAGGAGTCGAACTGCACGTTCTGCACCTTGGTCGAGTAGCCCGAGTTGGTGCGGTAGTACCAGAGCGGGATGGTCGGCATGCCGCTCGGCAGCACGGCCTCGGCCTTCTGGTAGCCGGTCGTCGAATCGGCGACGCTGGGGGCCGCGTCGGCCTGGGTCGACAGCTGGTCGAACTGCGGGTTGCTGTAGCCGGTGTCGTTGGAGGCGGCGCCGGTGCGGTACACGTCGGCGAGGAAGTTGGCGTTCAGCGGGTAGTCCTGCACCCAGCCGGTGCGGAAGGCGCCGTCGAGCTGGTGCTGGGTGATGGCCTGACGGGCGGTCTTGAAGTCGGGCTTCGGGTCGCCCAGGCAGTCCACGCCGGTGCCCTGCCGGATCGAGTTGCAGACCGCGTCGACCCACTCCTTGTGGCCGCCGTCCGAGTTGTAGGTGATCAGCAGCTTGTTGCCGGGGACGCCTCCGCCCTCCTGGATCAGCTGCTTGGCCTTGGCGACGTCGAACTTGCAGAAGTCGCCGCAGGCGCCCTCCTTGTAGCCCTCGACGCCCTCCGCCACCCAGGCGCTGGCCGGTTTGCGGGAGCCCTGCAGCACGGTCTTGGTGATGACGTCGCGGTCGATCGCCATCGACAGGCCCTGGCGCACCTTGGCCCTTTCCGGCGCGGACCAGTCGGCCTGGTAGAGCGTGAAGCCGATGTTCTGGATCGCGCCCTGCGGGGCGTCGATCGCCCGGTTGCCGAGGTCGGTCTTGTACGTGGCCAGCGCGGACGGCGGCACCTGGTCCATCACGTCCAGGTTGTTGGACTGCAGGTCGGCGTAGGCGGCCTCGGACGTGGTGTACATCTTGAAGACGATGCCGCCGTTCTTCGGCTTGTCCACGCCCTGGTAGTCCGGGAAGGACTTGGTGACCACCTCGGTGTTGTGCGACCAGCTGACGAACTGGTACGGGCCGTTGCCCACCGGCTTCTGCCCGTACCCGGTCGGGTCCTTGAAGAAGCCGTCCGGCAGCGGCGAGAAGGCGATGTAGCCGAGCTTGTACTCGAAGTACGAGACCTTGTGGCTCAGCTTGACGGTGAAGTGCTGGGCGTCGGTGACGGTCAGCCCGGACATCTTGTCCGTGGTCGGCTTCCCGCTGGCCGGGTGGACGTCCTGGTAGCCCTCGATGTCGGAGAACCAGGAGCTGTTGATCTGGGCGTTGGCCGGGTTGGCGCCCCAGTTCCAGGCGTTCACGAAGTTCTGGGCTTGCACCGGGGTTCCGTCGTGGAACTTCCAGCCGGACTTCAGGGTGACGTTGAAGGTCTGCGAGTCGCTGGTGTCGATCTTGTCGGCGACCTGCATCCGGAGCTTGGCGTTGCTGGGGTCGTAGTCCACCAGCCCCTTGAAGAGGTTCTGGATGATGCGACCACCGCCGACCTCGTTCGCATTGGCGGGCTGCAGCGGGTTCTGCGGCTCACTGCTCTGGTAGCTGAAGGTCTTGGTGGCGTTCGACGAACTGGTACCGCCGCCACCGCCACTGCTGCACCCGGTGGCCACCAGGACCACGGACGTCGCAGCGGCGAGGACCAGGCGAGCACGGGCGGCTACGGGCATGACGGTCCCTCCTCATGGGGTGTGTGTCGCATCACACCCCATGAGAAGCGCGCCCCGGCGACGGCGCGAGTCGGGTGCACCCGGACGGGTACCGCTCCCCCTGCGGAGTTGACGCAGCGCCGGATTAAAAGAAATGCCGGATTAAAAGAAATGCCGGAAGGGCCCGCGGCCGAAGCCGCGGGCCCTTCCTGGGACGCCGGGGGAGGTCAGGCCGCGGCCGACTCCCGGACCTCGGCGAAGTGGCAGGCCGACTCGTGGGCGGCCGGGCCCTCCAGCGTGGTCGGGATCGCCAGCAGCGGGATCTCCTCCGCGCAGCGGTCCTCCGCCTTCCAGCAGCGGGTGCGGAAGCGGCAGCCGGACGGCGGGTTGGCCGGCGAGGGGATGTCGCCGCTGAGGATGATCCGGTCCCGGGACTCGCGCGCCGTCGGGTCCGGCACCGGCACCGCGGACAGCAGCGCCTGGGTGTACGGGTGGGTGGCGTTGTCGTAGATCTGCTCGTCGGTGCCGATCTCGACCATCTTGCCCAGGTACATCACGCCGACGCGGTCGGAGATGTGCCGGACGATGGAGAGGTCGTGCGCGATGAACATGTACGACAGGCCGAACTCGCCCTGCAGCTGCTCCAGCAGGTTGATCACCTGCGCCTGGACGGACACGTCCAGGGCGGAGACCGGCTCGTCGCAGATGATGATCTCGGGCTTGAGCGCGAGGCCGCGGGCGATGCCGATGCGCTGGCGCTGACCGCCGGAGAACTGGTGCGGGTACCGGTTGATGTACTCCGGGTTCAGACCCACGACGTCCAGCAGGTCCTGGACGGCCTTGCGGCGGTCACCCTTCGGCGCCACCTCCGGGTGGATCTCGAACGGCTCCCCGATGATGTCGCCGACCGTCATGCGTGGGTTCAGCGAGGTGTACGGGTCCTGGAACACCATCTGGATGTTCCGGCGGACGGCCTTGAGGGCCGCGCCGCCCAGCTTGGAGATGTCCTCGCCCTTGAACAGCACCTGGCCGGAGGTGGCCCGCTCCAGGTTCATCAGCACCTTGGCCAGCGTGGACTTGCCACAGCCGGACTCGCCGACGATGCCGAGCGTCTCACCCTTCTTCAGGTCGAAGCTGATGCCGTCGACGGCCTTGACCGCGCCGACCTGCTTCTTGAACAGGACGCCCTGGGTCAGCGGGTAGTGCTTGACCAGGTCCTTGACCTCCAGGATGTTCTCAGCCATGGAGGGTCTCCTTCCAAAGGTGGCACGCGCTGCGGCGGCCGGTGAGCTCCTCGCCGTCCTTGTCGGTCACGTGGTGCAGCGCCGGGATCTCCGTGCGGCACAGGTCGGTGGCGACATCGCAGCGGGGGTTGAACGCGCAGCCGGCCGGGACCTTCAGCAGGTTCGGGGGCAGGCCCTTGATCGCGTACAGCTCCTGGCCCTTCTGGTCCAGGCGCGGGATCGAGCGGAGCAGGCCCTTGGTGTACGGGTGCGCGGGGTTCGCGTACAGGTCGTGCACCGGGGCGGTCTCGACGATCCGGCCCGCGTACATCACGGCGATCTTGTCCGCGACGTCGGCGACCACGCCGAGGTCGTGGGTGATCAGGATCAGGCCCATGTTGTACTCGGCCTGCAGCTCCGCGAGCAGGTCCATCACCTGGGCCTGGACGGTCACGTCCAGGGCGGTGGTGGGCTCGTCGGCGATGATCAGGTCGGGCTGCAGCGAGAGCGCCATGGCGATCATGATGCGCTGGCGCATACCGCCGGAGAACTGGTGCGGGTAGTCGTTCACGCGCTGCTTGGCAGCGGGGATGCGCACCCGGTCCATCAGCTCGATGGCCTTGGCCTTGGCCTCGGCCTTGGAGGCGCCCTGGTGCACCCGGAACATCTCGCCGAGCTGGTAGCCCACGCTGAGCACGGGGTTGAGGGCGGACAGCGCGTCCTGGAAGATCATCGCGATCTTCCGGCCGCGGATCTTCCGCCGCTCCTCGTTGCTCATCTTGAGCATGTCCTGACCGCGGTACAGGATCTGGCCCTGGGTCACCTTGCCCGGAGGCATGTCCAGGATGCCCATGATGGTCTGCGCCGTCACGGACTTGCCGGAGCCGGACTCGCCGAGCACGGCGAGGGTCTCGCCGGCCGCGACGGAGTAGTTGACGCCGTTCACGGCCTTGGCGATCCCGTCCCGGGTGTGGAACTCCACGTGGAGGTCCTTGACCTCCAGGAGCGGGGTTCCGACTTCGAGACGGTCGCTCTTCTGGTTGTTCTCGATCACGGTGGTCATCGGGTCGTCACCTCTTCTCTCAGCGGAGCTTCGGGTCGAGGGCGTCGCGCACCGCGTCGCCGAGCATGATGAAGGCCAGCACGGTCAGGCTCAGCATGCCGGCGGGGAAGAACAGGGCGAACGGCGCCGTACGGATCACCTTCTGGGCCGAGTTGATGTCGATACCCCAGGAGATGGTCGGGTCCTGCAGACCGATGCCGAGGAAGCTCAGCGTCGCCTCGGTGGCGATGTAACCGCCGAGCGCGATGGTCGCGACCACGATCACCGGGGCGATCGCGTTCGGCAGGATGTGCTTGAACAGGATTCGGTTGGTACCGGCACCGAGCGCCTTGGCGGCGGTCACGAAGTCGGACTGCTTGACCGTGATCACCGCACCGCGCATGACACGGGTCATCTGGGTCCAGCCCAGGGCGACCAGCGCGAAGACCACGCTCCACACGGTGCGCGAGGTGAAGGCGTTGAGGATCACCAGCGAGCCGAGCAGCAGCGGGATGCCGAAGAAGATGTCGGTGATGCGGGAGATGATCGTGTCGATCCAGCCGCCGAAGTAGCCGGCGATCATACCGGTCAGGCCACCGAGGATGGTCACACCCAGGGTGACGCAGATGCCGACCACGACCGAGGCGCGGGCGCCGTAGATGACGCGGGCGTAGATGCTGCGGCCCTGGAGGTCGTAACCGAACCAGTCCGGCTCGAAGAAGTGGCTGTAGTTCGGCTTCGTCAGGTAGTGCAGGCGCAGGTCGCCGGCCCGCGGGTCCACCGAGGTGAACAGGCCCGGGGCGATCGCGATGACCACCAGCAGCAGGATCAGCAGCGCGGAGATCACGAAGATCGGCTTGCGGCGCAGGTCGTGCCAGGCGTCAGAGCCGAGGCTGCGGGCCTTCTCCGGCTTGGCCGCCGCGGTGGCCGCGGCGCTCTGGGCCGGGATCTCCTCGGCCGTCTTCTTCTCGGTCAGGTCAGGCATAACGGATCCTCGGGTCCAGGACCGCGTAAAGCAGGTCGACGATCAGGCCGGCGGCCAGGTACACGAGCACCAGGAAGGCCACGAAGCCGGAGACCGTCGAGCCCTCCTTCAGGTTGATCGCGTGGTAGAGCGCGTTGCCGACACCCTTGACGTTGAAGATGCCCTCGGTGACGATCGCGCCGCCCATCAGGGCGCCGAGGTCGGTGCCGAGGAAGGTGATCACCGGGATCAGCGAGTTGCGCAGCAGGTGGGTGCCGATCACCTTGCGCCGCGGCAGGCCCTTGGCCACCGCGGTGCGCACGTAGTCGGCCTTGATGTTCTCGGCTATGGAGGTACGGGTGAGACGCGCGACGTAGGCCAGCGACAGCGAGCCCAGCACGAAGGCCGGCAGCATCAGCTGGGTGATGTCGTTCGAGTCCTGGACGGTCGGCGTGACCCACTTCAGATCGTCCGCGAAGACCGTCTGGAAGATGAAGCCGAGCACCGGCACCGGGATCGAGATCAGCAGCAGGGTGATGACCAGGGCGCCCTTGTCGAACGCCTTGCCGCGACGCAGACCGGCGAACAGGCCGATGCCGATGCCCAGCACGATCTCGATGGCGAACGCGAACAGCGCCAGCCGGATGGTGACCGGCAGCGCCTCAGTGATCACATCGAGCACGGGCCGCCCGGCCAGGGTCTTCCCGAAGTCCCCGGTGAACATGCCGCTCATGTAGTCGAAGTACTGCTGGAGCATAGGTTTGTCCAAGCCCAGCTGGTGCTTCCGGGCGGCAAGCTGGGCCGGGTCCGGCGCCTTTTCGCCCCACAACGCTGCCACCGGGTCGCCCGGCAGCGCGTGCACCATCACAAAGATGAGCAAGGTCGTTCCGAGGAAGACCGGGATCATCTGGAGCAGTCGCCTCGCGACAAAACGCCCCATCGTGCCTCCATGTATGGCTCTGCTGGGCCCGTCAACCCAGCAAGAGATAAGTCGGCGTGCCAACGGCCGGTACCAGTCCTCGCCCTTGTGGGGATGGGACGGGCACCGGCCGTTCGCACCGGGTCAGGCGGTGCCGACCGATTACTTCTTGACCTCGACGTCGGTGAAGACCGGGTCGCCGAAGGAGTCGAACTTCACGTTCTGGACCTTGTTGGAGTAGCCGGAGCTGGTCTTGTAGTACCAGAGCGGGATGGACGGCATGTCCTTGGCCAGAACGGCCTCAGCCTGCTGGTACAGCTCGGCGGTCTTCTCGACCGAGGTGGCGGCGTCGGCCTGCTTGGCCAGGTTGTCGAACTCCGGGCTGGAGTAGTGGGAGTCGTTGGAGGACGCACCGGTGCCGTAGACGTCACGCAGGAAGTTGGCGTTCAGCGGGTAGTCCTGCTGCCAGCCGGTCCGCATCATGCTCGGGACCTGCTGCTTGGTGACGAGGTTGCGGACGGTCTTGAAGTCCGGCTTCGGGTCACCGAGGCACTCGACGCCGGTGCTCTGCCGGATCGAGTTGCAGACCGCGTCCACCCACTCCTTGTGGCTGCCGTCGGAGTTGTACATGATGCTGATCTTGCCGCCGGGGACGCCACCGTTCTCGGTGATGAGCTGCTTGGCCTTCGCCGGGTCGAACTTGCAGGCGTCGCCGCAGGTGCCGGCCTTGTAGCCCATGACGCCGGGCGCCACGAACGCGTCGGCGGCCTGGCGGTTGCCGTTCAGGACGGTCTTGGTGATGGTGTCGCGGTCGATCGCCATCGAGATGCCCTGGCGGATCTTGGCGGCCTTGTCCTTGTCCAGGGAGGCCCAGTCCGCGTTGTACAGCGCGAACGAGATGTTCTGGATGGCGCCCTGCGGCTGGTCGACGGCGCGCTTGCCCAGGTCGTCCTTGAACTTCGGCAGGTCGGTCGAGTCGACCTGGTCCAGGACGTCCAGGGTGTCGGACATCAGGTCCTTGTACGCGGCCTCGCCGGTGGCGTAGTTGCGGAAGACGATGCCACCGTTCTTCGGCTTGTTGCTGCCCGTGTACTTGTCGTAGGCCTTCACGGTGATGGCCTTGTTGTGCTCCCACGAGACGAACTGGTAGGGGCCGTTGCCGACCGGCTTCTCGCCGTAGCCGGCCGGGTCCTTGAAGAAGCCCTCGGGCAGCGGGGAGAAGGCCGAGTAGCCGAGCTTGTACGTGAAGTACGAGACCGGGCTGGTCAGCTCGATGGTGAAGTGGGTGTCGTCGACGATCTTCAGGCCGGACATCTCGGTGCCGGTCGGGTCACCCTTCTCCGGGTGGACGGCGTCGTAGCCGACGATGTCGGAGAACCAGGACGAGTTGATCTGGTTGTTCTTGACGTTGGCCGACCAGTTCCACGCCTTCACGAAGGACGCGGCGGTGACCGGGGTGCCGTCGTGGAAAGTCCAGCCGGACTTCAGCGTGACGGTGTAGTTCTTGGCGTCGGTGGTCTCGATCTTGTCGGCCACCTGGTTGCGCAGCGCGCCGGTCGCGGGATCGTAGTCGACGAGCCCCGTGAAGAGGTTCTTGATGACACGGCCGCCGATGGTCTCGTTGGCATTGGCCGGCTGGAGCGGGTTCTGCGGCTCCCCGCTCTGGTAGCTGAAGACGCCCGCGGCGTTGGCCGCGCCACTGTCCGAGCTGCCCCCGGAGGAGCTGCTGCCACTGCTACAAGCAGTCGCGGCAAGGGCGACAGCAACAGCTGCGACAACCCACTTGGCCTGGCTCGCACCGCGCATCGGTGTGCCTCCTGAATTCGACGTTTCAACGAGGAGGGCACCGCGGAACGGTTGTCACCGGAGCCGCAATGCCGTCCGCGCTCGCGGTTTCGGCGCGCACCCCTGCGCGTTCACCCTTGACCCGAGCCTGACTGGCTCCACTATCCGTCACGCACGGACACGAAAGTGACCAGTGACGATCTCAATTAGGTCACATGAACAGTCGGTAAGTTTCGAAAACCGGACATTTAAGACATAGCCAGACAGGTACCAAACGGACAGTCGTCATGCATGACGAACCGTCGCGTCCGCTCAGCGGACACTCGGGTGTGATGAGCGTTATTCCGTTAATACCGGCCCCGACAACTTGGAGTAGTTGAAAAAGTTCGCCCCCCTCTCCAATCGGAAAGGGGGGCGAAACAATCCGGCCAATGGCCGTCAGGGCGTCCGGATCACGCCTTCTTGGCGCGCGAGGCAGTACGACCGCGGTCCTTCTGGTCGAGGACGACCTTACGGATGCGAACCGTCTCCGGGGTCACCTCGATGCACTCGTCCTCGCGGCAGAACTCCAGCGACTGCTCCAGCGAGAGCTTGCGCGGCGGGACGATCGACTCGGCCACGTCGGCGGTCGAGGACCGCATGTTGGTGAGCTTCTTCTCCTTGGTGATGTTCACGTCCATGTCGTCGGAGCGCGAGTTCTCGCCGACGATCATGCCCTCGTACACCTCGGTGCCCGGCTCGCAGAAGAGCACGCCGCGCTCCTGGAGGTTGGTCATCGCGAAGGCGGTGACCACACCCGCGCGGTCGGCGACCAGCGAGCCGTTGTTACGGGTGGTCAGCTGGCCGAACCACGGCTCGTGGCCCTCGTGGATCGAGTGGGCGATGCCGGTGCCGCGGGTGTTGGTGAGGAACTCGGTGCGGAAGCCGATCAGGCCGCGGGACGGCACGACGAACTCCATCCGGACCCAGCCCGAGCCGTGGTTGGACATGTTGTCCATCCGGCCCTTGCGGATGCCCATGAGCTGGGTGACGGCACCCATGTGCTCCTCGGGGACGTCCACGGTGAGGCGCTCGACCGGCTCGTGGGTCTTGCCGTTGACCTCCTTGGTGACCACCTGCGGCTTGCCGACGGTCAGCTCGAAGCCCTCCCGGCGCATGGTCTCGATCAGGATGGCCAGCGCCAGCTCACCGCGGCCCTGCACCTCCCAGGCGTCCGGACGCTCGGTGTCCAGCACGCGCAGCGAGACGTTACCGATCAGCTCGCGGTCCAGGCGGTCCTTCACCTGGCGGGCGGTGACCTTGCGGTCCACCTTGGCGCCGGACTTGGCGTCCGCGCCCTTACCGCTGCCGCCCCGGCCGACCAGCGGCGAGGTGTTGGTGCCGATGGTCATCGAGATGGCCGGCTCGTCCACCGTGATCAGCGGCAGCGCGATCGGGTTCTCCGGGTCGGCGAGGGTCTCGCCGATCATGATGTCGGAGATGCCGGCGACGGCGCAGATGTCACCGGGGCCCGCGACCTCGGCCGGCTTGCGGGTGAGCGCCTCGGTCATCAGCAGTTCGGAGATGCGGACGTTCTGGATCGAGCCGTCGCGCTTGATCCAGGCCACGGTCTGGCCCTTGCGCAGCTCGCCCTGCTCGACGCGCAGCAGCGCGATACGGCCGAGGAAGTTGTCGGCGTCCAGGTTGGTGACGTGGGCCTGGAGCGGCGCGTCCTCGTCATAGCTGGGGGCCGGGACGTGCTCCAGCAGGGTGGAGAAGAACGGCTCCAGGTTGGTGCTGTCCGCGGGAACGGTGCCGTTCTCCGGCTTGGTCAGCGAGGCGACGCCGTCACGGGCGCAGGCGTAGACGATCGGGAACTCGATCTGCTCCTCGTCCGCGTCCAGGTCCAGGAACAGGTCGTAGGTCTCGTTGATGACCTCGTCGATCCGGGAGTCCGGACGGTCCGTCTTGTTGATGCACAGGATGACGGGCAGGCGCTGGGCGAGCGCCTTGCGCAGCACGAAGCGGGTCTGCGGCAGCGGGCCCTCGGAGGCGTCGACCAGCAGCACGACCGCGTCCACCATCGACAGACCGCGCTCGACCTCGCCACCGAAGTCGGCGTGGCCCGGGGTGTCGATGATGTTGATGGTGATCGGCGCGCCACCGTCCTTGGGGTGGTACTTGACTGCGGTGTTCTTCGCGAGAATGGTGATGCCCTTCTCGCGCTCCAGGTCGTTCGAGTCCATCATGCGGTCGTCGAGCTGCTGGTGGGCGGCGAAGGCGCCGGCCTGCTTCAGCATGGCGTCGACCAGTGTGGTCTTGCCGTGGTCGACGTGGGCGACGATGGCGACGTTACGGATATCGTTACGCGTGGGCATGCCTAGCGGATTCTCCCGGAATCGTGGGTTACGGCGCCCGGCCGCGAGACGCGCACTTGCGACCCCTGTCGGCCGCCGCCACCCGTTCGCCTGCTACTACCGGTCCACCCGCCGGGCATATGGACATGCCTCGGCTTCCTCCTATCGTACGGGGAAGCGCCCAGATGGGCGGAAACGAGCAGGTCGGGCGGGACCAAGATCACAGGTGAGTCACGCGGTCTTCACCCGGCGGTCGGGCTCCGACACTCCTCCGTTCGCCCGCGGGCCCGGCCGCTAGCCGCTCCAGCCGATGTCCTGGAAGCGCGGCCACCCGAAGCCCCAGGCCCCGGCCCCGACCACCCCGGTCCGGACCCCGACCAGGTCCGGCCGCTGGTACAGCGGCACCGAGTGCCCGAGCTGCCAGATCCGGACGTCCGCTTCCTGCAGCAGGTCCAGCCGGGCCGCCGGGTCCAGCTCGGCGGCCGCCCGGTCGAAGAGGCGGTCGATCTCCTCGGTGCCGCTGCGGGCGTAGTTGCTGCCGGACTTGACGGCGCCGTCGGCGTCCGGCCGGGGCTTGGCGTACACGGCGCGCTGCTGGCTCGCCGGGTTGGGGCCGGCCGGCCAGGAGAAGAGGGCGAGGTCGAAGTCCCCGGCCGCGAGGTGGTCCTTGACGAAGGTGTCGGTGGGCGCGGTCACCGGCTTCACCGCGATGCCGGACTCGGCGAGGTTCGCGGTGAGCGCGTCCGCGGTGCGCTTGGCGGTCGCCGAGCCGGCCGGGACGAGCAGCGAGAGCGACAGCTCCTTGCCGTCCTTGACCCGGGTGCCGCCGTTCGGCCGCGTCCAGCCCGCCCCGTCCAGCAGCTGCGCGACGGTCGCCGGGCTGGCCGCGGCGCTGTTGTCGCGGTAGCCCTCCTGGTCCCCGGCGAGCAGGTGGCTGCCGAGCGGGGCGCCGGGCAGGCCGAGCGGGCCGAGCGCGGCCTCGGCGATCCGCCGCCGGTCGACGGCCCGGCCGAGCGCGAGCCGCAGCGCCGGGTCGGTCAGCGGGCCCCGCGCGGCGTTCACCGTGAGCTGGGTGAGCGAGGGCGCGGCGGCCCGGTGCACGGTGACGTCCGGCAGCGACTCGGCCCACTTCAGGGCGAGCGCCGCCGCCTCGGGCGCGGCGGCGGGCGGCACCGCTGCCGCCGAGGGGCTGCCGGACGACGCGGCCGGCACCGCCCGGTCCACCGCCGCCGTGAGCGGGGCGATGTCCAGCCGTTCCTGGTCGAGGTCGTCGAGCCGCCGCTCGGGCGGGGTCGCGAGGAAGTCGATCCGGTCGATCTTCGGCCGGTCGCCCCACCAGCGCGGGTTGCGCCCGACCGTCACCCGCCCGTCCTCGGTGTTGTACTGGGACACCGTGTACGGCCCGGCGGTCAGGTGTGCCCCGCCGACCAGCGCCCGGTTGAACGAGGCGGCCGTGGCGGTCTCCGCGGCCGGGTAGAGCGGCCCGAACAGGGACTGCCACTCGGCGTACGGCCGCCGGAAGGTGACCTTGATCTCGCGCGGGTCGGCGCCCTCGGCGATCGCGTCGATGGCGTCGTAGGCCGGGTCGAGGCGGGCGAGGGCGGCCCGCTGGGCGGTGAAGTCGGCGACGGAGAGCGGGGTGCCGTCGCTCCAGACGGCCTGCGGGTTGAGCCGGTACGTGACGACCTGGGGCTGCTGCCCGGGCGGGGTGGACTCGGCGCCGGCCAGGTAGTCCGGGTCGGGGACGGGCCGCCCGTGCTCGTCGGGACGGAACAGCGACGGGTAGAGGGCGTGCGCGAGCAGTGCCGAGTCGGCGGTCGCGGCGGGCTGGTAGACGTTGAGCGTGGCGGGCACCTGGTCGACGGCCCACCGCAGCACCCCGCCGTCCGCGATGTCGACACGGTCGGCGGGCCGGACGTCCCCGGTGGAGGCGGTGGCCTTGGGAACGGGCTCGGGGGTGGGGGTGGGGGGACGGACCGGGGCGGGGCTGTCGGAGCAGCCACCGAGGCCGGCGGCGAGCAGCAGCGCGGCGGCTGCGGCGGTGAACTGGCGGACACGCATGGCGGCCATCGAACGCCGCCCGGACGGCCCGGCCCGCACCGACACGGCGGGCCGCCGGGCGACAGCACCCGGACGGCCCATCGTCCGAACCGACTACAGCGCCAGCTCGAACCAGACGATCTTGCCCTTGGGCGTGCGCCGACTGCCCCAGCGTTCGGCCAGCAGGCTGACCAGCTGCAGGCCTCGCCCGCCCTCGTCGGTCTCCTGGGCGCGCCGCTGCCGGGGCTGCGCGTAGCCGTCGTCCCAGACCTCGCAGACCATGCTGCGCTCGCGCAGCAGCCGCAGCCGGATCTCGCCCCGCCCGTGCTTGAGCGCGTTCGTGACCAGCTCGCTGACCAGCAGCTCGGTGGTGTCGACCAGCTCCTCCAGGCCCCGGGCGAGCAGCCAGCTGCAGGCCAACTCGCGGGCCTTCGCCACTGAGGTGGGCTCGGGCGGCAGGACCCAGTTGCCGACGGCGTCCTCGGGGAAGGCGTGCACCTTGGCCATCAACAGGGCGATGTCGTCCTCGCCGTGGTGCGGGTTGAGTTCGCCGAGGACGTGGTCGCAGAGGTCCTCCAGTCCCTTGCCCGGGTCGGAGAGCGCGGCCCGGAAAGCGCGCAGGCCCTCGTCCAGCTGGTGCTTGCGGCTCTCCACCAGGCCGTCGGTGTAGAGGCCGAGCACGGCGCCGTCCGGGAGGGTCAGCTCGACCTCCTCGAAGGGCTCGCCGCCGACGCCGAGCGGCAGGCCGGGCGGCACGTCGAGCATCCGGGCGGGCTCGCCGGGGCTGAGCAGCACGGGCGGCAGGTGGCCGGCGTTGGCGATCCAGCAGCGCCGGGTGACGGCGTCGTAGACCGCGTAGACGCAGGTGGCCAGGTAGACCTCGCGGGCCTCTTCGTCGGCGGTCGAGGTGAGCCGGCCGTACGGGGTGGGCGGGCCGGCCGGGACGGAGTCGTCGCCGAGGCCGCGGGCGATCTCGTCCAGGGCGGTGAGCACCTCGCCCGGCTCCAGGTCGAGCATCGCCAGGGTCCGGACGGCGGTGCGCAGCTGGCCCATGGCGACGGCGGCGCGCAGGCCGCGGCCCATCACGTCGCCGATGACCAGGGCGGTGCGGCTGCCGGGAAGCGGGATGACGTCGAACCAGTCGCCGCCGACCTCGGTGTTGTTGTTGCTGGGCAGGTAGCGGCAGGCGATCTCCAGGCCGCTGGCGGCCGGGTTGCCCGGGGGCAGCAGGCTGCGCTGGAGGATCAGCGCGCGCTCGTGCTCGCGGCGGTAGAGCCGGGCGTTGTCGATGCAGACGGCGGCGCGGGCGACGAGTTCCTCGGCGATCGCCACGTCCCGGGCGTCGAAGGGTTCGCTGCCGATCGCCCGGGAGAGCTGGACCAGCCCGAGCACCTGGTCCCGGGCGACCAGCGGGACGATCAGGGTGGAGCGCAGCAGCGGGTCGCGGCCGGGCTCGGGGACGACACTGCGGCCGGTGCGCAGCGCCCGGGCGTGCGGGGAGCGGCGCGGGTAACACAGGGTGCCACCGGCCTCGGCGATCGGCAGGCCGGTGACCGAGCCGAGCACCGAGGAGGCGCCGCCGATCACGCTGGAGACGGCGACCCGGCGCAGTTCGCCGCTGCCGTCGGTGAGCACGGTGTCGCCGGGCCGGCCGGCGCTGGGGACGGTCTCGCCGGAGAGCAGCGCGGTGTAGAGGTCGACGGTGGCGAGGTCGCAGAACGGCGGGACGACGACGTCCAGGAGTTCCTTGGCGGTGGTCTCCAGGTCGAGGGTGGAGCCGATGTGCGCGCTGGCCTCGTTGAGCAGGGCGAGGTTGCGGCGCACGCCGTCGGCCTCGCGCTCGGCGACGTGCCGACTGGTGACGTCGGAGACCTGCCCGGCCACGCCCATCGGCTGCCCGGCCGAGCCGTTGAGCCGGTACAGCGAGACGGCCCAGAGCCGGTTGCCCTCGCGGGTCGGGACGGCGCTGTGGAAGCGCAGGTCGAAGACGGGCTCGCCGGTGGCGAGGACCTTGCGCAGGGCGGCGGTGAGCCGGTCGGCCTCGGAGGGCGGGAAGAGGTCGTGCGCGGTGAGGCCCTCCAGGTCGGTGGGGACCAGGCCCATGCCGGAGGCGAAGGCGTCGTTGACCCGCTGCAGGCGCAGCCGGTCGTCGAAGAGCACGAAGCCGGTGGGCGTCTGGCCGAAGACGGCCTCGGAGGCGGCCAGGTCGGTCTCGATCCGGCGCAGGCGGCCGAGGTCGACGGCCAGGCAGGTGGCACCCGCGGTGGGCAGCGCGCTGTCGGGCATCAGGTAGAGCTCGGCGAGGCCCTCGCCGCCGGTGGCGTCCCGGTAGGGGGTGGTGCCGACCCATTCCTCGCCGGCCAGGGTGCGCTCCAGCCGGGCGCGGCCGCGCTGCCAGAGTTCGCGCGGGACGAAGGTGGAGACCGGGTCGGCGCCGACCGCCTCGGCGGCGGGGACGCCGAAGAACTCGGCGGCGCGCTCGCTCCACTGGCTGATCCGCCCGTCGGGGCCGATCGCGAAGGTGGCGACCCGGATGTAGTCGTAGATCGAGCCGGGGTCGCCGGCGCCCCACGAGCGGTGCTCGGCGACGGGGTGGGCGGCGCGGCCCGGGCCCCCGGTCCCGGTGGCCGGCGGGGCCGCCGGTACGGGCAGGTGCAAGGAGCCGGCCTGCCCGGGTACAGCGGCATGACCGCTGCTGCTCGGCGCGTTCCGCGCCGGAGTGCTGTTCAACGGACCGACCCCTCCAACCCGCGACCGTCCGGATGTCGAGAAGACCGAGTATTCATCATCGAGGGGTGCGTTCACACGCCCTCAACATCACAACATCAGATCGGGCGGAGGTTTTTGTCCTACCGCCCGCGCAACCACAATGCCACGTCCGCGCCCCCTTCCGGGCTACGCGCTCCCCCCGGACCCCCGACGGCATATGCGGCACTGTTCTCCTGATGTTCTACTCGCGTCCCGCTCGGGCTCCGACGTTCTACTCGCGTCCCGCTCGGATCATGACTCGCCCGGCTCATTACCCGGCAGCGCCAGCTCGAACCAGACCACTTTGCCGATCCCCTCGGCCCGGGCGCCCCAGTGCAGCGCCAGCCGGTGGACCAGCTCCAGGCCCCGGCCACCCTCGTCGGCCTCGGCCGCGTGGCGCTCCCGGGGCGGGTCGGGCAGCGGGTCGGAGACCTCGGTCAGCAGCGTCTCACCCAGCGTCAGCCGCACCCCGATCGGGGCGCTGGCGTACCGGACGGCGTTCGTGACCAGCTCGCTGACCAGCAGCTCGGCGGTGTCGGTGAGGTCCTCGACGCCCCACTCGGTGAGCGTGGAACGGACCAGTCGGCGGGCC
The DNA here is from genome assembly GCF_040609455.1 of Kitasatospora sp. NPDC004669. Classification (NCBI taxonomy): domain Bacteria; kingdom Bacillati; phylum Actinomycetota; class Actinomycetes; order Kitasatosporales; family Streptomycetaceae; genus Kitasatospora; species Kitasatospora sp. NPDC004669. Next base: position 33,710 of record NZ_JBEXKB010000011.1, read on the forward strand.
CGGGAGACGGCGGTGGGCTCGGCCGGCAGGGTCCAGCCGGCCGTCGGGGTGCCGGCCTGGCCGTGCCCGAGCCGGGCCAGCAGCAGGGCGACGTCGTCCGGCTCCCGGCCCTGCTCCATGGTGTCGAGCACCGCCTCGCAGGCGGCCTGGATGGAGGCGTACGGCTCCTGGAGCACGGTGATCAGCCGGCCGAGGCCGACGTCCAGGTCCTTGTCCCGGGACTCGACCAGGCCGTCGGTGCACAGCGCGAGCAGGCTGCCCTCGGGGATCTTCAGTTCGACGGATTCGAACGGAACGCCGCCCACGCCGAGCGGGGCGCCGGAGGGCAGGTCGAGGATCCAGCCGGCGCCGCCCGGCAGCGGGCCACCGGTGCGGGTCGGCTCCTCGGCCTCCTCGCCCGGCACCACCAGCACCGGCGGGATGTGCCCGGCCTTGGCCACGGTCAGCATCGCCGTGCCCGGGTCGAAGACCGCGTAGACGCAGGTGGCCAGCAGCGCCTCGTCCGGGCCCTGGGCCAGGTCGTCGGCCAGCTCGTGGACGTGCCGCAACAGCACGTCCGGCGGCAGGTCGAGGGCGGCCAGCACCCGGACGGCGGTGCGCAGCCGGCCCATGGTGGCGGCGGCCCGCAGGCCGTGGCCCATCACGTCGCCGACCACCAGCGCGGTACGGTCGCCGGGCAGCGGGATGACGTCGAACCAGTCGCCGCCGACCTCGGTGCCGCTGCTGCCGGGCACGTACCGGTAGGCGACCTCGACGCCGGTGGGCTGCGGGACCTGCTGCGGGAGCAGGGTGCGCTGAAGGGTGAGCGCGGCGGTGCGCTCGCGGGCGTAGAGGCGGGCGTTGTCCAGTGAGCTGCCGGCCCGGTCGGCGAGTTCGACGGTGAAGGCGAGGTCGTCCCGGTCGAAGCCCTCGCGGTAGCCGGCCCGGCTGACCAGCAGCAGGCCGATCACGATGCCGCGGGCGCGCAGCGGGACGACCAGCATCGAGTGCACGCCCAGGTCGTGGGCGGCCTGCATCTTGGGGTCGCCGGGGTAGGTGACGTCGTCCAGCTGGTCGGCGCCGGAGAGCAGCTCGGGCACCCCGGTGCGCAGCACCCGGCCGCAGGCGGAGTCCTCGGCGAAGGTGATCCGGGCGCCGTGCCGGAGCATCACCTCGACCTCGGGGCCGTCCTGGACGGAGGCGGTGCCGAGCTGGAGCAGCGAGGTGCGCCGGTCGTGGCCGTGCCGGGGCAGGTCGTCGCCGTGCGCGACGGCCTGCAGCAGGATCACCGCGGAGTGGTCGGCGAGCCGGGGGACGACGGAGCTGGCGAGCTCCTGGGCGATCCGGGAGGCGTCGAGCAGGTCGCCGACCCGCGAGCCGAACTCGTTGAGCAGCGAGAGGCGGCGCCGGGCGTGCTCGACCTTGGCGACCGCCCGGTAGCGCTCGGTCACGTCCATCACGGTGCCCGAGATGCCGAGCACCCGGCCGGAGCGGTCGGTCATCCGGCTGTAGGAGATCGAGCGGTAGCCGGCCCGGGTGGTGACCGGGGAGGCGAGCGTGACGTCGATGACCGGTTCGCCGGTGGCCAGCACCTGGCGCTGGATCGCGGTGATCTCGTCGGCGGCCCGCTCGGGCAGGGTCTCGCCGGTGGTGCGGCCGACGTGGTCCTCCAGGGCGACGCCGTTCATCTGGGCGAGGGTCTGGTTGACCGCGGTGTAGCGCAGGTCGGTGTCCAGGACGGCGATGCCCAGCGGGGACTGCTCGAACAGCGCGTCGCGCACCGCGAGGTCCCGCTCGACGGCCCGGACGGCGGCCGCCTCGGCCAGGTTGACCTGCAGGAACGGGGCGCCGTCGCCGTCCACCAGGAGGGAGATCCGGGCGTCCACGGCGACCGGCAGGCCGTCCCGGTCGCGCAGTTCGGCGCTGCCGACCCAGCGGCCGTGGCGCAGGGTGTCCTGGATCGCGGCCCGGATCCGGGCGACCTGGTCCTGGTCGGGGATCAGGTCGTCGATCCGGCGGCCGACCAGCAGCTCGCTCGGCCAGCCGAGCAGTTCCTCGGCGGCCGGGCTCCAGAGCACCACCCGGCCCGCGGTGTCCAGGATCGCGATGGCGACCTTGAGCATGTCCAGCAGACTGCCCTCGGACGGCGCGCCGAGGCCGCGTACGGCGTCGGCGGACCCACCGGGGAACGGCCGCCCGGGGCGGCTGCGCAGGCCGGGCAGGGCGCCCGGCTCGGGGACGGCCAGGGTCGGCGCAGGCCGGACCGGCTGCGCGGCCTCGGAGCCGGCGAGGGCACCACCGCGGCGGCGGCCGGCCGGCGGCTGCGGGGCGGCCGGCCGGACGGCGCGGCGCAGTCGGGCGCGGGCGGAGGCGCTCCCCGCGGTGCCTGCCCGCCGCGCTCCCCCGCCGCCGTTCCCGGTAGTCGACACCGACGGGGCCTCCGGCTCTGGGTCGGGATCGGCGTCGCCGGCTGGGGCGGCTCACCGATGGTGACGAATAGTGCCGAAAAGCGACATACCCAGCAGCACCCAGGCTATCCCGGCCGCCGGGTCGTCTTGTCCGATTGACCTATCTGGCGGCTTGCGCGTCGCCCGTGGCCACCAGCAGCTCGGCGACGTGCGGCAGCACCTCGCGGTCGTGCTCGATCCAGTCCACCGAGCCCAGCTCCGCCGGGCCGAGCCAGCGCAGCTCGTCGTGGTCCTCCAACGGCCGCGGCTCGCCGTCCAGCAACTCGGCCGCCCAGAACCGCAGCTCCAGGCCCGGCCGGACGCTCCACGCGCCGGGCAGCCGCCGCAGCGCCCGCGCCCGTACGCCCAGCTCCTCCAGCAGCTCCCGCTCCAGCGCCTGTGCCTCGGTCTCCCCGGCTTCGGCCTTGCCGCCGGGGAACTCCCACCGCCCGGCCACCGCCGCGGGCGCGCTGCGCCGGGCGGCGAGCACCCGGCCCCGGTGGATCAGCGCACCGCCGACGACGATCCGCGGCTCGCTGGGGGTCCCGCCGGTCTGGTCCATGCCCCGACCCTACGGGGCGGCGTCCGTGTCCTCCGACTCGACCCAGTACATCTGCTTGTGGCCACGCGCCTCGAACTCGGCCGCCAACCGCTGTGCCTCGGCCCGGTCCAGGCCCTTGGCGACCAGGAAGCGGTTGCCGTTGTCGTCCTGCCGCATCACCCGAAAGGTGCCCATGGCGCGAGCGTACCGGCGTCGCGGGCGGCTGTCCCCGGCCGGCGTGGGGGTCGGGCCGGGGACATGTCAGCGAGCGTACGGGCGGTGCGCTACCGGGAGGTACGGGCCGGGTTAACGATGGGTAACCCGGTGCCCGGGCGGTCAGACCCGGAGGTCGGGCGCCTGCTCGCCGGTGGACAGGCCGAGGGCACGGCGGATCTCCACACTGACCGGCGCGGTCTTGGCCACCAGTGCTTGGGCCCGGCGCAGGTCGCCCGCCAGGTCGGCGCCGGAGGCGACGGCGTCCCAGGCGGTGGCCGCCTGGGTCCGGGCCTCGGCCAGCTTCTCGACCTTCGGCTGGACGTCCGACGGCCAGTGCGTGGCCGGCTTGCGCAGCGCGGCGGCCTCGGCCCGGGAGGCGGCGGCCATCCGGCGGGCCCAGGACTGGTACTCGGCCTCCGAGACGGAAAGGTCCTTCTTCGGCGCGTCCGTGTAGGTGTCGTTGAAGCCCCGGTCCGCCTCCAGGTAGGCCAGTTGGGCGGAGGTCAGGCTGCCCCGGTCGGTGCGGACCGTCCCCTGGTGCTGGTCGTCGCGGTCCTCGTAGGCGCAGGTGACGTAGCGTTCGCCGGCCGCCCAGTTGCCCGAGGTCGGGTAGAGGTAGACGTCGTCCATGCCGTCCGGGACGGCCCACTGGTCCAGCGCGTAGTCGTCGAGCACGGTGCGGCACAGCACGGCAGCCCGCTCCCGCATCACCGTCTCGCCGGGGTAGGGGCCCTTGTTCTCGGGGACCTTGGCGGTGCCGGCCACCTCGCCGTGGTGCGGGTCCGAGCAGGGCACCGGGCGCACCCAGTACACCGTCTCGTCGCCGTTGCCGTCGGTCGCGGCGCTCCCGGCCGGGGAGTCGTAGCAGTCCCCGGTCTTCAGGGCGGACCAGCGGACCGAGCCGGCCGGGGGCTTCTGGGCGTACCGGTCGTCCCGTGCGGAGCCGAAGTCCCCCGCGCCCACCAGGAGCGCCAGCAGCACCGTGCCGACCGCCCCGAGCACCAGACCGGTCACCGCCATGCCGCGGCCGCGCTCCTTGCGGCGGTTGATCTGGGTCAGCGCGATGATCCCGAACACCAGGGCCACCGGCGAGAGCAGGCTCAGGCCGGTCGCCAGCGAGCCGACCGCGAAGCCGTTGGTGCGCCGCTCCGGCTGTGGGTCGTACGGGGACGGGGAGCCGTACGGGTACGGGTACGGGTACGGCGGGCCCGGCTGGAGGCCGGACTGCGCGGAGGACGCCGCCGTGGCCCAGCCGCCGGCCGGCAGCGGCGGGGGCGGCGGCTGGGGCGGGGCCTTCGAGGACGGCGGGGCGGTCTGCGGGGGCTGGTCGGACGGCGGGGCCCAGGGGTCGACGGGCTCCGGGGTCGGGGCCGGGGTCGCCGTCGGCTCGGCACCGGGCTCCACCGCGGCGGGCTCGGCCGCTACGGGCCCGGCCTCGGTCGGCCGCTCGGGGGCCTTGGCGTCGGTACGGCCGGAGTCCTTGCGGAAGTCCACCCGGGGGTCCGCCGCCGGGGCGGCGGGCAGCTCGGACTCAGGCTTGGACACGTGGGCTCCCCCAACCCGCCGGGGCGGGCGTCGGCTCGGTGATGCGGCGTTCGGCGCCGTCCGGCTCGGCCCCGGACGGGCCAGATGCGAACGGTCGCGCGACTTTACCCGATCTTTCCGAACGCCCGCCCGGCCGCTCCTGCCCGTTCCCGCCCGGGCCCGCCCGCCCGGCCCTCCGTGCTCAGCCGCGGGCCAGGACCTCCCCGTGGATCATCGAGAACCAGCCGTCCTCGGCGGCGCTCCACTCCCGCCAGCCGTCCGCGATCCGCTCCAGCTCGACCCGGTCCGCGAAGCCCCGCTCCACCGCAGTCCGGCCGAGGGCCGTGCCGGTCACCCGGTCCGCCCACAACCCGCCCCACCAGCCGCGCCGCTCGGGCGTCGCGTACGTCCAGGTGCTGGTGCTCGCGGTCACCTCGGTGAAACCGGCCGCGCGGGCCCAGGACAGCAGCCGCCGCCCGGCGTCCGGCTCGCCGCCGTTGGCGCGGGCGGTGCGGCGGTACAGCTCCAGCCAGCGGTCCAGCGCGGGTGCCTCCGGGAACCAGGTCATCGAGGCGTAGTCGGCGTCCCGGGCCGCGACCACCCCGCCGGGCGCCGTCACCCGGCGCATCTCGCGCAGCGCGGACACCGGATCTCCCAGGTGCTGCAGCACCTGGTGGGCGTGCACGACGTCGAACTCGCCGTCCCGGTACGGCAGTCGGTGCACGTCCGCGAGCTCGAACACCACATTGGCCAGGCCGCGCTCGGCGACGTACCCGGCGGCCTGCTCCAGCACCTCGGCGGAGGTGTCCACGGCCACCACCCGCCCGGTGGGGCCGACCAGCTCGGCCAGGTCGGCGGTGATCGTGCCGGGCCCGCAGCCGACGTCCAACAGGGCCTGCCCGGGCCGCAGTTCGGACAGCAGGTAGGCGGCCGAGTCGGCGGCGGTCCGGGAGCGGTGCGAGCGCAGCACGGCCTCCTGGTGGCCGTGGGTGTAGACGGTGGCGGGCTGCGGTCCGGACATGAGGGTCCCCCCTGGGCGTGGTCGGTCTTCCGGCAGGTCTTCCGTTCGCGCGACGGCTCCGACGCTACGCCGCATCCCGCATGACGAGAAGAAGCGTCTCGCATTTCGACTACCGCAGGTCTGCGCCACACCCCGCAGCCGTACCGTGGAGGCGCCCCCGACAGAACGGTCCCGCCCATGCCCGGCCCCGGCCAGCGCCCCTTCGTCCTGCTGAGCGCCGCCGTGTCGCTCGACGGCCACCTCGACGACGCCTCCCCCGAGCGCCTGCTGCTCTCCAACGCCGCCGACTTCGACCGGGTGGACGGGGAGCGCGCGGCCGCCGACGCGATCCTGGTCGGCGGCAACACCCTGCGCGCCGACAACCCCCGCCTGCTGGTCAACGACCCCGGGCGCCGGGCCGCCCGGGTGGCCGCCGGACGGCCGGAGTACCCGCTGAAGGTGACGCTCAGCGCGAGCGGCGCCCTCGACGCGGACCTGCGGTTCTGGCACACCGGCGGCGCCAAGCTCGCCTACACCACGGACGCCGGCGCGGCGGTGCTGCGGCCCCGGCTCGACGGGCTGGCCGACGTGGTCGCACTCGGCGGCGCGGTGGACCTCGGCACGGTGCTGGACGACCTCGGCGCGCGCGGGGTGCGCCGGCTGATGGTCGAGGGCGGCAGCGGCGTGCACACCCAGTTCCTCACCCAGGGCCTGGCGGACGAACTCCAGTTGGCCGTCGCCCCGCTGCTGGTCGGCCAGGCCGGGGCGCCGCGGTTCGTCGGCACGGCCGCCTTCCCGGGCGGCCCGGCCCGGCGGATGCGGCTGCTGGAGGCACGTACCGTGGGCGACGTCGTCCTGTTGAGGTACGCCCCGAAGGAGCCCGCGCCGTGAACCAGCCCACGACCACCGACCTCGACCACCTGCGCCGGGCCGTCGAGCTCTCCCGCCGCTGCCCGCCCTCCGAGACGGCCTTCTCGGTCGGCGCGGTGATCGTCGGCGCCGACGGCGAGGTGCTGGCGGAGGGCTTCAGCCGGGAGGGGAACGCGCACGACCATGCCGAGGAGGCGGCCCTCGGCAAGCTCCCGGCGGGCGACGCCCGGCTGCGCGGGGCGACCGTCTACAGCAGCCTGGAGCCCTGCGGGCAGCGCGCCTCGCGGCCGGTGCCGTGCGCCCGGCTGCTGATCGCGGCGGGTGTGCCTCGGGTGGTGGTCGCCTGGCGCGAGCCGGACCTGTTCGTCGCCGACTGCCAGGGCACGGCCCTGCTGGAGGCGGCCGGGGTCGAGGTGGTGGAGCTGCCGGAGCTGGCCGAGGAGGCCCGGGCGGTCAACGCCCATCTGCTCCGCTGATCTTTTGTATCATCTAGAAACAAAGAGCTCGCTTTCCCGGCTCTTCCGCCGCCATTCTCCACGAGGAGCCGCCCCATGCCCGCCGCCCCCATCCGGCTGACCGCCCGCGCCCTCCTCCTCGACATGGACGGCACCCTGGTCAACTCCGACGCCGTGGTCGAGCGCTGCTGGGGCCGCTGGGCCGAGCGGCACGGCCTCGACCCCGTCGAGGTGATGCACGTCGTCCACGGCCGCCAGGGCCACGCCACCATGGCCGTGCTGCTGCCGGAGCGCCCGGTCGAGGTCAACCTCGCCGAGAACGAGCGGATGCTCGCCGAGGAGCGCGCCGACGTCGAGGGCGTCGTCCCGATCCCCGGCGCCCCCGCCTTCCTCGCCGCCCTGACCGGCCTGCCGCACGCCCTGGTCACCTCCGCCGACGAACCGCTCGCCCGGGTCCGGATGGCGGCCGCCGACCTGCGACTGCCGCCCGTCCTGGTCACCGCCGAGTCGGTCGGCGCCAGCAAGCCCGACCCCGAGGGCTTCCTCAAGGGTGCCGCCGCCCTCGGCCACGCCCCCGCCGACTGCCTCGCCTTCGAGGACTCCGGCGCCGGCATCGCCGCCGCCCGCGCGGCCGGCATGCGCGTCGTCGGCATCGGCCCCCGCGCCGCCGCCCACCACCCGGACGCGCTGGCGGCCACCCTTGAGGCGGTCACCGTCACGGCGGACGCGGACGGGGTGCTGACGGTCACCGTCCAGGGCTAGGCCCAATGCCGGTGACTTTGCGTTCTGCCACGGCCCTCTGCCCGAAGCATCGCCACAGGTCAGCGGCTCGCGATCGCTGTTAAGTCAGTGGCATTGGGGCTAGGCCGATCCGGCGGCCTCTCTCCCACGACCCCCGGTCGGCCGCCCCCACCCCGGGGACGCACAGCCCCCGAACGGGCCGGAGGGGCCGAACTCCACTCGCGGGAGTCGGCCCCTCCGGGGGTGTCGGCCGTCGCCGGGTCGGACGCGTCAGACCTGTCAGACGTTGAAGCGGAACTCCACGACGTCGCCGTCCTGCATGACGTACTCCTTGCCCTCGATGCGGGCCTTGCCCTTGGCGCGGGCCTCGGCGGTGGAGCCGGTCTCGACCAGGTCGGCGAAGGCGATCACCTCGGCCTTGATGAAGCCCTTCTGGAAGTCGGTGTGGATGACTCCGGCGGCCTCGGGGGCGGTGGCGCCCTTCTTGATGGTCCAGGCGCGGGCTTCCTTGGGGCCGGCCGTGAGGTAGGTCTGCAGGCCGAGGGTGTCGAAGCCGACGCGGGCCAGGGTGGCGAGACCGGGCTCCTCCTGGCCCATGGACTGGAGGAGTTCGAGGGCCTCGGCGTCGTCCAGCTCGATCAGCTCGGACTCGATCTTGGCGTTGAGGAAGATCGCCTCGGCCGGGGCGACCAGCTCGCGCTGGGCGTTCTTGAAGTCCTCGTCGGCCAGCTCGGCCTCGTCCACGTTGAAGACGTAGAGGAAGGGCTTCGAGGTCAGCAGGTGCAGGTCGCGGATCGGGGCGGTGTCGAAGCCGGCCTCGAAGAGGGTCTTGCCGGTCTCCAGGATCGCCTGCGCGGCCTCGGCGGCGGCCAGCACGGGGGCGGTGTCCTTCTTGAGGCGCGCCTCCTTCTGCAGGCGCGGCAGGACCTTCTCGATGGTCTGGAGGTCGGCGAGGATCAGCTCGGTGTGGATGGTCTCGATGTCGTCCTTGGGCGACACCTTGCCGTCCACGTGCACCACGTCCGGGTCGGTGAAGGCGCGCACGACCTGGCAGATCGCGTCCGACTCACGGATGTTGGCGAGGAACTTGTTGCCCAGGCCCTCGCCCTCGCTGGCGCCGCGCACGATGCCCGCGATGTCGACGAAGTCGACGGTGGCCGGGAGGATGCGCTGGGAGCTGAAGATCTCGGCGAGCTTGGTCAGCCGCTCGTCCGGGACGCCGACGACGCCGACGTTCGGCTCGATGGTGGCGAACGGGTAGTTGGCCGCCAGCACGTCGTTCTTGGTCAGGGCGTTGAACAGGGTCGACTTGCCGACGTTCGGCAGGCCGACGATTCCGATCGTGAGCGACATGAAGCGCAGTCCCGTGGGCTTGGAGGAGTTGGGTCGGCACCGTACGGGCCGACCCCCAAGTCTACGGGCAGCGCCTCCGCCGCCCTACGCCTCGGTCGCCGCGGGCCGCGGCTCCAGGAACTCCAGCCGGTTGCCCAGCTTGTCGGCCGCGTAGAAGCGGCGGTGGCCGGGCAGGTTGTCGTCCCAGCGCACCTCGTGGCCGTGCGCGGTGAGCCGCTCGGCCAGGGCGTCCAACGAGCTCACCAGGATGCCCGGGTGCCCCTTGACGGACGGGCGGAAGTCCGGGGTGACGCCGAGGTGCACCTCGACCCCGCCGCCGCGCCCCGCCGAATCAGGACTGGCAGCAGCCGCCGCGGGCCGCCAGCACCGGCGGCTTCTCCAGCTCCGCCATGCCGAGCACGCCGGACCAGAAGGCGCGGCACTCGTCCTCGGCGTCGGCCGGGATGTCGAGCTGGAAGTGGTCGAGGCGTTCGAAAGTGAAGTCCGCAGTCATGTCGTCCCCCGTACGGCGATCCGATGATCTTGGCGTGTCGACTCGTCCGAGCAGGTCAGATGCCCTGAGTGACGATCACAGGACTACCCCACCCAAGGACACGGGACAAGGCCTGAACGGTCCATTACACAGTGTGGCGATGATCGGACCGTACGTTGGACGGGTGGAGCAGAGCATCCGTACCCAGCCGCCAGGGCCCAGACGCCGTCCGCCGAACGGCGCGGCCGGGGCCGCCGTCCCCGGTCCCGGCCGGGCTCCCGAGCACACCGGAGCCCCCGCCGACCCCGCGATTCCCCCTTCCCGGCCGCGCCCGGCGGCCAGTCGGCCCGCCGCGGCGCGCCAGTCGCCCGGGCGGCGGCTACGGGTGTACGGGCGGCGCCGGACCGGTCGGCCGGCCCGGCTGACCGCCATCGGCACCGGCGTGGTCGCCGTGCTGGCGACGCTCGCGGCGGCGGGCCTGGACCGGCTGGTCTTCGACGACCTCGGCTGGCTGTTCGGCCTCGGCTACCTGGTGGTCTGCTTCCAGCTGGCCGTCCGGGTCCGCTACGCCGACCTGCTGGCCGCACCGATCAGCGGGCCGATCGCCTTCGCCCTGGCGCTGCTGCTGCTCGCGCCGGTCGGCTCCTCGGGCGTCACCGCCCAGGTGGTGGCGCTGGCGACCGGGCTGGCGCTGCGGGCCGGCTGGCTGTTCTCCGGCACCGGCCTGGCCGCACTGATCGTGCTCGCCCGCTTCGTCGCCCAGCGCCGGATCCACCGCTCCCGCTGAGCTCCACCGTTCAGGACGCCCGGCGCAGGCAGGCCCTCAGCCCGCCGCCCGGGCCGCCGCCATCGCCGCCCCGACGATGCCCGCGTCGTTGCGCAGTTCCGCCGGCACCACCCGCGCCTCGCGGTCCTTCAGCAGCGGCAGGAACTTCTCGTTCTTGCGGCTCACCCCGCCGCCGATCACGATCAGCTGCGGCGAGAACAGCATCTCCACCAGGTCCAGGTACTCGTCGACCCGCCCGGCCCACTGCTCCCAGTCCAGCCCGTGCCGCTCCTTGGCGGCCGAGGAGGCGCGGCGCTCGGCGTCCTTGCCGCGCAGCTCCAGGTGGCCCAGCTCGGTGTTGGGCACCAGCGCGCCGTCCACGAAGAGCGCGCTGCCGATACCGGTGCCGAAGGTGAGCACCAGGACCACGCCGGACTCGCCCCGCCCGGCGCCGTGGGTGATCTCCGCCAGGCCGGCCGCGTCGGCGTCGTTGAGGACGGTCGCGGGCAGGTCCAGCGCCTCGCGGAACAGGCCCTCGGCGTCCAGGCCGATCCAGCCCTTGTCCATATTGGCCGCGGTTCTGGTGCGGCCGCCGACCACCACACCGGGGAAGGTCAGCCCGACCGGCCCCTGGTGGTCGAAGTGCCGGACCACCTCGCACACGGCGGCGACCACGGCCTCGGGCTCGGACGGCTGCGGGGTGAGCACCTTGTGGCGTTCCTGGGTGAGCGTTCCCCGGGCGAGGTCGACCGGGGCGCCCTTGATGCCCGAACCGCCGATGTCCACGCCGAATACCGCCACCATCACTCCGCCCTCCGCAGTTCGGCCGCGCACCTTCGTGTCCACAGCCTGTGCACAAAGCTACGAGAGGGCGTACGGCCGCGCACCGCGGAGAACAGCGGAGAACCCGGCACCCCACCGGGGGTGCCGGGTTCTCCGGGACGGATCAGAGCTTGCCCGCCGCCTCGGCGCGCAGGTCGCGGCGCAGCTCCTTGGGCAGCGAGAAGGTCAGGTGCTCCTCGGCGGTCTTGACCGTCTCGACCGTGTCGTAACCGCGCGCGGCCAGGAACTCCAGCACGCCGTCGACCAGGATCTCCGGCACCGAGGCGCCGCTGGTCAGGCCGACCGTGGTGACACCCTCCAGCCAGGACTCCTGGATCTCCTCGGCGAAGTCCACCAGATGGGCGGCCTTGGCGCCGTACTCCAGGCCGACCTCGACCAGGCGGACCGAGTTGGAGGAGTTCTTGGAACCGACCACGATCAGCAGGTCGGTCTCCGGGGCCAGCTGCTTGACCGCGACCTGGCGGTTCTGGGTCGCGTAGCAGATGTCGTCGCTGGGCGGGCTGACCAGCGCCGGGAAGCGCTTCTTCAGCTCGCCGACGGTGGCCATGGTCTCGTCCACCGACAGGGTGGTCTGGGACAGCCAGACGACCTTGGACTCGTCCCGGACCTGCACGTTGGCGACGTCCTCGGCACCGTCCACCAGGTGGATCCGGTCCGGGGCCTCGCCCATGGTGCCGATGACCTCCTCGTGGCCCTCGTGGCCCACCAGCAGGATGTCGAAGCCCTCGTCGGCGAAGCGCACGGCCTCCTTGTGCACCTTGGTGACCAGGGGGCAGGTGGCGTCGACGGTGGCCAGCTTGCCGGCCCGCGCCTCGTCGTGGACGGACGGGGCGACACCGTGCGCGGAGAACACGACGATCGAGCCCTCGGGCACCTCCTCCGTCTCGTCGACGAAGATCGCGCCCTTCTTCTCCAGGGTCTGCACCACGTACTTGTTGTGGACGATCTGCTTGCGGACGTAGATGGGCGCCCCGTACTGCTCCAGGGCCTTCTCCACGGCGATCACGGCGCGGTCGACACCCGCGCAGTAGCCCCGGGGAGCGGCGAGCAGGACACGGCGCTGCGCGGTGTTGGACATGGCTCCATCGTACGGGCGCCCGCGAGCCGCACCGTCCCCGGCAGGCAGCCGCGCCGACGGCGGACACTTTCCAGCCGGATCCGATCGGAAGTGCTCAAATGTGATGTCTATGAGCGCTGTGAGCGAGCAGGCGCCGAGCGGCCTGCGCCGCAGTCTGGGCGTCCGCGATCTGATGGTCTACGGACTGCTGTTCATCGCCCCGATGGCCCCCGTCGGCGTGTTCGGCGTGCTGGACGCCAAGAGCCACGGCGCCCTCGCCTCGGTCTACCTGGCCGCGACCGTGGCGATGGGCCTCACCGCCTTCTCGTACGCCCAGATGGTGCGCGCGGTCCCGCAGACCGGCTCGGTGTACGCCTACGCACGGGCCGGACTGGGCGAGGGGCCGGGGTTCATCGCCGGGTGGATGGCGATGCTGGACTATCTGCTGATCCCGGCGGTGGCCTACCTGTTCTCCGGGATCGCGCTGCACTCCCTGGTGCCGGACGTCCCGCGCTGGCTGTGGACGGCGCTCGCGGTGGTGGTGACCACCGTGCTCAACCTGATCGGGGTGCGCACGGCGGCCGCGGTCGGCTTCGCGGTGCTGACGCTGGAGATCGCGGTGCTGGCGGTGTTCGTGACCGCGGCCGTGGTGACGCTGGCCCAGGACGGCGCCCGGCGCGGCTGGGACACCCCGTTCACCGCCGTCGGGGACTTCTCGCTCACCGCGGTGATCTCCGCGGTGTCCGTCGCGGTGCTCTCCTACCTGGGCTTCGACGCGATCGCCACCTTCGTCGAGGAGGCGGTCGGCGCCTCGGCGGCAGTGGCCAAGGCGTTGCTGTGGTGCCTGGCGCTGGCCGGGGTGCTGTTCGTCGCCCAGACCTACCTGGCGGCGCTGCTGGAGCCGATGACCCCGCAGCAGTTGGCCGCCGACCCGGCCGCCCAGGGCTCGGCCTTCTACGACACCGTGGAGAGCGGCGTCGGGCACTGGCTGCACGTGCTGGTGGCGGCCGGCAAGGCGATCGGCGCGGCCTTCGCGGCACTGGCCGGGCAGGCGGCCGCCGGACGGCTGGTCTTCGCGATGGGCCGGGACGGGCGGCTGCCGCGGGTGCTCGGCTCGGTCGACCCGGGCAGCGCGGTGCCGCGCCGGGCGCTGCTGGCGGCCGCGGCGGTCACCATGGCGGCGGCGGTCTGGGCGGCCGACCGGGACGACGGGCTGGAACAGCTGACCTCGGTGGTGAACGTGGGCGCGCTGACCGCCTTCGTGCTGCTGCACGCCTCGGTGATCGGCTGGTACACCGTCCGGCACGGCTCGCGGGACCGACTGCGGCACCTGGTCGTCCCGGTGCTGGGGATCGCGGTGATCGGGGCGGTGGTCCACGAGGCCTCGACGACCGCGCAGATCGTCGGGCTGGCCTGGCTGGCGGTCGGCCTGATGGTGTTCGGCGTGCAGGGCGGTACCGCTTCGGGCGTCGACGGGCGCCGATAGCGCCCGAGGTGTCGGCGGGCGCCGCTAGCCTCGTACGCATGGCCAACACCAGCTCCCCCGAAGCCCCGCTCCCGGTCGGCAAGGTCTCCGCGCTGATCGGCGGCTGGATCGACCGGCTCGGCGCGGTGTGGGTCGAGGGCCAGATCACCCAGCTCAGCCGCCGCCCCGGGGCGGGCGTGGTGTTCCTGACCCTGCGTGACCCACAGGCCGACGTCTCGCTCACGGTGACCTGCTTCCGCTCGGTGTTCGACCAGGTCGCGGACGTGGTGCAGGAGGGCGCGCGGGTCGTCGTGCACGCCAAGCCGGAGTGGTACGCGGCGCGCGGGCAGCTGTCGATGCGGGCCTCGGAGATCCGGCCGGTGGGCCTGGGCGAGCTGCTGGCCCGGCTGGAGCAGCTGAAGCGGCGGCTGGCCGGGGAGGGCCTGTTCGCGGCCGAGCGCAAGCAGCGGCTGCCGTTCCTGCCGCAGTGCGTCGGCCTGGTCACCGGGCGCGGCTCGGCGGCCGAGCGGGACGTGCTGGAGAACGCCCGGCGGCGCTGGCCGGCCGTGCGCTTCGAGGTGCGCAACGTCCCGGTGCAGGGGGTCAGCGCGGTGGAGCGGGTCAGCGCGGCCGTGCGGGAGCTGGACGAGCACCCCGAGGTGGACGTGATCATCGTGGCCCGGGGCGGCGGCAGCGTGGAGGACCTGCTGCCGTTCTCGGACGAGGGGCTGGTGCGGCTGGTCGCGGCCACCCGTACGCCGGTGGTCAGCGCGATCGGGCACGAGCCGGACCAGCCGCTGCTGGACTTCGTCGCCGACCTGCGCGCCTCCACCCCGACCGATGCCGCCAAACGGGTGGTCCCGGACGTCGGCGAGGAGCTGACCAAGGTCCACCAGCTGCGCGACCGGGCCCGCCGGCACGTACTGGCCCGGGTCGAGCGCGAGCAGCACGGCCTGGACGGGCTGCGCAGCCGCCCCTCACTGGCCGCACCGCACCGGATGCTGGAGGGGCGCGGCCAGGAGGTGGACGGCCTGCTGGAGCGGACCCGGCGCACCCTGCGGGCCCGGCTGGACCACGCGCAGAGCGACCTCGGGCACACCCTGGCCCGGGTGGTCGCGCTGTCCCCGGCGGCCACCCTGGAGCGCGGCTACGCGGTGCTGCAGCGGGCGGACGGCACGGTGGTGACGGACCCGGCGCAGGTCGCGGCCGGCGAGGGACTGCACGCCCGGGTGGCCGGCGGCGGCTTCGGCGTCACGGTGGCCGGGGCCGAGGCCCAGGCTGCTCAGACGGCTCAGGCGGCTCAGGAGTAGGAGCGCTGCCGGGACAGCGCGGTGGAGTGCTCGCCGAAGCCGAGGCTGCGGTAGAGCACCTCGCCGCCGCTGCTGGCGTGCAGGTCGATCCGACCGGCCCGGCGGCCGTCGAACCAGTCCAGCAGCGCCTCGGTGCAGGCCCGGGCGTAGCCGCGCAGCCGGTGGTCGGGGTCGGTGCAGATGTTGAAGACGAAGCCGAACAGGCCCTCCGGGTTTCCGGGCGCGGGCAACCGCCGCTCCAGGGTGCCGACGGCGCAGGCGGCGAGCCGGCCGGGCCGGTCCGGGTCGTCGATCACGAAGGAGGGCATGGTCAGCTCCGCGGCCGGGACGGCGAGGCGCTTGCGCAGCACCCGCTCCGCGGTGGTCTGCCAGGGCCCCGGCCCGGCCAGGGCGGCCATGCCGGGCATCGCTTCGAACATCAGGTTGCGCAGCCGGACGATCCCCCAGCCTTCGGCCGGGAGGTGCCCCCATGGGCGCGTCTGCCGGGACGGCGGGTCGTACCTCGGTCATGCGGCGGAGGCTAGCGCCGCGGGCCGCCCGGGTGCACCCGGGTTTCGGCCACGACAGGCCTGAAGGGCGTCCCTGTCGGCGCCAGCCCCTACGCTGGCACGCATGGCAGAGCAGCAGGAGCAGCAGGACGCGGCGGCGCCGACCCCGGACGAGGCGCTGGGCTACGAGCACGCCCGGGACGCGCTGCTGGACGTGGTCCGGCGGCTGGAGAACGGCGGCACCTCCCTGGAGGAGTCGCTGGCGCTGTGGGAGCGCGGCGAGCAGCTGGCGAAGGTCTGCCAGCGCTGGCTGGACGGCGCCCGGGCCCGGCTGGACGCCGCGCTGGCCGCCGAGGAGGGCGGAGCCCCCGGCGAGGAGTGACACGGGTCACATTCAATGGGGGAATCGTTGAAACTTCACCTATGTTGGAGGAAGTGATCGGCCACGCCGGTCACACCGACGAACCCCCTCCCGCATGAGGTGCAGAAGCATGACCACCGACGCCCTGGTACTCGACGCCGCCGCTCAGGACCTGCTGTTCCGCGAGGCCCGCACCGCGAACACCTTCACCGACGAGCCGGTCACCGAGGAGCAGGTCCAGGCCATCTACGACCTGGTCAAGTACGGTCCGACCGCCTTCAACCAGCAGCCGCTGCGCGTCGTCCTGGTCCGCTCCGCCGAGGGCCGCGAGCGCCTCGTCCAGCACATGGCGGACGGCAACAAGGCCAAGACCTCGACCGCACCGCTGGTCGCCGTCCTGGCCGCGGACAACGAGTTCCACGAGGAGCTGCCGATCCAGTTCCCGCACTTCCCGCAGGCCAAGGACGTGTTCTTCTCGGAGCGCGCCGTCCGCGAGCAGTCCGCCGCGCTGAACGGCGCCCTGCAGGCCGCCTACTTCATCATCGGCGTGCGCGCTGCCGGCCTGGCCGCCGGCCCGATGACCGGCTACGACGCCGAGGGCATCAACAAGGAGTTCTTCGGCGACGGCGACCACTCGGTGCTGGCCGTGGTCAACATCGGCAAGCCGGGCGACGACGCCTGGTTCCCGCGCTCCCCGCGCCTGGAGTACGACCAGGTCGTCACCACCGTCTGACCCACGACGGCAGAACGGCGAAGGGCCTGCACCGGTTCGTCCGGTGCGGGCCCTTCCGCGTGCGCGGGGCCCCGCGCTACTTCAGCGCCCGGGCCAGCTCGGCCAGTTCCTCGTAGGAGGCGGTGCCGGTGATCACGGTGGTCGCCGAGCCGGTCTGCACGGCCAGCGCGCGGTCCTTCTCGCCCTGGACCCGGTCCCAGGTGCGCCCGGCGGCGTCCGAGGTGCCGTCCGGCTGGCCGCCGGCGACCTTGTCGGCCAGCAGCTTCTCGCGCGGCACGTCGGCCTGCTCGACCGCCGCGTACTGGCCGGAGGGCGTCACGAAGCCCAGGTGCCAGGCGTTGCCCTTGCCGGGGTCCAGATCGACCGGGGTGTAGCTGACCGAGGTGGCCCGCCACTTGTCGGACAGCCCCTCCGGAGCGAGCAGCGGATAGGGCGCGGCGCGCTTGGCCGTGGCCGCCGCCACCTTGTACTCGACCACGTGCACCGGGTCACCGTTGGCGTCGTGCGGGAGGAACAGGTACCCGATCCAGACGACGAAACCGACCGCCAGCATCGACAGGACCATGTCCCGTACGGTCTGCCGACCCCTCATGCCCTTGCTCTCTGCAGCCACCCCCACATGGTGACTCATCCATATGCCGGCGGGGCCACCCGGGGTGTCCACGTACGGGTGAAGCCGGACGAACCGGTGCTTTTCGCCGCAGGGCGGCGACCTGCGCCACAGACAGTCATCTCGTGGGCAGATACGATCGCATAACCCTCACCACGGCGTTCGACCAGGCAGTAGTCGGGCGCTCACTGGCCGTCGCGTACAGAGAGGTAACGACGATGACCACGCAGTACCCGCACCACCTCCCCAGTGCCCTGGAGGTCGCGCCCGAAGCTCCGGACCGGAACCTCGCGCTCGAACTCGTCCGGGTCACCGAGGCAGCCGCCATGGCCGCCGGTCGATGGGTCGGCCGCGGCGACAAGAACGGCGCGGACGGTGCCGCCGTGAAGGCGATGCGCACCCTCGTCTCGACCGTCTCGATGAACGGCGTGGTCGTCATCGGCGAAGGCGAGAAGGACGAAGCCCCGATGCTCTACAACGGCGAGCGGGTCGGCGACGGCACCGGCGCCGAGTGCGACGTCGCGGTCGACCCGGTGGACGGCACCACGCTGACCGCCAAGGGCATGAACAACGCGGTGGCCGTGCTGGCCGTCGCCGACCGCGGCACCATGTTCGACCCCAGCGCCGTGTTCTACATGGACAAGCTGGTGGCCGGCCCCGAGGCCGCCGAGTTCGTCGACATCACCGCCCCGGCGGCGGTCAACATCCGCCGGGTCGCCAAGGCCAAGGGCAGCGCCGTCGAGGACGTCACCGTGGTCGTGCTCGACCGCCCGCGCCATGACGGCCTGGTCCGGGAGATCCGCGAGGCGGGCGCCCGGATCAAGTTCATCTCCGACGGCGACGTGGCGGGCGCCATCATGGCCGCCCGCGAAGGCACCGGCGTCGACCTGCTGATGGGCGTCGGCGGCACCCCGGAGGGCATCATCGCGGCCTGCGCGATGAAGTGCATGGGCGGCGTGATCCAGGGCCGACTGTGGCCCAAGGACGACGCCGAGCGGCAGAAGGCCCTGGACGCCGGGCACGACCTGGACCGGGTGCTCACCACCGACGACCTGGTCAGCGGCGAGAACGTGTTCTTCGTCGCCACCGGCATCACCGACGGCGAGCTGCTGCGCGGCGTGCACTACCGCTCGGAGACCGCCACCACCAGCTCGCTGGTGATGCGCTCCAAGAGCGGCACGATCCGCGAGATCAACTCCGTCCACAAGCTGTCCAAGCTGCGGGCCTACAGCGCGATCGACTTCGACCGCGCCAACTGACCCACGCGCAGCGGCTTCAGGCCACGCGCGGCCTCGGCGGAATCCCCCTCCGCCGAGGCCGCGCCCCGTTTCCGACCACCCTGGGGGGAGTTACCCCCGGTCCCGCCCTCGGCCCGCCGTCACCCGGCTATCCGGCTCCGGGCGGTGGTGACCCGGGCCGCCTCACGCAGCTCCGCGTCCCGCCGACGGCGCCGGGCCAGCACCACCCGCCGCTCGGCGGCCGTCAGTCCGCCCCAGACCCCGTACGGCTCCGGCTGCACCAGCGCGTGCTCCCGACACTCCAGCAGCACCGGGCACCGGGCGCACACCTGCTTGGCCTGCTCCTCGCGCGACAGCCGGGCCGCCGTCGGCTCCTTGGAGGGCGCGAAGAACAGCCCCGCCTCGTCCCGCCGACAGGCCGCACCGGTGTGCCAGGGATTGTCCTCACCCGCAGCGACGCCCACCGCGGTGCCCACGGTGCCGCTCGGGGGCTGCGGCTGCGGGCGGACGGCCGGACGGCGCTCCAGCAACTGGGCGGCGGCGACTGGCGAGGTGGGGCGGGACTCGATCGGATGCAGCACGGCCGTACTCCTGACGAGGCTCTCGGACACGGGGAACCTCGCTCCCATGCCCGGCTGCGAGCCCCCGCTGGTCCAACCCTCCGGACCGGCCGCATGGGCCGCCTCCGGTGCGCAGCCGTACAAGAAGCGATGTGCGGAATGACCTACCCGCGCGGGCGGGATTCATGCACACTGCACGCAATCGACTACGGAGTGCACCGATCGCAACGCCGAGTGCCCGACCGGGAGTTGCTCCCCGGTCGGGCACTCGGACGGTCAACCCCGGCTATTCGGTGCCGAGTTGCTTGCGCGCCCACTCCCTGAGCTTCTTGCCCCGGCGCGGCTTGGCGTTGCAACCCCCGAACAGGGCAACGCCCTTGACCCGCACGACCGGAGCGTACGGGTCCGCCGCGGTCTGCTCGCGGACGTCGAACCCGCCGAAGATGCCGACCCCGGAGCCCTGCAGGCTGACGTTCTCCGGCACCCGGACCTCGACCCCGCCGAAGATCGCCGTGACGGTGATCTCCACCTCGGGGGACTCGAACACCGCGTCGGTCAGGTCGATCTCCACCCCGCCGAACATGGTGAACGCGGTCAGGTGCGAGCCGACCCGCCAGCGACCCTTGCGGGCGGCGCCGCCGAAGATCGCCACCACCGACGGCGCCTCCTGGCGCGCGGGCGGCAGCGAGGGCGACGCGGGGGCCGGCGCCGAGGCGTCCAGCGGCGGCTTCTCGAAGGGCGGCGGGCGGTGGGCGGGCAGGTCCCGGGTCAGCGGCACCAGGTCGCCGAAGGTCTTGGCGGCGTACGCGGCCCCGATCCGCTCGGCGTGCTCGTCCGCGTCCAGCCGGCCCTCGGCGTAGGCGTCCCGCAGCAGCTCCGCGACCCGCTCGCGGTCGGCGTCCGACACCCGCATCTCCGCCTCCGCGACCGGGGCGTGCGAGGGCTGCGGCTTGGTCTCGGGTTTGGTCTCGGGCTTGAGCCGGGGCTCGAGTTCGGGCTTGGTCATCGGTACGGGAGCCGGCACCGGCGGCTGCCCCGGATCGTCCTGCGACGGCGAGTTGTCCACGGCCCAAGCCTAGTCGCTCGCACTGCTGCCCGAGTGAGCCCCGTCACGCAAGGCTGACCTGTCCGCATGCGCGCGATCAGCGGGTCCTACCCTGGATGGTGCTTCGCCGACGCAGCCGGATCACTGGACACCTAAGGACCGCCCCCATGGCTCCCACGCCAGACTTCGAGTACAGCGACCTGCTCCCCCTGGGCGCTGACCCGACCCCGTACCGCAAGCTGACCTCCGAGGGTGTCTCCACCGTCGAGGCCGGCGGTCGCACCTTCCTCCAGGTCGAGCCCGAGGCGCTGCGGCTGCTGACGGCCGAGGCGATGCACGACATCTCGCACTACCTGCGCCCCGCCCACCTCGCCCAGCTGCGCCGCATCCTGGACGACCCGGAGGCCAGCCCGAACGACCGCTTCGTGGCGCTCGACCTGCTGAAGAACGTCAACATCTCGGCCGGCGGCATCCTGCCGATGTGTCAGGACACCGGCACCGCCATCGTCATGGGCAAGCGCGGCCAGAACGTGCTGACCCAGGGCGGCGACGAGTCCGCGATCGCGCGCGGCGTGTACGACGCGTACACCAAGCTCAACCTGCGCTACTCCCAGATGGCCCCGGTGACCATGTGGGACGAGAAGAACACCGGCAACAACCTGCCGGCCCAGATCGAGCTGTACGCCACTGACGGCGACGCGTACAAGTTCCTGTTCATGGCCAAGGGCGGCGGCTCCGCCAACAAGTCGTACCTGTACCAGGAGACCAAGGCCATCCTGAACGAGGCGAGCATGCTCTCGTTCCTGGAGCAGAAGATCCGCTCGCTCGGCACCGCCGCCTGCCCGCCGTACCACCTGGCCATCGTGATCGGCGGCACCAGCGCCGAGTTCGCGCTCAAGACCGCCAAGTACGCCTCGGCGCACTACCTGGACAACCTGCCGACCTCGGGCAACGCCAAGACCGGCCACGGCTTCCGGGACCTGGAGCTGGAGGCCAAGGTCACCGAGCTGACCCAGAAGATCGGCATCGGCGCCCAGTTCGGCGGCAAGTACTTCTGCCACGACGTGCGCGTGGTCCGACTGCCGCGCCACGGCGCCTCGCTGCCGGTCGCGATGGCCGTCTCCTGCTCCGCCGACCGCCAGGCGCTCGGCAAGATCACCGCCGAGGGCGTGTTCCTGGAGCAGCTGGAGACCGACCCGGCCAAGTACCTGCCGGACACCACCGACGAGCACCTGGACGACGACGTGGTGCGCGTCGACCTCAACCAGCCGATGTCCGCGATCCGCGCCGAGCTCTCCAAGTACCCGGTGAAGACCCGGCTCTCGCTCACCGGCACCCTGGTGGTCGCCCGCGACATCGCCCACGCCAAGATCAAGGAGCGCCTGGACGCCGGCGAGGGCATGCCCAAGTACCTCCAGGACCACCCGGTCTACTACGCCGGCCCGGCCAAGACCCCCGAGGGCTACGCCTCCGGCTCCTTCGGCCCGACCACGGCCGGCCGGATGGACTCCTACGTCGACCAGTTCCAGGCCGCCGGCGGCTCGATGGTCATGCTCGCCAAGGGCAACCGCAGCAAGCAGGTCACCGACGCCTGCGCCACGCACGGCGGCTTCTACCTCGGCTCCATCGGCGGCCCGGCCGCCCGCCTCGCCCAGGACTGCATCAAGAAGGTCGAGGTGCTGGAGTACGCCGAACTCGGCATGGAGGCCGTCTGGCGCATCGAGGTCGAGGACTTCCCGGCCTTCATCGTCGTCGACGACAAGGGCAACGACTTCTTCCGCGAGACCACCGAGGGCCCGCTGATCACCAACCTGCGGATCCGCTCCAAGGAGTAGCCGCTACCCGACCCTTGACCGCCCCGGTCGCGCATGCCGCGACCGGGGCGGTTTCACATAGCCGCAATGCCATGGCAGACGGTACGGAAAACTCGTACCATCGTGGTACCGAAACTAGGAACGAGCACGGAGGGCATGGCGATGGCGATCAGCGCGAGCGAGGCACGCACCCAA
The DNA here is from genome assembly GCF_040609455.1 of Kitasatospora sp. NPDC004669. Taxonomy (NCBI): domain Bacteria; kingdom Bacillati; phylum Actinomycetota; class Actinomycetes; order Kitasatosporales; family Streptomycetaceae; genus Kitasatospora; species Kitasatospora sp. NPDC004669. Next base: position 55,793 of record NZ_JBEXKB010000011.1, read on the forward strand.
CTCTTCCCGTTGATCAAGAAGGTCAACGACGACCACGCCCCGATAAGAATCACCTCAAAGAGCGGGGACGCGGTCCTCATGTCCGCCGAGGACTACGACTCGTGGCAGGAGACGATCTATCTCCTGCGCTCTCCCGCCAACGCCCAGCGACTCATGGCAGCTGTCGCCCGCGACAAGGCCGGCCACCCCGGCCTCACCAGGACCCTGGAGGAACTGGAAGCCCTAGCAGGTGAGGTGTGAGGAGTGTCCACTTCGACCCGGACGCTTGGGAGGACTTCCTCTTCTGGCTCGGGTCGAACCGGAAGATGGCTCAGCGGATCACCCGCCTGATCGGCGAGATTCAGCGCGACCCGTTCGGCGGGATCGGCAAGCCCGAACCCCTGAAGGGCGACCTGGCCGGCTACTGGTCGCGCCGGATAGACGACGAACACCGCCTGGTGTACCGGGCCGACGAGAAGGAAGTGATGATCCTCAAGGCCCGTTACCACTACCAGTAGCATCGGCAAGTCCTTCAACCGCCCCGGTCGCGCGCACGCGACCGGGGCGGTTTCGCTGCCCGTTTCACGCGTCGAAGTCGTACTCCAGGACGTAGGAGGCGGCGTCCAGGATCATCTCGTTGAGCTCGACGACCTGGCCCTCGTCGGCGAAGGCGGTGCGGCAGATCAGGATGACCGGCGTGCCGGCGGAGAGTTCGAGACGGGCGGCCTCCTCGGCGCCGGGCATGCGGGAGCGGACCTCCTCGCGGAAGTGGACGGGCTTGGCACCGATCTCGGCCAGCCGGGCGTAGGTACCGCCGGGCCCGGTGTCCTCGCGGGTTATGGCGGTACCGGCGACCAGCACGGCGGGCAGGTAGGAGGTGGAGAGCAGCACCGGCTTGCCGTCCAGGACGAACCGGCGGTGCCGTACGCACATCGGCGCACCCGGGTCCACTCCCAGCACCCGGGCCACGTGCTCGGGCGCGCCCTGCTCGGTGACGGACACCTGGTCGACCACCAGGCTGCGGTTGTCGATGTCCGCCGACCATATCGACCGGCCGGAGCCCCACTGCCCCTGCGCCAGCCGCTGGATGCCGCGCCGGCGCAGCGGCCGGAAGTCCCGGACGAACACCCCCGCGCCCCGGCGGGCCTCCGCGATGCCCTCGCTCTGCAACACCCCGAGCGCCTGGCGGGCGGTCATCCGGGCCACGCCGTACTCGTCCATGAGGTCGTTCTCCCCGGGGAGCCGGTCGCCCGCACGGTAGCGGCCGTCGTCGATGGCAGCCTTCAGGGAGTCCGCGATCCGCTGGTACTTGGGCTGTTTGTCGCCACCGCTGCCGCTCATCGCCGCTCCCTCTCCCTCGGACAAATCCTAGGCGCGCCCGCGGCCGCTAGTAAGGAGATACGACCGTTGACATCTCTAGAGATATTAGCTTCTCTAGAGATGCTGGCCAGTCGCGCACGAGAGCGAGGAGCAGCACGGTGAGCACCCGACAGCACGACGCCCGGGCCTACCGGCCACAGGTGGGCGAACTCGTCCTCGACCACAGGACCGGACGCACCGGCATCTACATGGGCACCATCGGCGGCGAGCACTACCTGCGCCCCGAGGGCGGCGGCCGCGAATGGACCGCCGAACCGCACCACGTCTCGCCCGCCCCGGAGCTCCGCGATTCAGCTGATTGAGATCAGCACCCCGGTAATTGCGGCAAAAACCACGCAGACCACAACATTCAGGGCCTGGTAATCCGCCTTGGTGAATCCGGAATTCCGGAACACCCCTCGCCCGCCGGGCACGTTACGGATGACGCCGGTCACCATGCGTGCACCACGGATGGGAATCGGCCACCGCGATGGACCCGCACACGAATTGGCGCGCACATAACCAACAGTGCCCCCGCGCCCGGACAGGGGCGCGGGGGCACTCGGCCGGCACGACTTACGGGTGGCCGCCGATGACGCTCGCGAAGGCCCCTGCAGCAGTCGCCACGTAGCCGGCAGTCACGACGGCGGTCGACACGGCCACCACAGCGACCCGACGAAGCTTGCTCATAAACACCCCTCCAACTCACCAAGCCCACCCTCTCGGGTGAACATTAGTTCGATACTACACCCCATCAGATCATGTACTCCAGGCTGGACATGAAAGTGCCCCGCGCCCGCAAGGCCCGGGCACGGGGCAGCAGTCCACCTGTTTACGGGTGGCCGGCGACGACGTTCTCAGGCTCGTACGTCTTGCCCGGCTCGCCTGTGGCCGGCGTGGTGGGCTCCACCACGCGGTCGGCCTCGTCACCGAAGAGGTCGTTCTCGATCGCGTTCTTCTGGTCGGCGCTCGGCGCGGTGTACTCGGCCTGGTTCGGGGACGCGGTCACCGCGCCCTCGACAGCCTTGCCCGCCTCCACAGCGGCGGCCGGGGCCTCGGTCTGCGCCGCATTGTCGGGCGTCGACGGCACCGGGGTGTCGCTCTGGTCGTTGGCCATTGGGCGGCCGCCTTTCGGTCATCAATTGTGTCCGGCCCGACCTCTGTGGCGCGGGCGCGCGGACAGTATCGTAGGGTTGATTAAATGTCCGATAAACATCGTGCGACTTGCGGCGCCGTCCGGCAGAGTCAGGCGCCCGCCTAAGCTGAACCACCACGGCGGACCGCCGAGCGCCCTTTCACGGAATCGACATCACAGGCCATCGGGGGACTTCATGGAGTTTCGGGAGACGCCGCAGACCCCTGCGCTGCGCTTCCAAGTCCTCGGTCCGGTCCAGGCCTGGCTCGACGGCAAACCCCTCTCCCTCGGTTCACCCCAGCAGCAGGCTGTTCTGACCACCCTTCTGCTGCACTCCGGCCGCCCGGTCACCACCCAGGACCTGGTCGACGCGCTCTGGGGCGACCGCCCGCCGACCCAGGCCGTCGCCGCCCTCCGCACCTATGTCTCCCGTCTGCGCTCCGTCATCGAGCCCCGGCGTGAGGTTCGTCGACCCGCCGAGCTGTTGGTCTCGGTCGCCGACGGCTACGCGCTGCGCATCCCCGGCGAGGCCCTCGATCTGGCCGTCTTCGAGCGGCTCTCCACCGAGGCCGCAGCCGCCCGTGCGTCGGGCGACAAGCACGAGGCACACCGGCTGCTGATGCAGGCGCTGGACCTGTTCAGCGGGCGCCCGCTTACCGGCATCCCCGGTCCATACGCCGACGCCCAGCGGCTGCGGCTGGCCGAACGCCAGGTGGCCGCCTCGGAGGAGCTGTGCGCCTCCGCCCTCGATGTCGGCCTCCACGCCGAGATCGTCGGCGAGCTCAACAACCTGACCGCCGAGCACCCGCTGCGCGAGCGGCTGCGCGAATTGCTGATGCTGGCGCTCTACCGCTGCGGACGCCAGGCCGAGGCGCTCGGTGTCTACACCGACACCCGAAAACTGCTGATCGAGGAACTCGGTGTCGAGCCGGGCGCGGGCCTGTCCGCGATGCACACCCGCATCCTCGCCGCCGACCCGAAGCTCATCCTCCCGGCGGTACTCGCCCCCGCCACCCGCGAGGACAGCCGGGCCACGCCCTCTACTCCGGCCCAACTCCCGGCCGATGTATCGGACTTCAGCGGCCGCTCGGAGCTGGTGAGCGACCTCTCAACGGTCCTGATGAACGCCACCGGACAGGCCGTGGTGGTGACTTCACTGGCTGGCATCGGAGGAGTCGGCAAGACCACCCTCGCGGTCCACGTCGCCCACCGCGTCCGGGCCGAGTTCCCGGACGGTCAGCTGTACGTCGACCTGCGCGGAGCCGGCGCCTCGCCGGCGGACCCTGTGGTCGTCCTGGGCGACTTCCTGCACGCGCTCGGCGTCGCCGAGGGCCCCGACTCCCTCGAACAACGTGCGGCCCTCTACCGCTCACTGCTCGCCAGCCGGCGGATGCTGATCCTGCTCGACAACGCGCGAGACGCCGACCAGATCCGACCGCTCATTCCCGGCGTCTCCGGCTGTGCCGTGCTCGCCACCAGCCGTTCCCGGCTGGCCGGCATCCCGGGCGCCCAGTTGTTCGACGTCGAGGAGCTGACCTCGGACGAGGCGCTCGCGCTGTTCTCGGCCATCGTCGGCGAGCAGCGGGTCGCAGCCGAGCCGGAGGCGGCCATGAAGGTGGTCACCGCCTGCGGCTTCCTGCCGCTCGCCGTCCGCATCGCCGCCGCCCGACTGGCCAGCCGCCCGCGCTGGAGCGTCTCCGACCTCGCCAGTCGGTTAGCCGACCAGCGCCGACGACTGGACGAACTCCAGCTCGGCAACCTCGCCGTGGAGACCACCATCGGGCTCGGCTACGGACAGCTGTCCGCAGCCGAGGCCCGCGCCTTTCGGCTGCTCGCCCTGATCGACTCCCCCGACATCCCGCTGGCGGCCGCCGCGGCGCTGCTCGGCGTGGACGAGTACACCGCCGAGGACCTCGCCGAGGCACTGGTCGAGGCGAACATGCTGGAGTGTTTCACCCCCGGTCGCTACCGCTACCACGACCTGCTCCGGCTCTACGCCCAGCGGCAGAACGAGCGGATCGGCGACACCGAGGAGCAGGAGTGGGCCGTCCAGCGGCTATTCGACCTGTTGATCCCGACCGTGCGCAACGCGGCTCAAGTCATCGAACCTGACGACACGCTGCCAGAGTTGCTGACCACGCCCGCGTCGCCGGGGATCAGCCTGCCGACCAGCGGCTCCGCGCAGGACTGGCTCCGCACCGAGGGCGCCCTGCTACTCAGTGCCGTCGAGGTCGCTACGGACGGTCCCGGCGGCCTGCAACGCGCCGCGGTCGATCTGCTGAACCTAATGTTCAGCATCGACCCCGACCCCACCCGCGGGCCCCGGGGGTGCCTGGTCCTTAAGACCATCGGCCGCGACGCGGAACGCCGCAGCGACTCGGCGCTGCTCGCTCGGGCATACTTCGCCCTCGGCACCCTCCAGTCCGTCATCAGCGACTTCCAGGACGCCGAGCACTCGCTGCGCCTGAGCCTCGACCACCAGACGCCGGACGACCCGTCGGTCCTGCTTCTGGCCACGGCCAACACGCTGGGCGTGATCCTGAGCATCGGCAACCGCCCAGCCGAGGCGCTGTCCTTCCTGGAACAGGCCCGAACCACCAGCCAGGCCGTCAGCGCTCCGAAGGCCGAGGCGCGGATCGTCAGCAACATGGCCCGGGTGCAGCACCGACTCGGCATGGCCGAGACCGCGATCCAGTCCGCCAGCGAGGGTGTCGCCGCCGCTCGGGCGTCCAAGAACGGCCCCCTGCTCGCCCAGACCCTCTACCAGTTGGGCGTGGTGCTCTCCGGCGACGAGGCCGTCCCGCACCTGCGGGAAGCGCACCAGCTCTACCAGTCCCAGCAGAACCCCCTCTGGGAGGGCTACACCCTGGCCCGCCTGGCCTCCGCCCTGCTCTCCGCCGACCAGCACGCCGAGGCCGCCGAGACGGCCGGCGAGTCACTCGCGATCGGCCAGGAGATGGGATCCGCCTACTGCCAGGGCCTGGCCAACGCCGCCCTCGGCGAGGCGCTGCTCGCCCTGGCCCAGCCGGCCCGCGGGCTCGCCTGTCTCCAGGAGGCGCACGCGATCTTCACGCGGCTCGGTGTGCCAGAGGCCTCCCCCGTGGCGGACCTCATCTCGCGACAGCACACCGAGCCCTTCTCTTCTCCCCCCGCGCCGTAAGGCCTCCGCCCCCCGGCGGAGCACCTCCCCCGATCCGCGCGTCGGCGCTCCCGCAGCCCCCCGGCTGCGGGAGCGCCCTCAACGCTTCCCCGGCGCTGGACTCAACTCTGCACCCAACCGATTGACGTTCGATAAACGTCTGATTGTCAGCCTGCGGACTGGCGAAACCGCAGGTCAGCGCCGCCACCCCGGCGCGTCCTCCGGCGTGCGGGGCCCGGCTCACCACCCCGCCCGCACCGCAGTGCTTCCGAGAACCTAGCCCACATCGGCCCAAGTATGACGAGTTGGCTGGAAAGGGACCCCATGGCGCAGAGATCACGCATATTCTCAGATGCCAGTACGCACACGAGTGTCCACCGGCAACGTGTCGGGGTGCAGTGCGTCTGTGTGATGCGGGGAGCGTGACGTACCGCCACCGGCAGCGGCCCGCGAGGCCGCGGAGGAGCCGACCGGAGGCCACGGGTGGAAGGGTGCCTCTCAACGTGACGACCGGACAGATATCGGACTCGTTCCCCGTCGACGAGGACGCCGGCGACGACGAACCCGACGTACGGCGGCGCCGTGCGGCGCGGGCCTTACAGGCGGTCGCCTTCGACACCATCGGCGCCGAGTACGGCGAGGCCTTCCCGGCCAAGGACGGGCAGCTGGAGTGCGGGAAGCGGCTGCTCGCCGCGCTCGAACCCGGGGCCCGGGTGCTGGACGCGGGCTGCGGCACCGGCGAGCCGACCGTCCGCCAGCTGACCGCCGGCGGGCTGCGGGTGACCGGGGTGGACCTCTCGGACGTGATGCTCACGCTGGCCCGCCGGGCGAACCACCCCGGCCCGTACCCGCCCGATTTCCATCGGATCGACCTGTACGATCTGGCCACCGAGCGCGCCGACCGGGTCTGGGGCGTCCCCGGCCTCGGCCCGGAGGGCCACGGCACCTTCGCCGCCGTCACCGCGTTCTTCTCGCCGATCCTGCTGCCGCAGGACGAGATCCCGACCGTGCTCGGTCGGCTGCGCGAACTCCTGCGGCCCGGCGGACTGCTGGCGCTCGGTATGGTCGAGGCGGATCTGGATCACGTTCCGCTTCCGTTCCTTGGCAGAGAGCTGCGGATCAGTGGCTATCTGAGGGAGGATCTGGAACGGGTTCTGGTCGCGGCCGGTTTCGCCGTCGAGGAGTGCTCGGGGCATCCGTACGCGCCGGCCAGTACCACGCTGCCGCCGGAGGAACAGCTGTTCCTGTGCTGTCGACGCGTCGGCTGATCAACCGATCGACGAGCACGCCCATCGACCAGCACACCCACCGACCACACCGAATCCAGGACAGGCAGCCGTGCGCGACCAGCTCAAGACCGAGGCGGAGCAGCCGCCCGCCGTCCCGGGCCAGCGCCGCCAGGTCCCGGCCCGGGTGCAGGCCCCGGCGAAGCCGCCGACGGCAGGGCCGGACCGCGCCGGCGTGGCGGACCGGCTCGCCTACCTCGACGCGGCGACCCGGCGGATCAACAGCGCCCTCGACCTGTCCGCGACCCTGCGCAACATCGGTCGGGTGCTGGTCCCGACCCTCGCCGACGCGGCCGTCGTCCACCTGCGCGACCCGCTGCCCAACGTCGAGCGCGAGCCCGGCTTCCCCGACGAGCTGCGGATCCACCACAGCACCGGCACCCGGATCGGTCGCCGCGGCCGCAAGGGCGGCGTGGACGACCGGCACCGCTCCCGGTACGGCTCCCGCTCCACCGCCGACCCGGGCCCGGCCGTCCCGGTCACTCGCGGCGGCGCGCTCGCGCACGTCCTGCTGAGCCGCCGTCCGGCCGAGTCGGCCCTCCTGGGCACGCCCGCCGCCGAGCGCACCGAGACGCTGCTGCGCGAGCTGTACGGCACCCGCGGGCTGGCCCGGCTGGCCGCCGGCACCTCGATCCTCGCCCTGCCGCTGCGCGGCCGCAAGGCCGTCCTGGGGTTGCTGGTGCTGATCCGCCGTCCCCCTGAACGCACCGGCCGCCCGGCCTTCGACGCGGCCGACACCGCGACCGCCGCGCACCTGGCCACCCAGGCCGGACTGGCGGTGGACACCGCGCTGCGGTACGCCCGCGAATGGGAGATAGCCAACGAACTCCAGCGCAGCATGCTGCCGTTGCGGCTGCCGCAGCCGCACGGCGTCCGGCTCGCCCAGCGCTACCTGCCCGGCGAGCGCGGCGCGCAGGTCGGCGGCGACTGGTACGACGCGGTGCCGCTGCCCGGCAACCGGGTCGCCCTGATCGTCGGCGACGTGATGGGCCACTCGCTCACCTCGGCCGCCATCATGGGCCAACTACGCACCAGCGCCCAGACCTTGGCCGCCCTCGACCTGCCGCCGCACGAGGTGCTCTACCACCTGGACGAGCAGGCCCAGCGGCTCGGCCGCGAACAACACCTGGCCACCTGCGTCTACGCGGTCTACGACCCGATCGCCAACCGGGTGATGCTGGCCAACGCCGGGCACGTCCCGCCGGTGCTGGTCCGCCCGGACGGTACCGCCGAGTTGGTGGAGCTGGACTCCGGGGCGCCGATCGGGGTCGGCGGGGTGGACTTCAACTCCGTCGAACTGCCCGCACCGCCCGGATCGGCCCTGCTGCTGTTCACCGACGGCCTGGTGGAGACCCGCAGCCGGGCGATCAGCGACGGCCTGGAGGCGCTCAGGGCCAGGATCGCCGCCGCGCGCTGGCAGTCCCCCGAGCAGCTGTGCCAGGAGGCGCTGCGGATCCTGCCGCCCGGGGACCGCGGCGACGACATCGCCCTGCTCGGCGCCTGCTTCGACGGCATCCCGGCCGGGGACGTCGCCCACTGGTACCTGCAGCCGCGCAACGAGACGCCCGGCCGGGCACGCCGGCTGGCCGCGCACACGCTGCGCCGCTGGGGGCTGGACGAGCTGAGCGAGGCCACCGAGCTGATGGTCAGCGAGCTGGTGACCAACGCCGTCCAGCATGCGACCCGGCCGGTCACCCTGAGTCTGGTGCGCACCGCCCGGCTGCGCTGCGAGGTCGGCGACGACAGCCCGCTGCTGCCGCGGCCGCGCCGTACCGGTCCGGAGGACGAACGCGGACGCGGGCTGCAGATAGTGGCCCGGTGCGCGGATCGCTGGGGTGCCACCCGGCTGGGCACCGGCAAGGTGGTCTGGTTCGAGCAGCGACTGCCCCAGTAGCCGTTCGCCATGACGACCGTCTAACAGCCGCGAAACAGCCCCGGAACAGCCGGGCGCCCGGCGGGAGCGGGTCCCACCGGGCGCGTCGAAGGGGGCGTCACACCCCGGCGGGCTCCTTCGTCGGCCGCCGCTCCTCCAGCCGGGCGACCAGCTGTTCGCCCTCCATGTCGACCTTCGGCGCGATCTTCTCCAGCGGCTTCGGGAACCACCAGGCCGCCTTGCCGAACAGCGCCATCGCGGCCGGCACCAACGCCATCCGCACCACGAAGGCGTCCACCAGCACGCCCACCGCGAGGGCGAATCCGATCGGCTGGACGATCGGGTCGTGGCCGAAGACGAAGGCGCCGAACACCGAGATCATGATCAGCGCGGCCGCGGTCACCACCCGGGCGCCGCCCTTCACCCCGCCGACGACCGCCTCACGCGGCTCCTTGCCGTGGACGTACTGCTCCTTCATCCCGGAGACCAGGAACAGCTCGTAGTCCATCGCCAGCCCGAACAGCACGCCGATCAGCAGGATCGGCACGAAGCTGACCACCGGGCCGACCCTGGGCACGTCGATCAGGCCGTCCAGCCAGCCCCACTGGTAGACCGCGACCACCGCGCCGAGCGAGGCCCCGATGCTGAGCAGGAAGCCGAACACCGCCTTGAGCGGCACCAGCACGGAGCGGAAGGCCAGCGCCAGCAGCACCAGGGCGATGCCGACGATCACCGCGACGAACGGCGGCAGGGCCTGGCCGAGCTTGGTGGAGACGTCGATGTTGGCGGCCGTGGTGCCGGTGACGGCGATGTTCGCGCCGGTCGCGGATTTGAGCTCGGCGCGCTGGTCGCGGATCTCGTTGACCAGCGCCTTGGTGTCCGCGTGGTCCGGGCCGGTCTGCGGGATGACCGGCACCAGGGCGGTCCGGCTGGCCTGGTCGACGGTCGGCGGCAGCAGCGTCCTGACGCCCTTCAGGGTCTGCAGCTTCCCGGCCACGCCCTGCACCGCCTGCTCGGTCCGGGGCGAGTCATGGGCGTCCACGACGACCACCAGCGGTGCGTTGAAGCCGGGGCCGAAGCTCTCGCCGACCAGGTCGTACGCCTTGCGGGCGTCCGTCCCGGCGGCCTGCGAGCCACCGCCCGGCAGGCCGAGGTCGAGGCTCGCGGCGGGCACCGCGAGGGCGCCCAGCCCGGCCAGGCCGACCAGCAGCACGGGCAGCGGGCGGCGGACCACGAAGCGGGCCCAGCGCTCGCCCGTGGTGGTCCTGCCGTGCGTGGTCAGCGCCCGCTTCCAGACCGGCAGCCGGTCGATCGCGCGGCCGGCGAAGCCGAGCACCGCGGGCAGCAGGGTGATCGCGACCAGCACGGCGACCACCACGGCCCCGGAGGCGGCCAACCCCATCACGGTGAGGAACGGGACGCCGGCCACGGCGAGCCCGGCGAGCGCCACGACGACGGTCAGGCCGGCGAAGACCACGGCGCTGCCGGCGGTCGCGGTGGCCCGGGCGGCGGCCTCCTCCGGTTCCAGGCCCTCGTCCAGGTTGCGGCGGTGCCGGAAGAGGATGAACAGCGCGTAGTCGATGCCGACCGCGAGGCCGACCATCAGCGCCAGCACCGGCGCGGTGGTGATGATCTCGAACGAGCCGGTGAGCGCCAGCAGCCCGCCCATGGCCGCGCCGACGCCGACCAGCGCGGTCAGCAGCGGCAGTCCGGCGGCGACCAGCGTGCCCAGGGTGATCACCAGCACCGCCCCGGCCACCACCAGGCCGATCGACTCGGAGCCGCCCTCGATCTGGGCCAGCTTGTTGTAGGCGTCACCACCGAAGGCCACGTCCAGCCCGGCCGCGCGGACCGGTTCGGCGGCCGCCTTCACGGCGTCGCGCTGCTGGTCGGTGACCTCGGCGAGCTTGTGGTCGAAGGAGACCAGGGCGATCGCGACCTTCCCGTCCGGGGAGACGGCGCCGGTGGCGTACGGGTCGGGCACCGCGGCCACGCCCGGGACGTGGGCGATCCGGGCGACGGCCTCGCCGACCGCCTTGCCCGCCCCGGGCGTCGCGATGCCGCCGGAGTCCTTGGCGACGAAGACGACCTGGGCGGAGCCGTGGCCCTGCGCCGGGAAGGTGCCCTTGATCTTGTCCAGGGTGCTCTGGGCCTCGGTGCCGGGGACCTTGAACTCGTCGCTGGTCTTGCCCGCGAAGGCGCCCGCGGCCCCGCCGATCGCGATCAGCAGGGCGATCCAGACGGCCAGCACGGCTCGCCTTCTCCGGAAGCAGTAGCGGCCCAGCCGATACAGGTACGTGGCCATGGGTTCCCTCGGTCGGATCGTCGGACAGGCGGCTGCCTGAGCGGACCCCTCCCACGGTAGACCCAAGTTTGTCGGGTGACAAAGTTGGCCGACAAAATCGCTCGACGCAGTTCATCGACACAGTTGCCCGACCATGGCGCTACCCTGGCTGAATGGCTCATGTCCCCGCCTCAGAACGCCGACCACAGCTGGTCCGGGCCGCAATCGACCTGATGACCCGGGAAGGGGTCGCCGCCGGCAGCACCCGCGCGATCGCGGCCGAACTGGGCGTGGCACAGGCGACGGTGCACTACACCTTCGGCACCAAGAAGGACCTCTACCGGGCCGTCGTCGAGGAGGTGGCGGCCCAGTTCATCGGCCAGGTGCGCGCCGCGTCCCCGGGCGACGGCCCGTTCGGCGAGCAGGTGCGCACCCTGGTGCACGCGCTCTGGGACGCCGCCACCGGCGAGGACGGGCGCTGCGTGCTGCTCAGCGAGTTCTCGGCACTGGCGATGCGCGACCCGGACGTGCAGGAGATCATGCTCGGGCTGGACCACGCGATCGAGGGCACCGCCACCGAAATGCTCGCCGCCCTCGCGGCCGACCACGGACTGACCCTGGCCGTGCCCGCCCACGAGATCGCCGTCCACTTCCTCAGCGGCTTCGACGGCCTGACGGCCCGCCACCTCACCCGGCACGCCTCCGGCGAGCCCGCCGACCCGGACACCCTGCGGGCGCTGGACCTGCTGGTGGCCACGACCGTCGGACTCTGCCTGGGCACCCCGGCCGCAGTCGGCCGCGGCGCCTGAAGCCGCTCGCCGAAGGCGAGGCTCTAGGCGACGATCCGGACCGGCAGTTCGACCAGCACCTCGCGCAGCGCGGCCGCGAAGCGCTCGTACTCCGCGCTGCGGGCCGAGCCCGGGCGGGTGGCCAGCCCGATCCGGCGGCCCGGCGCCGGATCGGCGAAGCGGACGGCGGCCAGCCGGTCGGTGCGGCCGGCCTCGACGTCCAGCGCGGTCGCGGGCAACAGGGTCACCCCGAGGCCCCCGGCGACCAACTGGACCAGGGTGGACAGCCCGGCCGCGCGGGTGGTGGAGCCGGCCGGGTCGGCGCCGACCTCACGGCAGATGTCCAGCGCCTGGTCGCGCAGGCAGTGACCCTCCTCCAGCAGCAGCACGTCCAGGTCGAGCAGCACGTCGCGCGGGACGTCGATCCGCCCGGCGAGCGGGTGCCCGGGCGGGGTGACCAGGACGAAGTCCTCGTCGAACAGCGGGATGTCCCGGGTCGGCGAGGCCCCGCCGGCCGGCAGCGCGAGCAGCAGCACGTCCAGCCGCCCGGCGGCCAGGCCCTCCAGCAGCGAGGGGGTGCGCTCCTCGTGGACGTGCAGCTCCAGCTCGGGGAACCGGTCGCGTACCAGCTTCAGCACCAGGGGCAGCAGGTAGGGCGCGACGGTCGGGATCACGCCCAGGTGCAGCGGCCCGGTGAACGGCCGGCGGGCGGCCTCGACCTCCTCGGTCAGCGCCTGCAGCGAGGCCAGCACCCGACGGGCGTGCTCGTGCACCCGCTCCCCCAGTGGGGTGACGATCACCTTGCGCGTCGTACGCTCGACCAACTGCGCACCCAGCGACTCCTCCAGCGCCGCGACCGCCCCGGACAGCGCCGGCTGGCTGGTCCCGCTCGCGGCGGCGGCCTCCCGGAAGTGTCGGTGCTCGGCCACCGCGACGAACGCCCTGAGCTGAGCGACCGTCGGCATCCGCGGGCTGCGGGCCGAGGCACCCGCCACAGCCGGATCGGACTTGGCGGCGGCGGACCGCCGGGCGGCGGGCCGGGGCGTGGACGGTTCAGTACTGATAGCAATCTCCGATCAGACACATCCAGTGTAGCTATTTCCCTGATCAGTCCACGATGTGGAATCGTGGAGCGTGTTCGTCCGGAATCCGGACAAACTCCCCTCAGTCTCATGTTCTGGAGAAGCGAACGTGCTCACGATCGGCGACAAGTTCCCCGAGTTCGACCTCAAGGCCTGCGTTGACCTGGACGCCGCGAGCGCCTTCGCCGACATCGACCACAAGACCTACGAGGGCAAGTGGAAGATCGTCTTCTTCTGGCCGATGGACTTCACCTTCGTCTGCCCGACCGAGATCGCCGCGTTCGGCAAGCTGAACGACGAGTTCGCCGACCGTGACGCCCAGATCCTCGGTGTCTCCGGCGACTCCGAGTTCGTGCACCACGCCTGGCGCAAGGACCACAAGGACCTGCGCGACCTGCCCTTCCCGATGCTGGCCGACATCAAGCACGACCTGATGCGCGCCTGCGGCGTCGAGGGCGAGGACGGCACCGCCCAGCGCGCCGTCTTCATCGTCGACCCGAACAACGAGATCCAGTTCGTCATGGTGACCGCCGGCTCCGTCGGCCGTAACCCCAAGGAGGTCCTGCGGGTGCTGGACGCCCTGCAGACCGACGAGCTGTGCCCGTGCAACTGGAACAAGGGCGAGGACACCCTCGACGCCCAGGCCCTCCTGGCGGGCTGACCCATGGCCCTCGACGACCTCAAGGCCGCCCTCCCGGACTACGCCAAGGACCTCAAGCTCAACCTGGGCTCGGTCATCGGCAACTCCGACCTCCCCGCCCAGCAGCTCTGGGGCACCGTGCTGTCCTGCGCGATGGCCACCCGCAGCCCCGGCCTGCTGCGTGAACTGGAGCCCGAGGCCAAGGCCAACCTCTCCCCGGAGGCGTACACCGCCGCCAAGGGCGCGGCCGCGATCATGGGGATGAACAACGTCTACTACCGGACGCTGCACCTGCTCTCCGACAAGGAGTACAGCACGATGCGCGCCGGCCTGCGGATGAACATCATCGGCACCCCGGGCGTCGAGAAGGTCGACTTCGAGCTCTGGTGCTTCGCGGTCTCGGCCATCAACGGCTGCGGCCAGTGCCTCGACTCGCACGAGGCCGTCCTGCGCAAGGCCGGCGTCGATCGCGAGGTCATCCAGGCCTCCATGAAGATCGCCGCCGTCCTGCAGGCCGTGGCCGGCGTCCTCGACGCCGAGGCCGCCCTCGCCTGACACACCCGGCACCCCACCGACGGGCCCCTCCGCTTCCGGAGGGGCCCGTCGGCGTTTCCCCACCCCGGGCATGCCCAACTCCGCTACAGCACAAGGCGATCCGTGCACGACATTCGGTCCGAGGGGGGAACCGAGGTGTCCGACCATCCGGAGAACGGTGGGGGCTTCCAGGCCGCACCGAACGAACGTCAGCAGACCGGGAGCACCGCCGTCGAAACGGTGGGCCGGATCCCCGGCGACCTCGAAGCACTGCTCGAAACCTCGCACCGGTCCACGGCGGGACTCACCGGGCTCCGATGCGGCACCGCGCTCGGCACCCTGCACCGCCGCCTGTGGACGGTGCTCGCCGCCGTCCGTCGCACGCCGATCGGGCTCGTCGCGGTCATCCGGATGCCCGGCGCGCCGGCCATGGTGTCGCGGGAGGACCCGCCGCCGGGTGGTCGCCATGCGCTGATGCGGGTCGTCGTCCTGCCGTGGATCGGGCCGGTGCCGGGGGGAGTGCCGACCCGGCTGGTGCCGGCGCCGACCTCCCTGCGGGGCGTACCCAGGCAGGAGCGCAAGGCCTCGGTCCTGACCGGCTCGCTGTTCGGACTGCTGGTCACAGCGCTCGGCACGGCCGCGCTGTCCGGCCGGACGGGCTAGTCCGTGGCGGGCTCCGCCACCGGAGCCGCCGGAGCTGGCCCGGCCGGCTGAGTCGCCGGCGCCGGCTGAGTCGCCGCCGTGCGTTCGGCGGCTTCGCGGGCGGCTTCGAGAGCGGTGAAGACGGCCTGGCCGGCCTCGTTGCGGCGGCGGAGGTGGGTGATCACGGTGTTGGTGACGGCGATCAACGGGACGGCGACCACCGCGCCGCCGATGCCGCCGATGATGCTGCCGACCGCGACGCCGAGGACCACCCCGAGCGGGTGGACCCGGACGGCCCGGCCGAGGATCAGCGGCTGGAGGATGTGGCTCTCGATCTGCATCACCGCGACCAGGACCAGCAGCACCATCAGTGCCGTCCACGGCCCCTGGGTGACCAGGGCGATCAGGACCGCGACGGTGCCGGTGACCAGGGCGCCGACCAGCGGGACGAAGGCGCCCAGGAAGATGATCACGGCCAGCGGGGTGGCCATCGGCACGCCCAGCAGTTCGATGCCGGTACCGATGAAGACCGCGTCGATGAACGCCACGCCGACCGTGCCGCGCACGTACGCGGTGAGGGTGGTCCAGGCCTTGGGGCCGGCGCCGGCCATCGCGAAGCGGGAGTTCCGGGGCAGGCCTCGCAGCGCCCAGTTCCAGATCCTCGCCCCGTCGTAGAGGAAGAAGAAGGTGGTGAAGAAGGTCATCATCAGCGCGGTCAGCACCTCGACGGCGATCTGCGCGCCGGTGATCGAGGCCGAGGTGAGCTGGTCGGTGTTGGTGGTGATGGCCTTGGTGATCTGGTTGGCGAAGTCGGTGATCTGCTGCTGGGTCAGGTGCAGCGGTCCGGTGACCAGCCAGTCCCGCAGCTGGTTGACGCCGGTCTTCACCTGGTTGGTGACGTCCGACAGGTTGGTGGTCACCTGCCAGACCACGAACCAGCCGACCAGCCCGATCCCGGCCAGACCGCTCAGGAACACCCCGCCCGCCGCGAGCGAGCGCGGTACCCCGTGCCGGCGCAGCCAGGAGACGGAGGGCTCCAGCAGCGCGGTGATCAGCAGCGAGGCCAGCACCGAGAAGGCGACCAGCCGCAGCATGTCGACGACGTAGAAGACGACGTACAGCGCGGCGCCGAGCAGCAGCAGCCGCCAGGTCGACTCGGCGGCCACGCGCAGCCCCCAGGGCACCGCCTCGGCGGGGGTGGCGGGCCGGCCCGGGTGGTACTCCCGACCGAGCCCGGCGTTCGCGGCGTTCGCAGCGTTCGCGGTATTCGCGGCATTCGCGGCGGGTGGGGGCGGAGCGGCCGGGGCCGCCGGAGCCGCCTCCGCAGGCACGGTGGCCGTGGCCGTCGCGTTCGCGACGGGTTCGGCGGCCGGGGCCGGGGCGGTCCGCGGTATCGGGACCGGGACCGGGACCGGTCCGGGCGCCTCGGCGAGGGCCGGGACGGGAAGCTCGTGCGGGTCGGTCGCCATCGCGGCGCGTCGGCGCCGTTCGATCACGGCGGCCGCGCTCGCCACCACGGCCATGCCCTTGGCCACGGCCTTGAAGGCCTTTCCGCCCCGCGCCATCCTCGCTACCGCCGCTTCCCCGCTGTGCCCGCCGAGTCCGGCGGTACGCCGTGGGTCCTGCCACGGCCGTCAGGGATGACGCTACCCGGCGGGGGCAGGACGAGTCCGCCCCCCAGGGGGTTCGATTCGATCCCCTCATTCCTCAAACTTGGACAAATCGCAGCATTACAGGTGGTTTCGTCCACACGCCGCTGGGGAGGAGTCCGAACGGGACACGCGGGTCGTCCCGCTCGTCCCGGTCGAGCCAACTGCCGGCGGACCGGCCGGTGCGGGAAGTAACCAGGACCCCTTTCCGCGCCCCGCGTCCGCACCCAGGACCGCACCGCCCGCGGGCGCACTGGTCAGCGCAGCCCGGGCGGCGCGGCCCGCCTTCCCACCCACCCGCCTCCCCCGGCGGCACCATGACGGGGAAACGCCACGGCCCCCGGCCGCTCGTCGAACGGGACGAGCGGCCGGGGGCCGTGCGGGGTGCGCCGCCCGGGGGCGGCGGCCACCTTCAGCGCAAGGGGCGCCCTAGTACCAGCTGTGGGCCTGCCAGAACGACCAGGCACCACAGGGGCTGCCGTAGCGGTCGTTCATGTAGTTGAGGCCCCACTTGATCTGGGTGGCCGGGTTGGTGCGCCAGTCGGCGCCGACCGAGGCCATCTTGGAGCCGGGCAGCGCCTGGACCAGGCCGTACGCGCCGGAGCTGCTGTTGGTCGCGGTGTAGTCCCAGCCGCTCTCGCGCTTCACGATCTGGCTGAAGCACTGGAACTGGGTGTCGTTGCCGACGATCTGCCGGGCCATGTCCTGGACGGAGCCGGGGCTGGCCGAGACGGGCGGAGCGCTGTTGTCCACCGCGGTCATCGCCGAACGCGCCTTGGAGCGGTTGGCGGCGGCGTCGGCGGCGGCGCGCTGGTCGGCGGCGGCCTTGGCGGCCTTGTCCGCGTCGGCCTTCGCCTGGGCGTCGGCCTTCGCCTGGGCGTCCGCGGCGGCCTTCTGACGCGCGGCCTCCTCGGCGGCCTTCTGCTCGGCGGCGGCCTTGGCGGCGGCGTCGGCGGAGGCCTGCTGGGCGGACGCCTGCTGGCCGATGTTGTCACTGATGGCCTGCGCCTGGGCGCCAGAGGGGACTTCGGCAAGCAGGGTCGCGCCGGCGACGTCGACCGTCTGCATGGTCTTGCCCTCGCTGCCCGAGGCCATACCCACGACGGCACCGACAGCGGTGACGGCGGTGGCGGAGGCCACAGCAACTCCCCGGACCGAGATCCGAGTCACATGATTTCCTTCCAGCATCGCCCATGCGTGACCGTACGGACGCAACATGCCCCTTGGCACGGACCTCCGCAGATGCTCTGGTCACGGGAGGTGCTGGCCCGGCGTCCGGCCGAGGTGAGGCGACCAGGCGTTGGAATCGGGCGGCGTACGGCTCGTCGGTCTTCAATTGTGCGTCCACCGACCGGAGTTGGCGGACTTTCCGGGGCTGGACTTCCGGGGTCCGGAAGCCCTGCCGCGCCGTACGCGGGGCCTGACAGAACCCTCACCATGCCGCACCGGGCACTGTCGACGCAATTCCCGCTCGCGTGGCGCATGTCACATTCACCGCGCGGGAGTTCTTCGGACAGAAAGCACTCGATGTGATGAAAGGGACAGGGCCCGCTCCATCAGGAACGGGCCCCGCGCCGCGAGTTGACCTTATTGTCCGGCTATGTCCCGGTCAGGGATGATTCACGGGTGGATGTCCTCCAGCATCTCCGTGACCAGCGCCGCGATCGGCGAACGCTCCGAGCGTGTGAGCGTGATGTGGGCGAAGAGCGGATGACCCTTCAGCTTCTCCACCACCGCCACCACACCGTCGTACCGGCCGACCCGGAGGTTGTCCCGCTGCGCCACGTCGTGGGTGAGCACCACCCGCGAGCCCTGGCCGATCCGGGACAGCACCGTCAGCAGGACGTTCCGTTCCAGCGACTGGGCCTCGTCCACGATCACGAAGGCGTCGTGCAGCGAGCGCCCCCGGATGTGGGTCAGCGGCAGGACCTCCAGCATCCCCCGGGCGATGACCTCCTCGATCACGTCCGGGGTGGTGACGGCGGACAGGGTGTCGAAGACCGCCTGCGCCCAGGGGCCCATCTTCTCCGCCTCGGTGCCCGGCAGGTAGCCGAGTTCCTGGCCGCCGACCGCGTACAGCGGCCGGAAGACCATCACCTTGCGGTGCTGCCTCCGCTCCAGCACCGCTTCCAGCCCCGCGCACAGCGCCAGCGCCGACTTCCCGGTGCCGGCCCGGCCGCCCATCGACACGATGCCGATGTCCGGGTCGAGCAGCAGGTCCAGCGCCACCCGCTGCTCGGCGCTGCGACCGCGCAGCCCGAACGCCTCGCGCTCACCGCGCACCAGCCGGACCCGCCCGTCGCCGGCGACCCGGCCGAGCGCCCGGCCGCGCTCCGAGGTGAGCACCAGTCCGGTGTGGACCGGCAACTCGGCGGCCCCGTCGATGTCCACCGCGGCGTCATGGCCGGCCGCGAACAGCGCGTCCACCTGGTCGGCCGCGACGTGCAGCTCGGACATGCCCGTCCACCCGGAGGTGATCGCGAGCTCGGCCCGGTACTCCTCGGCGAGCAGGCCCACCGAACTGGCCTTGATCCGCAGCGGGAGGTCCTTGGAGACGACGGTGACGTCGTAGCCCTCGGCCTGCAGGTTGCGGGCGACCGCCAGGATCCGGGTGTCGGCCTCGCCGCCGGCCCGGTAGCCGACCGGCAGTATCGAGACGTCCGAGTGGTTGAGCTCCACCCGGATCGTCCCGCCGAGTTCGCCGACCGGGATCGGCTCGTCGAGCCGGCCGTAGCGGATGCGGTAGTCGTCGAGCAGTCGCAGCGCCTGGCGGGCGAAGTAGCCCAGCTCCGGATGGTGCCGCTTGGCCTCCAACTCGGTGACGACCACCACCGGGAGGACGACCTCGTGCTCCTCGAAGCGGGTCATGGCGAGAGGGTCCGCCAGGAGCACGCTGGTGTCGAGAACGTACGTGCGCCGGTCTGGTGTCCGGCGGCTCTTGGAACTGACCACTAGGCCTCCAGAGCGGATGACCCTGCGTCATCCGCGGCATGCCGGCCCCCGCTGCCCCGGTGGCCTCGGGGCCGGACTGACTGGAGTATTCCCAGGCGAGGAGCGGTGCATTCGCGTCCCCGGCGAACTGACGGATCATTGCCGGTGAACGTTTGGCCTCGCGCGGAGCCCGGGTAGGCAAGCCCTACGGTGGTCATTCCAGGGGCCGGGGCCCAGCGGCGGGCTAGAGCCCCATCCGCCGGTGCCGCTGCTCGAACGCGCGCAGGGCGCGCAGGAAGTCGACCTTGCGGAAGGCCGGCCAGTAGGCCTCGCAGAAGTAGAACTCGCTGTGGGCGCTCTGCCAGAGCAGGAAGCCGGAGAGGCGCTGCTCGCCCGAGGTACGGATGATCAGGTCCGGGTCGGGCTGGTTGCGGGTGTAGAGGTGCTCGGCGATGTGCTCGACGGTCAGGATCTCGGCCAGTTCCTCGATCGAGGTGCCGCGGCCGGCGTGTTCCTGGAGCAGCGAGCGGACGGCGTCGGCGATCTCGTGCCGACCGCCGTAGCCGACCGCGACGTTGACGGTGATGCCGTCGATCGCGGCGGTCTCCTCGGCCGCGCGCTTGAGCACGTCGGCGGTGTGCTGCGGGAGCAGGTCCAGCGCGCCGACCGGGTTGACCCGCCAGCGGCGGGCGGCGGCCAGGCCGGTGACGGCGTCCTCGATGATGCCGAGCAGCGGGACCAGCTCGTCGGCCGGGCGGTCCAGGTTGTCGGTGGAGAGCATCCACAGGGTGACGACCCTGACGTGGGTCTCGTCGCACCAGCCGAGGAACTCGCTGATCTTGTCGGCCCCGCGCTGGTGGCCGTACGCGGTGGAGCCGCCGGTGGCCTTGGCCCAGCGGCGGTTGCCGTCCAGGATCACGCCGATGTGGCGCGGGGTGCGGCCGAGGTGGACCTCGACCCGACGGCCGTACAGCCGGTACATCCCGCCCAGCAGGGTGCGCAGCCCCGGCGTCCGTTCGGCGACATCGCGCAGACCCATTTCTCCGGCCCCTCCGTGCTCGTTCAGCTGGTGCGTCACCGCACCGGCGCAGCCTACTCCCGCGCGCTGGCACACGGTAAAGCCGCAGGTAGCGGTCTGGTCACAGTCCTGTGCGAAGTCCGTCGCGGCGCGCGCGTCCGGGGGCCCGCCGGGCCGGACCCGGCGTGGACACGGAATGGTCTCCGAATCCTTAAAGAATCCGTAAGCCGACTGCCCGATGCTTGACGACCGGCAATGGTCTAGTCCAGCTTTTGACCCGGGACGACAGCGTTCCCCCGCGTTCCGCAAGGCTCAGACCGGACCTCCCCTCCCCCACGCGCGGCCGCCGCGCCCCCCACCGCGGCGGCCGCTCCTCCCCCAGGAGCGTCACCCATGGCCCGTACGCCGAACCAGCCTGCCCACAAGCGCCGACGCAGCCCCCTCCCGGCCGTCGCGGCCGGTGCCACCGCCCTCGCCCTGGCCGGCGGCGGCCTCGCCCTCTTCGCCGGCGGCGCCGGCGCGGCGGTCGGCAACCTGGTCACCAACGGTGGCTTCGAGAGCGGACTGGGCGGCTGGTCCTGCACCGGCGCCGCGACCACGGTGTCCTCACCGGTCCACTCCGGTACCGGCGCGCTGCAGGCCGCCCCGGGTTCGGGCGACACGGCCGAATGCACCCAGACCATCAGCGTGCTGCCCGGCACCAGCTACACCTTGAGCGCCTGGGTGCAGGGCCCCTACGTCTACCTCGGCGCGCGCGGCACCGGTGGCACCGACCCGTCCACCTGGTCGAACCAGAACAGCTGGAACCAGCTGTCCACCACCTTCACCACCGGGGCGAACGCCACCAGCGTCACGGTCTACCTGCACGGCTGGTACGGGCAGAGCGCCTACCTCGCCGACGACGTCGCGCTGGTCGGCCCGGGCGGCACCTCCACCCCGTCGCCGACGGCCACCCCCACCCGGACGCCGACCCCGACGCCGACGGCCACCCCCACGGCGACGCCCACCCAGACCGCCACGCCGACCCCCACCGCCACGCCGACCCCCACCCCGACCACCCCGCCGGCCACCGGCCTGCCCGCCCACGTGGTCACCGGCTACTGGCAGAACTTCGACAACGGCTCGACCCCGCAGCGCCTGAGCGACGTGCAGAACGCGTACGACGTCATCGCGGTCTCCTTCGCCGACGCCGTGCCGACCCGGACCGGCGCGATCGGCTTCACCCTGGACCCGGGCCTGTCCAAGGCACTCGGCGGCTACACCGACGCCCAGTTCCGCGCCGACGTCAAGGCCAAGCAGGCGGCCGGCAAGAAGGTCGTCCTCTCCATCGGCGGCCAGAACGGCGCGATCAGCGTCGGCGACGCCACCGCCGGGGCCAACTTCGCCGACAGCGCCTACGGGATCATCAAGGACTACGGCTTCGACGGCATCGACGTCGACCTGGAGAACGGCGTCCAGGCCGGCCCGCTCGGCGACGCGCTGCACGCCCTGCAGGCCAAGGTCGGCCCCGGCTTCGTGCTGACCATGGCCCCCGAGACCATCGGGATGTACAGCACCTCCGGCGCCTACTTCCAGCTGGCACTGAACACCAAGGACATCCTGACCGTCGTCAACACCCAGTTCTACAACTCGGGCGGCATGAACGGCTGCGACGGCAAGGTCTACAACCAGGGCACCATCGACTTCATCACCTCGCAGGTCTGCACCCACATCCAGGGCGGCCTGCGGCCCGACCAGGTCGGCATCGGCGTCCCCGCCTCCGCCAAGGCGGCCGGCGGCGGCTACATCGACCCGTCGGTGGTGAACAACGCGCTCAACTGCCTGGCCACCGGCAACACCTGCGGCAGCTTCGTGCCGCCGGCCAAGTGGCCCACCATCCGGGGCGCGATGACCTGGTCCACCAACTGGGACACCGACAACGGCAACGCCTTCTCCAA
Organism: Kitasatospora sp. NPDC004669; assembly: GCF_040609455.1. NCBI lineage: Bacteria > Bacillati > Actinomycetota > Actinomycetes > Kitasatosporales > Streptomycetaceae > Kitasatospora > Kitasatospora sp. NPDC004669. The sequence goes on from NZ_JBEXKB010000011.1 coordinate 78,069, forward strand.
CGCGGTCGGCCCGTTCGTCCACAAGATGCCGTGAGGCACTCCAGGGCGTAACTCCCCTCGGCGCGCAGCTCCTTGAGGGTGGGGCCCGCGCGCCGACGGCGGGGCCCGCCGTACCGACTCCGGTACGGCGGGCCCCGTCCGCTATCCGGCCAGTACCGCGATGAGGGCGCCGAGCAGCAGGAACGGGCCCACCGGGACGTCCCGGCCGCGCACCTCCCGGCGGCGGGCCAGCGCGGCGACGACCAGCAGGGTGGCCCAGAGCCCGGCGAGCACCATCGCGGCGAACAGCCCGCCGAGCGCGACCGACCAGCCGTACCAGCCCAGCAGCCCGCCCAGGGCGAACCCGAGCGGGGAGTCGCCGGGGCCCAGCGCCTTCGCCCAGACGGCGAGTTCGAGCAGCATCCCGACGGTCAGCGCGGCCAGCAGGCAGCGCACCAGCACCCCGGGGCGCCCCTCGGCCAGGGCCGCCGCCGCCAGCAGTACGGCCACCCCGGCGAGCAACGCCAGGTTCAGCAGGTGCGGCAGCCGACGCACCCGCGCGTCCACGAAGCCGAGTGCCACGCCGAGCGCGCCGGCCCAGCCCAGGGCCATCGTCTGCGGCCCGTCCGCCGCGTACGCCACCGCGACCGCGACCGCCGCCGCGACCGCCTCCACCGTCCCGGCGCCGGCGCCCAGCCGCCCCCGACAGCCCGGGCAGCGCCCGGTCGGCGGCAGCAGCCGCACCGCGCGCCCGCACAACGGACAGGCCTTGCACCAGGGTTCGCCCTCGGGCACGGCGAAGTAGGCGATCAGCCCGCGCAACGGCGGGGCCACCAGGAGACCGACCAGCACCGCCGCGGCCACGACCGGTACCACCGGCGCACCCCCTCCTCGATCCGACGCACCGGCCTCATCCTCCCGCGCCGGGCGGCCGGGCGGTGTGCCATCCGTCTCGTTCCGAGCAGAATCCAGCCCGCGTTCCTCGCGCACGGGACCATTCCGGACATCCGACCACCGGTTTGGAAGGCGTCCGAACGCCCCCACCTGCCGATCCAAGGAGGCCGCTCGGGGCGCGTTCACCCTCGCCCCAGGGCACCCGACGCGGGGCCCCGGCGTACCCCTAAAGTAAGCAGTCATGCAGGTCATCCAGTCCAGCAAGCTCGCCAATGTCTGTTACGACATCCGCGGCCCGGTGCTCGACGAGGCGATGCGGCTGGAGGAACAGGGCCACCGCATCCTCAAGCTCAACACCGGCAACCCGGCCACCTTCGGCTTCGAGGCGCCCCCGGAGATCCTCCAGGACATCCTGCGCAACCTCGCGAACGCGCACGGGTACGGCGACTCCAAGGGCCTGCTCGCCGCACGCCGCGCGGTGGTCATGCACTACGAGGACCGCGGCCTGCACGGGCTCTCCGTCGACGACGTCTTCCTCGGCAACGGTGTCTCCGAGCTGATCCAACTGGCCATGACCGCGCTGCTGGACGACGGCGACGAGGTGCTCGTCCCGGCGCCGGACTACCCGCTGTGGACCGCCTCGGTCTCACTGGCCGGCGGCACCGCCGTGCACTACCGCTGCGACGAGCAGGCCGAGTGGTACCCGGACCTGGCCGACATCGAGGCCAAGGTCACCGACCGGACCCGGGCCATCGTGGTGATCAACCCGAACAACCCGACCGGCGCGGTCTACCCGCGCGAGGTGCTGGAGGGCATCGTCGAGATCGCCCGCCGGCACCAGCTGGTGGTCTACGCGGACGAGATCTACGACAAGATCCTCTACGACGACGCCGAGCACGTCCCGCTGGCCACCTTGGCCCCGGACCTCTTCTGCGTCACCTTCAACGGACTGTCCAAGGCCTACCGGGTCGCGGGCTTCCGCTCCGGCTGGATGGTGCTCTCCGGCGACCGCAACCGCGCCCACAGCTACGTCGAGGGCCTGACCGTACTGGCCTCGATGCGGCTGTGCGCCAACATGCCCGCCCAGCACGCGGTGGCCGCCGCACTCGGCGGCCGGCAGTCGATCCGCGACCTGGTGCTGCCCGGCGGTCGGCTGCTGGCCTCCCGCGACGCCGCGTACGAGCTGCTGAACCAGATCCCGGGGGTCAGCTGCGTCAAGCCCAAGGGCGCGCTGTACGCCTTCCCGCGGCTGGACCCGAAGGTCTACAAGATCAAGGACGACGCCCAGATGGTGCTGGACCTGCTGCGCTCCCAGCGCATCCTGCTGGTCCAGGGCACCGGCTTCAACTGGCCCGAGCCGGACCACTTCCGGCTGGTCACGCTGCCCCGGGCGGAGGAGATCACCGACGCGGTGACCCGGATCGGCGACTTCCTCAGCGGCTACACCCAGCCGTGAGCCCGCGCGGATCCGGAGAAGCACTACGGCCGGAGTCCCGGTCCGGGCGGTCTCCTTGGTCGGGGAAAGACCGCCCGCCGGAACTCCGGCCGTCCTGTCACTCGGCGGGCGCGCGGTTCGTGCCGCGCGCCCACCTCTCGCTCGACTGAGGCTCAGGCTCAGCCGAGGCGCGCGACCAGGCTCCGGTACTCGTCCCACAGCTCCTTCGGGGTGTGGTCGCCGAACAGCTCCAGGTGGGCCGGCACCAGCGCGGCCTCCTGGCGCCAGATGTCGGCGTCCACGGTGAAGAGCAGGTCGAGGTCCTCCTTGGACAGCTTCAGGTCACCGAGGTCGAAGCCGTCGACCGTCGGCAGCACGCCGATCGGGGTCCCGACGCCCTCGGCCGTGCCCTCCAGCCGCTCGACGATCCACTTGAGCACGCGGCTGTTCTCGCCGTAGCCGGGCCAGACGAACTGGCCCTCGGCGTTCTTGCGGAACCAGTTGACGTAGTAGATCTTCGGCAGCTTGGCGGCGTCCGCCTGGGCGCCGACCTTCAGCCAGTGGGCGAAGTAGTCGCCCATGTTGTAACCGCAGAACGGCAGCATCGCGAACGGGTCGCGGCGCAGCTCGCCGACGGTGCCCTCGGCGGCGGCGGTCTTCTCGGAGGCGATGTTGGCGCCGAGGAAGACACCGTGCTGCCAGTCGAAGGACTCGGTCACCAGCGGGACGGCGGTGGCGCGGCGGCCGCCGAACAGGATCGCCGAGATCGGCACACCCGCCTGGTCCTCCCACTCCGGGGCGATGGTCGGGCACTGCGCGGCCGGGACGGCGAAGCGGGCGTTCGGGTGGGCGGCCGGGGTGCCGGACTCGGGGGTCCAGTCGTTGCCGCGCCAGTCGATCAGGTGCGCCGGGGGCTCCTCGGTCAGGCCCTCCCACCACACGTCGCCGTCGTCGGTGAGGGCGACGTTGGTGAAGACGGTGTTGCCCCAGAGGGTGTCGATGGCGTTGGCGTTGGTGTCCACGCCGGTGCCGGGGGCGACGCCGAAGAAGCCGGCCTCGGGGTTGATGGCGTACAGGCGGCCGTCGGCGCCGAAGCGCATCCAGGCGATGTCGTCGCCGATCGTCTCGACCTTCCAGCCCGGGACGGTCGGCTGGAGCATGGCCAGGTTGGTCTTGCCGCAGGCCGACGGGAAGGCGGCCGCGACGTACTTGACCTCACCGGACGGCGGGGTGAGCTTCAGGATCAGCATGTGCTCGGCCAGCCAGCCCTCGTCGCGGGCCATGGTCGAGGCGATGCGCAGCGCGTAGCACTTCTTGCCGAGCAGGGCGTTGCCGCCGTAGCCGGAGCCGAAGGACCAGATCTCCTTGGTCTCCGGGAAGTGCGAGATGTACTTGGTGCTGTTGCACGGCCACGGCACGTCCGCCTGGCCCTCGGCCAGCGGGGCGCCGACGGTGTGCACGGCCTTGACGAAGTCCCCGTCCTCGCCGAGCTGGTCGAGCACGGCCCGGCCCATGCGGGTCATCACGCGCATCGACACCGCGACGTAGGCGGAGTCGGTGATCTCGACGCCGTACGCGGCCAGCGGGGAGCCGACCGGGCCCATCGAGAAGGGCACGACGTACATCGTGCGGCCCTTCATCGCGCCGCGGAACAGGCCCCTCTCACCCTGGAAGACCTCCCGCATCTCGGCGGGGGCCTTCCAGTTGTTGGTCGGGCCGGCGTCCTTCTCCTGCTCGGAGCAGATGTAGGTGCGGTCCTCCACGCGCGCCACGTCCGTCGGGTCCGAGGCGGCGTAGTAGGAGTTGGGGCGCTTCTCCTCGTTGAGCTTCTTGAAGGTGCCCTGAGCCACCAGCAGGTCCGCGAGGCGCTGGTACTCCTCGTCGGAGCCGTCGCACCACTCGATGCGGTCCGGCTGGGTGAGCTCGGCGATCTCGCTCACCCAAGCGAGCAGCTGCTTGTGGCGGGTGGGCGCGGATGCGCTGAGAGCAGAGATCTCGTACGACACGATCGCTCCGTTTCACGCCGACTCGGCGAGGAGGCGGCGTTGCGGGGGTCTGAAGGTGCTTGCAGCGTAGCCCCGGCCCCCGGGCCGGAATGCGGCGCAGCGGCGAAATTGACGCATCTTTTACTACAGTAAGTACGATTACCGGCCAGTAACAGGTCGTTCACGCCCCGGCCGGAGTGGGCGAGGCCACACTCCAAATACTCCAAAACGTCTAAGAGTGACGATCACCACTTCACTACGCGCCAGTAACCTACGGATCCGTAGGTAACGGGTAACATGCTGTGCATGACTGCTGCCGCGCTCGCCGAGCGCCTCGCGGAGGACCCTGCCGAGAACAGGGAGAGCAAGCCGAAGTGGCGCGGCTGGCTGCACGCCGGGATGTTCCCCGCCACGGTCGTGGCCGGGATCGTGCTGATCTGCCTGGCCGACTCCACACCCGCCAAGGTCGCCTGCGCGATCTACTCGGTCAGCGCCTGGCTGCTGTTCGGGGTCAGCGCGGTCTACCACCGCTTCGACTGGGGCCCGCGCGGGGACGCCGTGCTCCGTCGGCTGGACCACGCGAACATCTTCCTGATCATCGCGGGCACCTATACGCCGTTCACGATCCTGCTGCTCAAGGGCGACAGCCGGCAGGTGCTGCTCTGGGCGGTCTGGGGCGGGGCGCTCGCCGGGATCGCCTTCCGGGTGTTCTGGGTCGGCGCGCCGCGCTGGCTGTACACGCCGGTGTACATAGCGCTGGGCTGGGCCGCCGCGTTCTTCCTGCCGGACTTCCTGCGCACCGGCGGGGTGGCCGTCCTGGTGCTGATGATCGTCGGCGGGGTGCTCTACAGCATCGGCGGCGTGGTGTACGGGCTCAAGCGGCCCAACCCCTCACCGCGCTGGTTCGGCTTCCACGAGGTGTTCCACGCCCTCACCCTCGGAGCCTTCATCGTGCAGTACGTCGGCGTCTCACTGGTGGCGTACAGCACGGCCGGCTGAACCCGGCGCGTTTCGACGGGCGGTCGTACGGTCCACGGACCGGACGGCCGCCCGTTCCGCCGTCCAGGGCCGCTCGTACGGGGCCCGGCCCTGCGGGCGGTACGGGTACGGCTGGCGGTCGGCCGCGCCGGACTCCGGCTGCCGGGCCTGCGCGAGCTCGGCCGACTCCGACGCGAACTCCGGCTCGGGCTCCGGGCGCACGGCCTTCGCGCCCCACCCGCGCGCCTGCCGCGCGTCCAGCGCCTCGCGCGCCCGGCGGCAGCGCTCGCAGTGCGCCGCGTCCGGGGTACCGCGCAGCCGACGGTGCCCGGCCGGGGAGGGCTGCCGGTGCAGCGCGCGCCAGCGGCGGCCGACGTACACCATGAGCAGCAGCACCTCGACCCCGGCGACGCCGAGGACCAGCGCGGCGCCGTTGATCAGATAGGCGGCGACCACGGCCAGCGCCGAGCTCACCACCGCGACCGCGCCCCACACCTGGGCACTCGCCTGCCTGTCGTCGCTGTCGGCCACTTCGACTTCCCCTTTCCCGGCGCCGGGCTCGTGGTCGGCTCCTGCCGCCCCACCCCTTCTCCGCTCTCGGCACGCGTCGGCCAGCACTGACCGATTGCCACATGGTATCTACCGACAGTCACCCGGGACCGCCTCCAGGCGGCGAACGGCAGATCAACGTTGCGTCAATTCCATGTGCGGAAGCAGCACTTCCAGGACACATCACGGAGTGCGCCCGTTCGATCACAGGCCTACCGTCCGGAATCGCATTGACGGTCACCATCTTTTGAGAGTTACTGTCATTTGAGAGAGACTTCCCTTCTGGGGACCCTGGAGGTCACCGTGCCCGCCGCTCCGCCCGCTACCGCCACCACCGAGGCCGCCGACCCGCGCCGGTGGCTCGCCCTGGTCGCCGTCGCCCTCAGCGTCCTGGTGATCAGCTTCGACATGACGATCCTCAACGTCGCCCTGCCCACGCTGGCCGCGCAGTTACAGGCCACCACCGGGCAGCAGCAGTGGATCGTCGACGCCTACACCGTGGTGTTCGCCGCCGCGATGCTCCCGGCCGGCCTGCTCGGCGACCGCTACGGCCGCCGCCGCACCCTCACCGCCGGCCTCGCCCTGTTCGGACTCGCCTCCGCCGTCGGCATGCTCACCGACTCCCCCGGCACCCTGGTCGCCGCCCGCGCCGGGATGGGCCTGGCCGGCGCGCTCGTCATGCCGATGTCCATGGCGGTCATCCCCGGACTGTTCCCGGCCGCCGAACAACGCCGGGCCACCGCGATCCTGGCCGCCGCACTCGCCGGCGGCGCCCCGCTCGGGCCGCTGATCGGCGGCTTCCTGCTCCAGCACTTCTGGTGGGGCTCGATCTTCGCGATCAACGTCCCGCTGACCGCGATCGGCATCGTCGCCTGCGTCCTGCTGCTGCCGGAGAGCCGCAACCCCGCCGCGCCCCGGATGGACCTGCCCGGCACCGCGCTCGCCGCCGCCGGACTGGGCGCTCTCACCTACGGCATCATCGAGGGCGCCGACACCGGCTGGGGCGACCCGCTGGTGGTCGGCACCCTGGTCGGCTCGGTGCTCGCGCTCACCGCGCTGGTACTGCGCAGCCGCCGCCGGAGCGACCCGATGCTCGGCCTCGCCCTGCTCGCCGACCGGACCTTCCGCTGGTCCTCGGTCGCGGCCACCCTGATCTCGCTCGTCCTGTTCGGCGCCTTCTTCGTGCTACCCCTCTACTTCCAGAGCGTGCTCGGCGCGGACGCCCTCGGCTCCGGGCTGCGACTGATGCCGATGATGCTCGGCCTGCTGATCGCCGCCAGGCTCAGCGACCGGCTGGTCGGCCGGATCGGCGTCCGCACAGTGATCACCCTCGGTCTGGCCCTGCTCGGCGGCGCCCTGCTGTTCGGCAGCCGCACCGGCGCCTCCGACGGGTACGGGCGCGCCGCGATCTGGCTCACCGTGCTGGGCCTGGGGATGGGCCTGTCGCTGATCACCGCCCAGGCCTCCGCCCTGATCACCCTGCCACCCGCCAAGGCCGGGGTCGGCTCCGGACTGCTCCAGACCCTGCGGCAGGTCGGCGGCGCGATCGGCATCGCCGCCTTCGGCAGCCTGCTGGCCGGGGCCTACCGCGGCGCGCTGGACACCGGCGGCCTGCCGGCCGAGGCGGCACACCTGGCCGGCAAGTCGGTGGTCGCCGCCGACGCCGTCGCCCGGGCCACCGGGCGACCGGCGCTCAGCGCCTCCGCGCACGCGGCGTACGTCCACGGGATGGGCGTGGTGCTGCTGGTCGCCGGCCTGGTCGCGGTCGTCTCGGCGGTGCTCGTCGCGGCCCGGATGCCGGCCGACCGGGCGGGCGACCGGACCGCGGACGCACCCGAACCCGCCACCGCACCCGAACCCGCCGCCGGGGATCGCCGATAATCGTCGGTATGACTCCCAAGCAGCCGACCGCGGCCCTCCCGGACGCCCCGACCAACCCGGTCCAGGCGCTGCTGGAGGCGCCGCTGTCGCTGCGCGAACGCAAGAAGCTGAAGACCCGGCAGACCATCCGCCGCGAGGCCTACCGGCTCTTCACCGAACAGGGCTACGAGAACACCACGGTCGAACAGATCGCCGCCGCCGCCGAGGTCTCGCCGTCCACCTTCTTCCGCTACTTCGCCACCAAGGACGACCTCGTCCTCTCCGACGAGTACGACCCGGCGATGGTCTCCGCCCTGCTGGCCCGCCCCGCCGACGAACCCTTCCTCACCTCCTGCCGGGAAGCCCTCATCGGCCTGATCCGCGCCCTGCTCCAGCACGAGCGGCAGGAGCTGCTGACCCGGATGCGGCTGGTCACCGAGGTCCCCGCGCTGCGCGCCGGACTGGACCGCTCCGGCAACAGCCCGCGGGACCTCTACATCACCGTCCTCACCCGACGGGCCGGCGTCGAGGAGCCCACGTACGACATGCGGGTCACCGCCGCCGCCATCGGCGCCGCGACCACCGAGGCCGTCCTGCAGTGGGCCGCGGGCGACGGCCGGGAGGACATCGCGGACCTGGTCGACCACACCTTCGCCCTGCTCGGGAGCGGCTTCGCCGGGGTCTGAGCCCGGCGTCGCCCCGCAGGCGGGAGTGCGAGGACACCCCCGACCTGCGGGAAAGCGGGGCCCGGCCCGACCGGCCGGACCCCGCCCGGTGTCAGCGGTGGCATGGGGGAATCGGAAGTAGAGGTCAGTGCGACCAGTACGGGTCGTCAACGGGGTCGGTGATCACATACCCCTTGGAATCGTGCGGTGTTCTGGCGAGCGGAGATAGCGGCTTGTACTCGTGAGCGGGCTGGTACAGCGCCCCGTACACCTCTGCCCTGAACGTCACCAAGTAGGTCGAGTCCTGCTGCTCTTTCGCATAGAACGTCAGGAACGTCTCACCACCCACATGTCCCATTCCGCGCATAGCCTGTATCTCATCAGCGGGGTCCGATCGATCCACTCCCCGGCTTCCCAGAGACTTCCAGGCCTGAGCCACCTGATCCATCAGGGTCGGCAGTTTCGCCCGCGAGATCACGGTGCGAACAGTGACGATCTCGGTGACAGTCGAGCCCATGCTCGGCTCGCCGTCCCAAAGATCGTGTTCCCTCTCCACCTCGAACTCAGCCCCCGTGTAGGTGAGTGAGGGCGAGATCCCGTCCATGGTGGCGCGCACGGCATGGTCGATCCGGCCCTTCGCCTCGCCAGTCCCCAACCGGCCCGATCGATCGGCCAGCGCCAGCGGCCCGTACCCGTTGACGAAGAGCACCGAGCTGACGGCCACCACGATGACGAACGACAGCACGATCGAACCGATTACCTTCCCTCGGGCCGTCATCGGCCCTCAGTCAGATGAACGTCATCGGGCTTGCCTGAGACGATCGCGGCGACGTTGCCCAGCGAGGGACCGCCCGTCTCCGGGGCCAGGTACTTGGTGTGCATCCCGAAGTCCACCCAGCTCCCCGACTTGCTCCAGCCGTCGACGGTAAACCGCTTGGCTCCGAAGGAGTCGCTCGACGGGTCCCTCCCGTACCAGAGGTCGTGCGGGTCAGCCCCGACCACCCCGCCAAAGGGCCAAGGCACCGCCGCGGCCGCCGCCGAGGGAATTTGAGTGACCGGGTCGTTGTTCGCTGCACCTGCCCACACATGGCCGGCGGGCATCCCCAGGTCCGAAGCATGCGTCACGCCGACGCCAGGACTGCCGATGATCACCACGTCGTCCGGCAGCGTGTAGTTTCCGTGATGGGCGGCCATCTTCGTGGCCTGTCCGACCAGGAGCGAGCCGTAGCTGTGCCCCACCGAGGTGATGTGTGGACACTGGCCGCTCGTGTTGGCCGCCCGGAGCCCGGTGACGAACCTCGCGTAATCGGGCGCGCCGTTCAACGCCTGCTTGGGCGTGGTCGCCCTCATATCGACGTCGGGCGGGTCGTAACCGAGCCAGACGACGGACGCCACCGATCCACCGGACTTGGCCTTCTTGTTGGCCTCCCGCCAGACGTTCAGCGCGTTCTCCGCCTCGTTGGTGCCGGGTGTGGCACCCGGCTTCGCGCGGCCGAGCGAGTCGGGGGTGGTGGTGATGCCGGGCACGTACGACGAGATGTCGGTGGCGGTGTCGGGGTTGCCGAAGGAAAGGATCGCGCGGCCCTGGCCTTCGGTGCCGATGCCGAGAACGTAGGTGTGCGGGCGGCCATCCTTCGCATCGGAGTCCTGATTGAGGCGTTCCTGGATGGGCTTGAGCTTCTTGTACTCCGCCTCTTCGTCCTTCGTACGCGGCCGCCCCAGGTTGTCGAGATCCCGGAGCCGCTTGTCCAGGTACTTCCGGTTGACCTGGTCCCGCACCTCCGCCGGGATCCCGTCCAGGTTCCCGATGTTCTCCGGGTGGTGGTCGACGAACCACTGGCGTCCGTCCGGGCCGAGGTTGTTCCACCAGCTGTTGACCTCTGTCGGAGGCGCCCCCACCGCCGGCATGTCCCTCAGGTAGGGCGCGCCCGGACTGTTCGTCGCCTTCTGATCGGCCTCGGCGACCGCGAGCGTCAGACCCGACTTGCTGGTGGCGTGCTGGGTGAAGCCGTTGAGCAGTCCGGCCAGTGCCTGGTCGGCCGCGCTCGCCTCGGTGATGGCGGCACCGATCCGCCTGGAGATGTCCTCGGCCGCCGTCTTCTGCTTCGCCTCCTGGCCCGCGTCCACCGGTCCGCTCGACGCGGGCCAGCTCACCGTCCCGTCGTCGCTGACCGTCAGGCCCTTCGCACCGGCGTCCACGACGGCCTGCCGGAGCTTCGACTGGGCGAGCACGAAGAGGTCCGCGTGGTCCCGCAGGGTCTGGCCGATCGAGGCCAGTTCGGTCTCGGCGGCGTGGAGCTGGGTGGTGGTCGCGTCCAGCGAGGGGATCGCGGCGTCGGCGGCCGGTCCGCTCCATCCGGACCCGTGCACCCGGTCGGTGGTGCCGCTCTTCCAGTCGGAGGCGTGCTGCATGTGCGCCTTGTGCAGCGCGTCGTACGCGTCCCCCGCCGCGTGCAGGTCCTCCGGCTTGGCGTTCTTCAAGCTCGCGAAATCGAGGCGGCCCGCTCCCGCCTTCTGGTCTGGATCAGCCATGAGTGTTCCCCCCACTACTCGGCGCTACCATAACCTCCACAACTGCCACAGTGACACCGGGGGGACACGATGGCTGACGGCAAGGGATTCACGGTCAAGCCCGGCGAGTTGACCGCCGCCGGGAACAACGCGGTGACGGTGGCCGGGAAGGTCCCCGAGGAAACCGCGAAGCTGGCGGAGCCGAGCACCGAGGCCGCCGGGAGCCTGGCCGGCTGGCAGAGCGGGGCGGCGCTGACGGGGTGCAGCAGCGCCTGGAAGACGCTGCTGGACGGGCTCTCCAATGACATGAAGTCGGCCGGGGGCAACCTCATCACCTGTGCGCAGACGTACCTGAATGCCGACCATCTGCCGCCGCCCACCACGACGGCGGCTTCCGACCCCTTCGACACCAAGGTGGTCGGCGTGACCGGCGGACACCTGACCAAGGACGCGTAACTCCCCTACCGCGCCTCGAAGTCCAGCACCACGGCGTCCTCCACCGCCCGGTACCCGATCTGCTGGTAGATCGAGTTGCTGATCGGATTGTCCAGGTCCGTGTACAGCAGCACCTCCTGCGCCCCCAGCCCGAGCACATGTGCGGACGCGGCCGCCGTGACGGCGCTGGCGTAGCCGTGGCCGCGGAGGTCGGCGGGGGTGTAGACCGGGCCGATGCGGGACATGCCGGCGAGGACCGGGCTGGTGCCGGCCACGGAGACGGGGTGGCCGTCGTCCTCCCAGAGGTGGATGCCGCCGTTCGCGATCTTCTCGTCGACCGCCTTGGGCACGTCGGGGAGGCGGACCTTGGCCTCGGCCAGGAACTCGTGGTACCAGCCGATCACCAGCTCACGGTCGGCCGGTTCGGCGAGCCGGTGGCGGCCGGCCGGCGGGCGCGGCGGGTCGGTCAACTCGCCGAGCCGGTAGAGCCGTTCGTTGACGCTGACGGTCCGCTCGGCGCCGGTGGCGCCCGTCCAGGCCGCGCCGAAGGCGTGGGCCGCCTCGGCTCCGCCGCCGATCCCGGTCACCTCGGTGAACTCGGCTCCGGCGGCGGCCAGTCGCACCGCAAGTTCGGCCGCCGCGGCCGGCGGCATGGCGGAGAGCCGGGGCGGGAAGGGCGGGGTCTGCAGGAAGGCGCCCTCGACCGCGCCGCCGTCCCCGCCGCGCCACCATCCGAAGACCGGCGGGCGTTCCCCGAACACGTCGAGTCCGGCCTCGGCCAGCCGGTGGGCGATGGTGAGCAGGACGGTGTTCTCGGCCGGGCGGGCGGCCAGGAAGTCACCCGCCTGATCGCGGAAATCGTCGAGCGAGGTACTGAGGGTCCAGGTCATGGCCCATGCTCGCCCCGACCGGCCGCCACCCGCCAGCGATTATTCGCCCACGAGCCGCCGTCACCCGGCCCCCGTCACCCGGCCGTCGCCACCCGCCCGCCGTCACCCGAGCGCAGCCCCGAGCCGCTCCCCCAGCACCGCCGGCTCCGTGGTCGGCGCATCGCAGGCGAAGTGCCGGCACACGTACGCGGCGGGCGCCCCGCCCACCAGCGGCCGGTCGGCCAACAGGGGGACTTCGGTGTCCCCCGGTTCCCCCACCGCGACGACGGCCCCCGGCGCCGTCCCCAGCAGGGCGGCCCGCCGCAGCGCCGCGGTGGCCGGGTGGCCGGCCGGGCCGACGACGGCGATCTCGCGCGGCCCGTCGAGCAGTGCTTCGGCGACGGCCAGGCCCCAGCCGATGAACCGCGGGGCCCGCCCGGCCAGCGCTCCGACGATGCCGAGGGCTCGCTCGGCGGCGGTGCGGTGGCGGTCGGAGCCGGTGTACGCGGCGTAGGTGAGCAGGGCGCCGGCGGCGGCCGTCCAGCCGGACGGGGTGGCGTTGTCGGTCGGGTCCTGCGGGCGGCGGATGAGCTCCTCGGCGTCGTCGGCGGTGTCGTAGAGCGCACCGGAGGCCTCGTCGGTGAAGTGCTCGAGCACGGTGTCGAGCAGCGCGCCGGCCAGTTGCAGCCAGGAGGCCTCGCCGGTGACGGCGTACAGCGCGAGGAAGCCTTCGGCGGTGTCGGCGTAGTCCTCCAGGACGCCCGCGTTGGCGCCGGCCCGGCCGTCCCGGGAGGTGCGCAGCAGCCGCCCGTCGGGGGTGAGGTGGACGGCGAGCAGCAGGTCGGCGGCGCGTTCGGCGGCGTCGACCAGGTCGGGGCGGTCCAGCAGGGCGCCGGTCTCGGCGAGTGCGGCGATGGCGAGGCCGTTCCAGGCGGCGACCACCTTGTCGTCACGCGCCGGGGCGGGGCGGGTCGCCCGGGCCTCGAACATCCGGGCGCGGATCGCCTCGTACTCGGTGCGGCCCTCGGCGGGGTCCTCGGTGAAGTCCTCGGGGTCGGCGAGGAGTTGGAGCACGGAGGTGCCGTGCTCGAAGGTGCCGTCGGCGGTGACGGTGAACAGCCGGGCGGCGGTGGCCGCGTCGGCCGGGCCGAGCAGGTCGACCAACTGGCCCGGATCCCAGGCGTAGTAGGCGCCCTCGGCGGTGGCTCCGGTCTCCTCGTCCAGGCTGTCGGCGTCCAGTGCGGAGGCGAACGCGCCTTCGGGCGTGCGGAGTTCGCGCAGCAGGAAGTCGGCGGTGGTCAGCGCGACCCGTCGGGCGAGTACGGAGCCGGTGGCCCGCCACAGGTGCAGGTAGGCGCGCAGCAGCAGGGCGTTGTCGTAGAGCATCTTCTCGAAGTGCGGCACGACCCAGTCGGCGTCCACGGAGTATCGGGCGAAGCCGCCGCCGAGCTGGTCGTGGATGCCGCCGCGGGCCATCGCCTCAGCGGTGCGGACGGCCATCTCCAGCGCCGCCTCCGAGCCGGTGCGGGCGTGGTGGCGCAGCAGGAACTCGACCACCATGGCCGGCGGGAACTTGGGCGCCCCGCCGAAGCCGCCGCGGTTCTGGTCGAACTCCCGACTGAGGGCGACCAGCGCCTGGTGCAGGTCCGCCTCGCCCGGCGGGTGGTGGGCGCCGGCCGAGTAGACGGCGGCCCGCTCGGCCAGGTCGGCCCGGATCCGGCCGGCGACCTCCCCGACCTCCTGCCGCCGGTCCCGCCAGGCGGCGTCCACACCCTCCAGCACCTGCCGGAAGGACGGCATCCCGTGCCGGGGCTTCGGCGGGAAGTACGTGCCGAAGTAGAACGGCTCCTTCGCCGGGGTGAGGAACACCGTCATCGGCCAGCCACCCTGCCCGGTCGCCGCCTGCACGGCCTCCATGTACACGGCGTCGACGTCCGGCCGCTCCTCCCGGTCCACCTTGACCGCGACGAACCGCTCGTTCAGGTACTCGGCGAGCCCGGCGTCCTCGAAGCTCTCATGCGCCATCACATGACACCAGTGAATTACTGGAAGCATAAGTGGCAGGACGCATAGCCCACACTCAAGAGAATGGGCACGTCCCGCCGCTTGGCTTCACTGATCGCCTCCTCTCCCCATGGCCACCAATCCACCGGATTGGAGGCGTGCTGGAGCAGGTACGGCGACGTCGCGTTCGCGAGTCGGTTCATACCGGCATCGTCGCACGACCCGGACCTCCCGGCCCAGCTCCCGCGCGGCCGGGCCAGGCGGCTTGCGCCTCAGCTTGTGTCTCGGCGTCTACTACCGGCGAGTCTGTGAGCTCGGCGCTCGTGAGCTGACCAGGCCTCGGCGATCGATCAGGGGTACCCACCGCTGTCGCCCCTCCCTCTCTGGGGGCGAACTGCGCGAGACCATGCTGCGGGCCCGCCCGGTCGGAGCGGCCGGGACAGCGTCCGCCGCGTCTGACCTGCTCCCCTAGGACGTCGTGATCGGGCCGCGTGCTCGTGCTGCCCCGCGCCGACCGCCACCTGGCCTCGGCCCTGGCCGCCGCACGCTGACGCCCAACCACTCGAAGGCCTGCGCACCGTCTACCGCATCGCGAAGGCCGAGGGGCTGGTGGCCGCCGTCGCCGCCCTCGATCGCCGGCTCGCCTGGGCCCAGCGCTGCCGCATCCCCGCTTTCCTCGACCTGCGACGGAAGATCAAGCGACACTACGACGCCATCATCGCCGCCATCGCTGTCCAGCGCTCTCGACACCTGGCCGAGACCGCCGAACTCACCAACAAAGCAACACAGTTGACCAAAACGGCCCCCACGCTGCCCGGAGCACCACCGCCCCTGATGTTCAAGCATCCCGATCCGGCCCGATGATCTGCTTGACCCTCTCGGTCACCGCCGGACTCCTGACCCTCACCAACCCGGCCATCCGCCACGACGACGCCGAGGTCCTCCGCCGGCACCACTGGCGCGTCGAACACCAGACCGCAGCCGCCGTCAGCCACTACCAGCGACCGGCGACCCCCTACCGGCACACCTCCGTCCGCACGAACCGAACCGATCACATCAGCAAGATCCGCCGCTGTAGTACGTGCTGCCGCAGCAGGTGGTCAGAAAACCTTGGCGCCCCCTTGTGGCGCTCCCGACCTGCAGAAATAGTTGGTTCCGGGTCCTGCCGACCTGGCCGGTGCCTCGGGCCTCAAGTCACTCCAAGGGCCCGCGCCAGGTCGAGATCGCCCACGTGCAGGCGCACAGTTTTCGAATCTCCGAGAGTATGTACTGCGACTGCGGCGACGAATCCGGGCGGTACTGGAACTGTTGCCAACTGCCAGAATCCAAGTGAGTCCGGTATCGATGCTGGATCCGTCAAGCTGAAGGCGGTCAACTCGGCGCTAGAGGAACTGGCAGCCAGTCCCGTGCCCTTTACGTACGCCTTCTCGCGAACTAGGCGTGCGGTGAGGTCCAGCGATTCCGCTCCGGTGGAATTATCGGTATGCAAGTCCGCGAGTTCCATGCCCAAGCCGACAGGGTTGGCTGAGACGGCAATGACCGCCAGGCCCTGCCTGTGCGACAATGAGAAATATGGTGCAGGAAACACCGCCCCCCCGGTTTCTGCTACCATGGGGCGACCATGAGGGCCATCGCATTCAATGCACGGCTCACGCTCCAGTACGACGTCGTGAGGGTCGCACCCAAGCCGCTCTGCCAGTACGAGTCTCATTGCAACGTGAGCAACGAGATATTCTCCTCGGCCGATTGGCCGATCAAGTGCTTCCAGTCGCCTCAACTCCTCGCTGTCGAGGAGAAATCGAGCCGCCTCTGCCGCAGCGGCGCCGCCGTGCGTGATCGGCACACGCCAGATCTCCACATCGCTCATTGCGTACACGATAGCGGAAGCGAGCCGTCTGCCTTCCGGTTGGATGGTCGACATCAACATCGAACTCATCGCATCAGAGTCCCCCTGGCCGGTCAGGGGAAGCCGACCGGGCTCCTCCTCCGCAACCGCTCCGTTACTGACTTCGGCTCGTCAGGGTGAGGTTGGGTTGTCGAGGGTCAGGCCGGCGCCGGCTATGAAGCCGTCTAGGATCTCGGGCCGGTATTGCAGGCGCTTGAGCCGGTTGCGGACGAGGGCTTCGAGTCGGTCGAGGGCGACCACGGCGAGGTTGGCGAGGCTGCGCTTGACGTGTGCCCAGACCCATTCGACCGGGTTCAGGTCGGACGAGTAGACGGGCAGTAGGAAGACCGTCAGCCAGGCGCGCTCGGCGACCAACTCGCGCATGGCATGGGAGGCGTGGGTGTTCAGGCGGTCCCAGACCAGCACGATCGGCGCCTTCACGAGGTGATGCACTCCGTCGACCAGGGCGATGAAGTCGCGCTCGCCCATGCTTCGGCACTGGCCCTTACCTGCGGGGTGGGTTCGCAGGCGGTGGCAGAGCCGGGTGCACGAGCCGGGCCGCAGGGAGATCAGTCCCGCCACGGACAGGCGTCCCGAGCGGCGGCCGCTGACGGTCACGACCGGCGTGCGGCCGCGTCGGCCCCAGGTGCAGCCTTTGGGCGGCCGGCGGGTAAAGCCTGCTTCGCCCTCGAAGCAGATGCAGCCCCTGCAGACCGCCCGGACGCTTTTACCTCCGCCCAGGTCGCCTCCTTCCACACGGTGACGGCCTGCTCGTCGCACTCGGCAACCCTGCGCGCGGGCACCTGCGGGCTGAAGCCCAGCCGGTGCATCAGCCTCGTCGCCCCGGACACGCTGAACGAGACGTGGAACTTCCGCCCGATCAGCGTGGCGACCCGCGAGGCGGTCCACACCTGGTCCTCCACCCAGCCGCGCGCGGCTAGGCCCAATGCCACTGACTTAACAGCGATCGCGAGCCGCTGACCTGTGGCGATGCTTCGGGCAGAGGGCCGCGGCAGAACGCAAAGTCACCGGCATTGCGGCTAGGCCCTGGTCCAGATACGCGGCGAGTTTCTCCAGGCAGCGCGGGGGCAGTCGGCGCCGCGACCCGCTCGGGCCGCGTGACGCGAGCGCCTCGACCCCGCCCTCACGCCACAACTGGTACCACTGGTAGGCTGACTTCGGACTCACCTGCAGGCGCCGGGCCACCTCCGTCGGCTTGACCTCCTGCTCGAACAGCTCGGCAGCCTGCATCCGCACCGTCTCCCGGCGCAGCCGTCCCGCGGCGGTCAGCCCGCCCCCATCTGCATATCTCACACACCATCGGATACAGCCACCACAACGCGCCCGTCAGGCGATTCGGGACCATTCACCCCGACGAGCCGAAGTCAGTAGTTACACAGGCGCGCCAGCCGCCGCCGTCTCGTTACCTCGCAGGCCGAACACGTCCTGCGAGGGCCGGAAGTTGGAGTTCTTCGAGTTGCGGTCCAGCCGCCGCTCCAACCCCGCCACCCGCGCGGTCAGCCGCTCGTTCTGCTCTTCGAGCCCCGCACAGCGTTCAGCCAGCACCACGTTCTGCTCGCGCAGCACAGCAATCAGCGCGAGGCGGTCCTCACGCGACGCAGCGAGCTCAGCAACGGCCTCGGCCGCGAAGATCCTCATCCGGATCGACGGCGCCGGGGCCACCCACGACCTCCTCGACCACCTCGAAGCCCTCAACACCAAGCGCTACCTGGTCGGCTGGAAGATGACCGCCGCCGAAGAGCGGGCCATCGCGCTGCTGCCGAAGGACGTCTGGCAGGACACCCTCACGCAGGGCGGCACCACCGTGAGCACGGCACACATCGCCGAACTCACCGGCCTAAACACCCGTCCTGGCTGGCCGGACGGCATGCGGCCGCTCGTGCGCCGCACCCACCCCTCGGCCGGGCCAGAGCCCAGGTCGAGGACCGGGTGCGCTGCAACAAGGACGTCGGCCTGCACAACCTGCCCAGCCAGGACTGGACCGTGAACCGCGCCTGGATGCTCACCTGCAACCTCGCCGCCGACCTGGACGCCTGGTCCCGGCTGCTCGGCCTGCACGATCACGCCGACCTCGCCGACGCGGAGCCGGCCACCATGCGCTACCGGCTCTACCACCTGCCGGCCAAGCTGACCCGCCACGTCCGCCACCGCTGGCTCACCCTCTCCCGCACCTGGCCCTGGCCCTGGCGCGTTCGCCACCTGCTGGAAGCGGCTCAGCCAACTGCCCGCACTGAACTGACCCGCCGCCAACAACCCGACGAGAACAGGAGGAGGAGCCCGCACAACCCCGGTGCCGTGGAACCCGGGCGCAGCCGCAGCGACACGCGAAGGTCCCCACCCAGATCACGAGGGACAAACGGGGCGAATCACCGAGCCCATCAGCGACTTACCGCCCCGACGAATCGAGGCCAGTTGAAGGATCGAGGTCAACCTCGTGAATGCCTACCAAGAGGCTGACGCCTAATCAAAGTTGTTGAATACCCCCGGACTTCGCACGCAACGTCCCACTTGGTTCGTTTCGTACCTTTAGCAATCGAAACCTGCTCCGGATACGGCGCATTCGTTATGCTTGCCCTTCTCGGCGACCCACAGAAGCGACAGGAGAGCCGGTTTTGAGATATGGTCCGCACCGAACGCGTGGACATGTGCATGCCGTAATGGGGGCGGTGTGATCCACGCGCGGGGGGGATCCTTGGTTCGGCACAGCATGGTCAGGGACGGGCGTTCGGATTTCCGCGCGGCGAAGCCCGGCGAATCGGACGCACCGATCGGAGACATCGGCGTCACGCTGTACGCCTACGCGGCGGGGCGGCAGGAGGTGTCCAGAGCCGAACTGCTCATGGTCGCCGCCGAATCCGCGGCGGAGGACGAAGCGCTCGCGGCTGTTCACCAGCTCATGGACCTCGGACTCCTGCGCGAGAACGGTGGCGATCCGGAACGACTCGTCGCCGTTCCGCCTGCCACCGCGAGCGCGGACGTACTGCTGCCGGCGATGCACGCACTCCAGGAACACCAGCGGAAGTTCGACCGCGCCTACGCCGGGCTGGCCGCCTTGACACCGATCTACGAGTCCAGCGCCCTGGGGCACATGGACCGGTACGCGACCCAGGTGATCACGGACCCCGCGGGTGCACGGCGAGCCATCGCCGAACTCGTCGCACGCTGTACCAAGGAAATGCTCGCCTCCCAGCCCGGCGGTGCCCGGCCGAAGGCGGCGTTGCAGGAGACCCGAGAGCACGCCGCGCGCATGCTCGAGCGGGGGGCGGAAGTCCGCGCCCTATACCACCACACCGCCCAATTCAGCCAGCCGACCGTGGAGTTCGTTGGCACGCTCGCCGAACGGGGGGCAGAGGTCCGGACCGTCGGGGACGCCTTCGCCGAGTTGCTGGTCTTCGACCGTGAGGTCGCCGTCATGCCGTTGCGGGACCACCCGGAGGGCGCCGTCGTGGTGCGCGACCCGAACGTGGTGGACTTCGCGGTCGCCTCCTTCGAGCGGTCGTGGTCCCAAGGGACCCCGTTCCCCTGCGCGTACAACCGTGAGCACGTCCTTAGCATCTCGGAGGACCTCAAGCTCGGCGTGATCCGCCTTCTCGTCGAGGGGCACGAGGACAAGATCATCGCCAAACGCCTCGGCATGTCGCTGCGCACGTATCAGCGCCACCTGTCGGGCATCATGCAGCGGATCGACGCCCGCAACCGGCTGCACGCGGGGTATCTGATCCACAAGCTCCACCTGTTGGAACGCGATACCTGAGAGCGGAACGAGGCGTTGCGGCCGGGCGGGGGGCGCCACGGCCGCCGCCGCCGTGGCGCCCCCCGTCAGCTTCCCTGCCCCCCGGCCGGTACGAATTCGACGGGGAGGGTTTCGAGACCGGTGATGAACGTCGACGGGATGCGCGTCGCCTCCCCGGCCCGTCTGATCGCGGAGACCGTCGTGCGCAGTTCCGCCAGCATCGTCCGGATCTCCGCCCGGGCGAGCTGCGCACCGATGCAGAAATGCGGACCGTAGCCGAAGGTCAGATGCCGGTTCGAGGTACGCGCCAGGTCGAAGACCTCCGGCTCGGAGAACACCGCGGGGTCCCGGTTCGCGGCGATGTTCCACAGCACCACCACATCGCCCGCGCGCAGGGTGCGCCCGCCCAAATCGGTGTCCGACAGGACCGTTCGGCCGACATGCCGCGCCGGCGTCGTCCACCGCAGGACCTCTTCGACGGCGCTGTCCACCAGACCCGGGTCGGAGCGCAGCCGCGCCCACTGGGCCGGGTGCTCGACGAGGGCGAGCAGCCCGCCCGCCATGGCGAGGCGCGCCGTCTCGTCACCCCCGATGATCAGGTTGTAGCAGTTGAGGAGCACTTCCTCCTCGGTCAGCTTCCTGCCGTCCACCTCTCCCTGGACGAGCAGGCTGACGATGTCGCTCCCGGGTGCGTCCCGGCGTTCGGCGGCCAGGGAGATGTAGTAGAGAAGGAGCTCGCTCTGCGCGATCCGCGCCTGCGAGCTCACGGCCTCGCCGGGAGGCGCGGCAAGCATGGCGGAATTCGTCAGCTCCAAGATCTCGCCCCGGTCGCGCGCGGGCACGCCCAGCAGCTCGCAGATCGCCTGCAGCGGTACCTGCGCGGCCACCTCGGAGACGAAGTCACCGCCACCACGAGCGACCAGCGCCCTGAGTTGCGTGCGGGTGGCCCGGGCGATCGACTCGGTGATCGGGCCGAGGAACCTCGGCCCGAATCCGCTCATCAGCAACCGGCGCAGCGCCTTGTGGTACGTCCCGTCGCTCACCACGAGCATCTTGCCGGCACCCGGGTCGTGGCCCCGCAGCAGCGTGCCGAGCATGTTGCCGTACAAGGAGGTGTAGCGCTGTTCGTCGCGCACGACCCGCATCACGTCGGCGTGCCGGGTCACGCTCCAAAAGCCCGGCGCACCGTCGTGCCAGTGCACGGGATCGTGCTCCCGCAGCCACCCGAAGACCTCGGCCAGGTCACGGGTGGCGTGCACCTGTGGATCGAGCAGGTCAACATCGAGCAATGTCATCCCTCGGCCCCGATCCGCGTGTCATCCCTCGACATAAGGCTCCACCTCACTCGTGGCCCGCCTCGGAAGTGACCTTCTCCAGGTACCGGACGATCTCCAGCCCGGTGCGGCGCTCGAAGATGGCGCGCACGGGGACGCGAACGCCGAGCCCGCTCTGCAGGCGCATCGCCAGCCTCATCGCCGACGTGCTGCTGCCGCCCGACAGGAAGAAGTCCTCGGCGGGGTCGAACTCCTTTCCCAGGAGGTCCTTCCACACCGCCGCCACCGCCAAGGCCGCCGGCGAGTCCACTGTCAGCGGCACGTCCTCGGAGCCAGAACCAGTGTCGGGCCGCGCCTGCGGATCGACAACGGCGGCATCCGCCGGGGCCACGCATCCGGTCGGCCGGGCAGGGTCCTCGACGATGTCCCGCAGCCCGAGCAGCAGGTCCTCAATCAGGTCCGCCACCACGGTGGGTGCCACCCGGGCCGCGTCGTAGGAGACACGCACCGCCCACCGTCCGTCGGCGGCGGGGTAGACGCAGGCCGTGAGGGCGTAGTGGGTGTGGTCCTGTACGCGGACGGTGACGATGCCCTGGCGGCCGTCGGATGCCGACCGATCCGAGAAGCGGCCCTTCGCGCCGGGGTACGTCTGGAATGCGAGAGCGGTGTCCATCAGCTGCGACACCGGGTGCGTCACCGACGACAACGACGCGATGTCGACGGCGCTGTACTGGGACGCCTCGGCCGTCTTGCGGCGCATGGTTCGCGCCAACTGCGCCCAGTCCTCGGCCGCGCCCGGTTCCACGCCGTACGGCAACGTGTTGAGGAACAGGCCGATCGCCTCCTCATCGACGCCTTCGACAATTCCGCGCAGCGAGGTGACCAGACCGAACGTCACGCCCGATTGCCCCAGCGCCTTCGAGAGTGCCGACGCGTAGGCCGAGGTGACGAGCATGGGCAGTGTGACACCCAGCCGCCGCGCCACGGCCACCAGCGCTTCCCATACGTCCCGGTCGATCTCCTCGACCAGTTCGCGATGGTCGGCCAGCCCGTCGGCCCGCTGCCCGAGCAGCGACGGCGGCATCCGGCGAACCGCTTGGTGCCAGAAGTCGTTCGCGTCGGCGGACCCGGCAGCGGCGAGAAGGCTCCGCTGGGCCGCCGGCATGGCGTCCGACACGGGGGCCGGGGCATCGCCGAGACCCGCGAGATGGCGCATATGAGCGAGGGCTCGGCCGATGACGGTAGCCGCGGACCACCCGTCCAGCAGCGCGTGGTGGTACGCGAAGATCACATACAGGCGGTCCGCCAGATGCACCTCGACCCGGACCTGCCGGTCCCGGCCCGCCGCCTCGGCC
Organism: Kitasatospora sp. NPDC004669; assembly: GCF_040609455.1. Taxonomy (NCBI): domain Bacteria; kingdom Bacillati; phylum Actinomycetota; class Actinomycetes; order Kitasatosporales; family Streptomycetaceae; genus Kitasatospora; species Kitasatospora sp. NPDC004669. Next base: position 100,501 of record NZ_JBEXKB010000011.1, read on the forward strand.
GCAGCGTCCCGCGTACGCGCCTCCACGTGCGCGTCGATGTCGTCACCGGGGCAATGGCAGAGGTGGAGCGGTATGCCGGTGGCCTCGTGGGCCGTGGTGATCGCCCAGGATTCCTGGGCATCGAGGGTGAAACCGCTGCGCAGCGCCGAGAACTCCGTTATCACCGTCCGCCATGCTTCAGCGATCACTTCGGCGCCGACCTCCTCGTCCACCCGGAGGAGATTCGCGATCCCGTACACGGCCGACTCGGGATCCTCGTCACCGTGCATCAGCATGGCGAGCTGCTGAGGGGTCACGGGTGTCGGACGGGCAACGTCCGTCTCGGGCGCTACCGCCACATGGCCGGGAATTCGCGTCATGATTCAGCCTTCCGGGGGTTCACTGTGCCGTAACGACGGCGAGAAGGGGGCAGGCATGGGGATCGCCGGGTGAGAGCTCGCCCGGGTTCACGCCGCCGTGCCGGCGGCCGGGTCCGACCGCCGTGCGGTCGGGTGGCAGGCGCACGGGACAGGGTGCCTGATGTCGGAATCCGTGCGAACGGTTGCTCAGATGAGCCCAGTTGGATTATTCGGCAATATTGCTCCGCGATCAACCCTTGATCAGAGTGTTCGCCGGGCCGGAAACGATCACCCGGGACGCCCGCTGACCAGGCACGCCTGCTACAGTGCGCATCCTCCATCACCCCCACAGCCCCTGCCCCAGCCAGTAGTTGACGCCTTCGACGAGGAGCTACGACGTGACCACCGACAACAGCCGAGCGGACGTCCTCACTCAGTGGCTCGCGGCCGCCTCCGCGCCCGACCGGGAACTGTCGCGGGTCGACCGGAGTGTTCCGGTGGAGGCGTCTCCCGCCCAGCTGGGCCTGTGGCTCGCCCAGGAGATCCAGGGCGGCGCCACGGGGTTCGCCACCCAGCACAGCTACCGGATGAGCGGCCCGCTCGATGTCGCGGCGCTGTCCCGGGCGCTCGACCAGCTGGTCGAGCGGCACGAGATACTCCGGACGGGCTTCTACGTCGACGGCCATGTGGTCCGGCAGGACATCCGCCCCGCGTACTCCCTGGAACTGCGGCCCGAGCCCGTACCCGCCACGACGGGTGTGCCGGAGCAGGACCTCCGGTCCGCCCTCGCCGAAACCGCGCGGGACGGGCTGGACCTGACGAGTGGACAGGTCATGCGGGCGCGGTTGTTCCGCGTCGCCGACGACGAGCACGTTCTGGTTCTGATCATTCATCACATAGCCCTGGACGGCTGGTCGGTCTCCGTGCTGCAGCGGGATCTCACGGCGCTCTACGCCGGTGAGGCGATCGAACCCATGCCCCTGCAGTACCTGGACTTCGCGGAATGGCAGCGGCAGGAAGTGGCCGCCGGGCGGTACGCGGACGGTGTCGAGTTCTGGCGCGGCGCGCTCGCCGGTGTGCCGCAGCCGATGCCCCTGCCGACGGACCGGCCGCGTCGGCCGACCCAGTCCTTCCGGGGCGACTGCCTGCACGCCCCGTTGCCGCCCGAGGCCGTGCGACGCGTCGACACCATCGCCGCTGAGGCCGGTGCGACTCCGCACATCGTGACCCTCGCCGTGTTCGTCTCGGTACTGGCCCAGTGGACGGGCTGCGGGGACCTGGTCGTCGGGACGGCCGTCAACCACCGGCCGCTGCCGGAGACCGACGACATGATCGGGCCGTTCGCGAGCATCCTTCCCGTGCGGTACACGGTCCGTGACGGGCTGACCTTCCGCGAGCACCTCGACGAGGTGAAGCGGCAGGTACTGGACGCGCGGGAGCACGAGGACGTCCCCTTCGAGCTCATCCTCGACAGCGCCGGCGTGACGCACAGTCCGGCGTACAACCCGCTGGTGCAGGTCACGATGACCTACAAGTCCGGGGTGATCGAACCGATCGCGATGCGGGGGCTGACCATGGCCGGGATACCGGCGCAGGACATTGACGTCCAGCGCGATCTGGCCCTGGAGATCACCGGTGAACGCGGTGACCAGCTCAGTGTCGCGTACGCCTCGGACCTGTGGGACCGGGAGACCGTCGAAGCACTCGTCGCGGCCTACGCGGCCGCTCTCGACCACGCCATGAGCCACCCGGACGAGCCCCTGGGCTCCGTCGACCTGTCCCTGTCCCTCATGTCCCAGAAGTAGGGCGTCCCGGCGCGGTCGGGCAGTGCGACGCCGCCGGGACGCCCCCCTCTCGCGGCCGTGTGCGCCGCTGGGGCGGGCACCGGCCGCGACGTCACTTCCCGGCCGCACCCGGCTCACCGTGCAGGTGGACCGGGGCGTTGGTGTAACCGAGGACGAAGTTGGAGAAGAGACGCCTCGGCGGCGTGCGCACCTCCACCGTGCTGACCAGGTCGCGGACGGCTTCCAGAGCGGCCGTGAGGTGGGTCCGTCCGAGGAAGGCGCCCAGGCAGAAGTGCGCGCCGAGACCGAACGCGAGGTGCTTGTTGGGCTTGCGGCCCAGGTCGAGCCGCGTCGGATCGGCGAAAACCTCGTCGTCGAAGTTGCCCGAGGTGTTCCAGAGGGTGACGATGTCGTCCTTGGCGATCGCCTGCCCGCCGATCTCGGTGTCGGCGAGGGCCCGGCGCCCCATGTGCATCGCCGGCGTGGTCCAGCGCAGGATCTCCTCCGTGGCCGTGTCCAGGCCGACGTCCCCGTTCTTGAGACGGCGCCACTCGTCCTGGTACTCGGCGAGCGCGAGGACACCTCCGATCGACGACATCCGGCTGGACTGCTCCGCGCCCAGGACGAGGCTGTAGCAGTTGAGGACGACCTCGTCCTCGGTCAGCGGCTCTCCGTCGATGGTCCCGTTGGCGAGGGCGCTGACCACGTCGTCGCCGGGTTCGCGGCGGCGCTGCTCCGCGAGGTCCGCGAAGTACATGAGGATTTCGTTGCGGGCCAGGATCTCGTCCAGGTCGCCGCCGCCCGCACCGTCTCTCGCCAACGACATGGTGTTCCAGTTGACCAGCTGAGGACGGTCGTACTCGGGCACGTCCATGAGGTCGCCGATCGTGTTGATCGGAATCTGGTCGGCTATGTCCGTCGCGAAGTCCACCTCGCCGCAGTCGATGGCCTGGGCGACCAGCCGCCGCGTACGCGCGTGCACCTTGGCCATCACCGGGGCCAGGGCCTTGGGGGTGAACGACTTCAGCAGGAGCGCACGGGTGGCGCGGTGCCGGGGCCCGTCGCTGACGGCCAGCATCTGGCCCGAGGCGGAGTCGTGTCCCTGCAACAAGGTGGAGAGGACGTTGCCCCGCGTGGACGTGAAATGTTCCTCCGGGTCCCGGTAGACACTCACGATGTCGTTGTACCGCATGACGGCCCAGAACCCGGGGGCCGACTCCGACGGGGGATTCCAGTACACGGGGGAGTCCGTGCGCAGGGAACGCCACAGTTCGTGCAGGTCATGATTGAGGAATGTGTGCGGGTCCGCGAGGTCCACGCTGGTGAGGTGGGACGACGGCATGCGGGAAGTCCTTCCGTACGCGGGCAGTGTTCACTGCGTCCTGATTTCGTCCGGCGACCCGGAGGCCCGGGTGCCTGACCATGTGTTGAGTTCTACGGGCGCGGGACCTGGGCGCCCAGCCGTTCCGCCTCGCCCGCGAGGGCGCGCACGGTCGGGCGGGTCATCAGATGCCGTACCGACAGCTTGGTTCCCAGCGCCTCCGACAGTCGGGGCATGAGCTTCGCCGCGACGAGCGAGTGGCCGCCCAGGTCGAAGAAGTTGCCGGACGCGTCCGGCACGGGGCAGTCCAGCGCCTCCGCCCACAGACCAGCGATCACGGCCTCCAGGGGCGTCATCGACGTCGGTTGCCGGGGTGCCTCGGCCGACGCGAAGTCCTGTGCCAGCCGTTCCTGGTCCAGCTTGCCGACCCGGGTGAGCGGCAGTGCCTCGACCACGACGATCCGGGTGGGGACCATGAACGACGGCAGCTCGCGCTCCAGCACGTCCTGCACCCCGCGCACGAGAGCGCTTGCCGTTTCCGTCCCGGCCTCGGCGGCCACCAGGGCGAGCCCCAGCGTCCCCACATGGCCGCCCTCCAGAACGACCGCGGCGCAGTCGGCCACCCCGGGTACCTCAACCGCGCGGCGCTCGATCTCACCCGGCTCGACCCGGAAGCCGCGGATCTTCACCTGCTGGTCCAGTCGCCCCACGAACTGCATTGTTCCGTCAGGCCGTTGGCTTACCAGATCGCCGGTGCGATAGAGGCGGCCGCCGTCCTTCGCGAAGGGGTCGGCGACGAACCGACGGGCGGTCAGCCCGGGACTGTTGCGGTAGCCGCGGGTGACCCCGGCACCACCGACGAGCAGCTCCCCGGTGACACCCGGCGGTACGGCCCGCAGGTAGCGGTCGACCACGTGGACCCGGTAGTTGCCGATGGGCCGGCCGATGGTGCTGACGTCGTCCCCGGCCAGGGAGTCGGCCCAGGTGGCGCAGATCGTGATCTCCGACGGGCCGTAGGCGTTGACGAAGCGCCGGCCGGGGGCCCAGCGCCTGATCAGGGCGGGCGGGCACGGCTCACCCGCGACGACGAGTGTGTCCAGGGTGTCCGGCAGCCGCTCCGAGACGCCGAGCAGGGACGGGGTCACGGTGACCGCGCCCGCCCCGGTCCGGGTGAGCAGCTCATCCAGGCTCTCCTCGCCCACCGGGTCGGCCATGACCACACCCTTGCCGTGGGCCAGGGGCAGCACCATGGACCAGATCCAGCCGTCGAAGGAGGGCGCCAGGACGTTGGCGGCCGTCTCCGCGCGGAAGTCGGCCAGCGAGCCGACCGCCCACGCGAGGTTGGTGAGATTGGCGTAGGAGACTCCGACGCCCTTGGGCTTCCCGGTCGTCCCCGACGTGTAGATGAGATAGGCGAGGGAAGCGGGGTGCGGCACCGGCAGGGCGGGCCGCTCGGTCCCCTCGCCGGCGCCGACGGCCACGGTCTCGCCGTGCCACCAGCTGGGAGCGGCCCCGTCGGCGTTGACGACGACCTTGAGGTCCGCGTCGGCCGCGATCCCCGAGAGCCGCTCGTCGGGGTGGTTCGGATCGAGCGGTACGAACACGGCCCCCGCCCGCCAGGTCGCCAGTACAGCCACCGCGAGCGCACAGGAGCGCGGCAGATGGACACCCACCGTCCGCTCGGGCCCGGCCCCGGACCGCAGCAGGACCCCGGCGAGGGCGTCGGCGCGCCGGTCCAGCTCGGCGAAGGTCAGCTCGCCGTCGTCGGCGAGCACGGCCCGCCGCCCGGGGTGGGCCGCGGCACCGGCGCGCACCCGCAGGCCGACGTCATGGCTCTCCACCACCGCGGCCGGTGCGACCGGCCCCGTCAGCCCCCACGTGCCGGCGGAGTCCCCGGTCGCCTCCAGGGCGCACAACGGCGCCTTCGGTTCGCTCGTGCACGCCTCGATCAGGGAGAGGTAGCGGCGGCCGAAACCCTCGACCGTCTCCCTGTCGAAGAGATCCGCCGAGTAGAACAGCCGGGCGCGCATCCCCTCGCCGCCGGACGGGCCCTCCCCGCCGGGCGCCAGCGCGACCACCAGGTCGTACTCGCTGGCTCCGTCGCCGGCGCCGATCGGCTCGGCCCGGAGCCCGGCGAGGCGCAGCGTCGACGCCGACCCGCTCTGCAGCGTCAGCATGGACTGGACCACCGGGTTCGCCCCGGGGATGCGCGCCGGGTTCAGCCGCTCCACCAACAGCTCGTACGGGGTGTGGGAGTGCTCCATCAGCTCCAGCACCCGGCTCTTCACCCGGTGCAGCAGCTGCTCGAAACTCCCGGCACGGTCGACGTCCGCACGCAGGATGAGCGTGTTGACGAAGAAGCCCAGCAGCGGTTCCAGAGCCGGCACGGTACGCGTGGTCACCGGGGTGCCGACCACGATGTCCTCGCTGCCGGACAGCTCGGCCAGCAGCAGGCAGTACACGGCCAGGTACACCATGAACGGCGTCGCGGCCTCCCCTTCGGCCAGCCGCTCGACCGCGCCGGCGAGCCGCGGGGCGACGGCGATGTCGACGGTCTCGGTGTGCACGGTGCCGGACTGCTGCCGGGGCCGTGCGGCGGGGAGTTCCAAGACGGGCGGAGCGTCCGTCATGGACTCGGCCCATTCCTCCACCCAGGCGCGCGGGCCCTCCTGTTCGTAGAGACCGCGCTGCCAGGCCGCGTAGTCGGGGTACTGGACCGGCAGAGCGGGCAGGACGGCCTCCTCGCCCTTGACCAGAGCTTCGTAGCCCGCCGCCATCTCGGTGAAGAGCAGCCCGACCGACCAGTCGTCGAACGCGATGTGCGGGACGGCGAGGGCCAGCAGGTGCCGTTCCGGCGCCACCCGCCAGAGCCCCATCCGCAGCAGCAAGCCGGAGTCCAGCGGCAGCGGCGGCCGCATGGCCTCCGCGATCAGCCGCCGGGCCTCCCCTTCCCGCTCCTGAACCGTGTCCCCCGCGACCTCCACCACGTCCACCGGCAGATCGACGGGGTCCGCGACGGTCTGGTACGGCTCGCCGTCCCGGGCCTCGATACGCAGCCTCAGCACCTCGTGCCGGCCGACCACCAGCCCGACCGCGCGGAACAGGGCCGCCGGGTCCAGCTGCCCGTCGAGTGCCCACGCGAAGACCAGGTTGCGGCTGCCGGCCACCGGGTCGAGCTCCCGCTGGAACCACAGGCGGCGCTGCCCGAACGAGGTGGGGATCGGAGCCGTGCGGTCAGCCCGTTCGATCCCGCCACGCTCCGCGAGGCCCCGCCTCCGGGCGAGGAACGCGCGCAGCTGGGCCTCCTTCCGGTCCTCCCGGCCGGGGCTGTCGACCGACGTCGTACTCATGCCTCCACCTCCACGAGGTGCGCGAGCACCGACTCCTCAAGCCGTGCGGCGAGGTCGCGCAGCACCGGGTACTCGAACACCATGGTCATCCTGATCTTCATGTCGAGAGCCGCCTCCAGCCGGGACACCACCCTCACGATGAGCAGCGAGTGACCGCCGAGGTGGAAGAAGTCGTCCATGGCGGACACCCGGTCCGCCCCCAGGACCTCCTGCCAAACCTCGGCCACCAACTCCTGGAGCGCCCCCTCGGGAGAGATGTACTCACCGGCGGGACCGCCGTCCTTCGGCACCTCCAGCACCGCCAGCGCCTTGCGGTCGACCTTGCCGTTCTTGTTGAGCGGGAAGTGCTCCATGCCGATCCAGGCCGACGGCACCATGTGCGCGGGAAGATGCTCGGCGGCGTGCCGGTGTGCCTTCTCGACCCACCCGCGATCCGCCGCGTCGCCCGGCGCCACCCGGCAGTGGGCGACGAGCCCCGGACCGGTCGGCAGGTCCTCACGCAGCAGGACGACGGTCTCCCGTACGCCCGGTGCGGAGGCGATCGCCCGCTCGATCTCCTCCAGCTCCACGCGGAAGCCGCGTACCTTGACCTGGCGGTCCATCCGGCCAAGGAAGTCCAGCGCCCCGTCCTCGGTCCAGCGGGCCTGGTCCCCGGTCCGGTACATCCGCCCGCCGTCGCCGGCGATCACGTCCGGCAGGAAGGTTCGCGCGGTCAGCCCGGGACGGCCGCTGTAACCGCGGGCGAGCTGCGGTCCGGACAGATACAGCTCACCGGCGACACCCGGCGGCACCGGGCGGAGCCACTGGTCCAGTACGTAGGTGCGCGTGTTGGCGAGCGCGGTGCCGACGTGCGACGGAGCCCCGGGGACGAGGCGTCCGGCCGTGGCGGCGATGGTCGCCTCCGTCGGCCCGTAGAGGTTGCTGAGCGGACACGGCAGCCCCTCGGGCACGGACGGAAGCCGCTCCCCGCCGACTCCCAGCCGGGTGAGGGTGGGGTGGGTGGCGGGCGCGCCCGTCACGCTCGCGGTGAGCGTGGGCGTAACCATGAACGAGGTGGTCACGCCGGTCCGCGCGAAGTAGTCCCAGAGCTGGTCGAAGGCGAGGTGCGTGCCCTCCGGGACGACGACCAGCCGGCTGCCGGCCAGCAGCGCGGGAAGCATGTCCAGCAGGCTGGCGTCACAGCTGGGCGTGGCCAGCTGGGAGACCCGGTCGTCCGGGCCGAGCCGGAACTCGTCCACGTACCAGGCGATGAAGTTGTCGATGCCCCGATGGGTGACTTGCACGGCCTTGGGGCGGCCGGTGGAGCCCGAGGTGTAGATCACGTAGACGAGGTTGTCCGGGTGGACCAGGGGCCAGAACGTCTCCGCGGGTTGCTCGGTGTCCGCTTCCGTGAGCGACGCCACATCCAGCACCGGGCGCTCCGCCGGCCAGTCGAGGGCCGTCCCTCCGGCGTCCGTGAGCACCACGCAGGCGGCGCTGTCGTCCACCATGTAGCACAACCGGTCCATGGGGTGGCCCTGGTCCAGGGGCAGGTAGACGCCGCCTGCCTTGATGACGGCGGTCAGCGCCACCACCAGCTCGGCGCCGCGCGGCAGGCAGACGCCGACGACCTTGTCCGGACCCACGCCGTGCTCCAGGAGGCGCCGGGCGATGAGGTCGGAGCGCCGGTGCAGTTCACGGTGGGTCAGCGAGGTCACGCCGTCGTCCACCGCGATCTCGTCCTGCCGCCCCCGGGCCGGTTCGCCCGTACGCAGCACGTCGACGAGGCGGTTGTTCACGGGCAGCCGGGGGCCGGAGGCGAAGGTACTCACCCGCGACCGCTCGGCCTCGGTGGTGACGGGCAGGGTCGCGAGCGTCGCGCCGGGGTGTCCGACCACGAACCGCAGCACCTCGGTGAAGCGTTCCAGTAGCCGCTGGATCGTCTCGCCGTCGAAGAGGTCCGAGGAGTACGCGGTCCACAGTGCCAGGCCCTCGCCCTCGGACCCCTGGGTCTCGGCGACGAAGGTGAGATCGAGGTTGTTCTCCACCCCGTAGTCGACGTCGGAGAGCATACCGAGGGCGTTCGGGCCACCGTCGTGCGGCTCGGCCAGGGAGAAGAGCACCTGGAAGACCGGTGCGTGCGTGAGGCTGCGCTCCGGAGCGATCGCCTCGACCAACTGGTCGAAGGAGAGGGCCTGGTGGTCGTGGGCGTCCAGAGCGACGGTCCGCGTCCTCCTCAGCGCCTGGGCGAAGGTGAGGCTTTCGTCCGTGCGCAGTCGCAGCGGCAGGAGGTTGACGAAGAAGCCGATCAGCCGCTGGGTGTCGGGCATCGCGCGATTGGCGACCGGCGTGCCGATCACCAGGTCGTGCTGGCCGGTCCACCGCGACATGGTGATCTGGAGCGCGGTCAGCAGCAGCATGTAGAGGCTGACCCGCTGCTCCTTCGCGACCTGGCGCGCCTGCGCGGCGAGTTCGTCCGGCAACGCGAAGGTCAGGCTTCCAGTCCGGAACGACTGCGCGGGGGGACGGGACCGGTCGGCCGGCAGGTCCAGGACCCGGGGCGCTTCCTCCAAGTGGGCGAGCCAGTAGGCCAGATCGTCAGCGAAGGCGGGAGAATCGATGCGCTCGTGCTGGCGCACCGAGTAGTCGGCGTACTGGATCGGGAGGTCCGGCAGCAGCGGCGCGCGGCCTTCAGCCTTCGCCGCGTACGCGTCGGACAGTTCGCGCAGCAGCACATCCATGGACCACCCGTCGGTGGCGACATGGTGGACCACCAGCTGCAACTCGTACTCGTCGGGCGAGAGTCGGAAGAGTCGGGCCCGGAACACGGGGTCCGCGCCCAGGTCGAAGGGCTTCTCGAACTCCGCCCGCATCAGCTCCAGCAGCGCTTCCTCACGCTCCTGCGGCGACCGACCGGGAATGTCCACCAGGGGCAGCGGGACCGGCGTTCCCGGCGCGTCCATCAGCTGGTGGAGCTGACCGTCGGCCAGCTCCAGGCGGGTGCGCAGGACCTCGTGCCGGGTCCGCACCAGGGCGAGCGAGTCCGCGAGCCGGTCCCGGTCGACCGCCTCGCGCATCCGCACCGACATGACCGAGTGGTAGGCGGCGGGACGCCCCTCCCTGCGGTGCACCACGTCCTCGAACCACAGCCTGCGCTGGGCGGGGGAGGCCGGCGCGCGGCGGGCCACCCTCGTCAGCGCCTGTCCGGCGACCGAGGCGATGGCGTCGGCGAGGAGCACGGGATGCTCCGTCAGCGGATCGCCTTCGGCCGGAAGACCGCGGACGTGCACCTGACCACTGGTCACCGCCGACCACGCCTCCGCGTCGAGGGCCTGGCCGGCGTCGGTCCCATGGAGCAGGAACACCGGCACCCGGAGCGCGGGCCCGTCGAAAGCCCACCCGTCGGTCATGGTCAGGTCGGCCCGCAGCAGCGGTTCGAAGAACTCGTAGACCTGGTCGTCGTCCAGCAGCGCGGCCGGGGTGAGCCGGTAGTCCCGCAGCCAGACCCGCAACTGCTCGGCGTCCATCGACGCAGGCCGGGCCCCGCCCGGGGGAGCGATGTGGCCAGGGACCGGCTGACGGACGGCCAGCAGGCCCAGCACCGCCACGTCCGAGGGCAGCAGGCCGATCGCCGCGAGTCCGACCATGGCCCCGAAACAGGATCCGACCACCAGGACCGGCTTGCCGTGCTCACGAGCGTCGGCGGCGATGACCCGGGCGACCTCCTCGGCGGCCTCCGGCACGGTCGCGTGCGTCGACTCGGCGATGCGGCTCTCCCGGCCGGGCAGCCTGACCGACCTCAGCTCCACCGACTCGGGCAGGGCGTCGGCGACTGGATTCCACGGCGCCGCCCCCGCGCCAGCGTGGGCGATGCCGTAGACGACGACCGCGGCGTCCGGACGTGCCCCGTGGCACCGCAGTGCCCGGGGTGCCACGGCGGGGCTATTGGGTTCCATGCTCTCTCGTCCTGTCGTTCCGGAGGTGTCGTGTTGGCGTGGCCGCGTCGTTCCTGGACTAGTCGACGTGGATCGCGGCGGACTCGTCCGCGTCCAGCAGCGCGGCCAGCGCCGGCGGCATGGCGTTGCGGCTGACTGTGAAGTAGTCGTGGCAGTCCGGGAAGGAGCGGGCCGAGAAGTCGGCCGCCGCGTACTGCCGCCAGCCCTCGTTGTGTTCGGTGCGCACGAGAAGGTCGTCGGCTCCGTGCCACGCCTCGACCGGGCAGCTCAGCGGCTCGTGGGTCCAGCGGTATCCGGCGATCATCCGCACCGTGCCGCGGAAGCTCACCAGCATGCGTTCGACCAGCCAGCTGTCCAGCTCGGCAGCCACTTCCAGGCCCGGCAGGCAGGAGCAGCCGGACGCCACGATCTCGTCGTCAGTCTGGTTCAGGATGCCGGTAGCTTGGTCGATGGTCTCGTCGCCGGGAGACCCCACGAAGTGCGGCGGCCGGGCGGTGGCCACCACCAGTCTCCGCACCGCCCTGCCCCTGTCCCGCAGCAGCGCGGCGGCCTCCAGCGCCGGTGCGGCGCCCGAGCCGACCCCGACGAGCGTGAGGGCCAGGCCCCGCGCCGGCGCCAGCCCGTCAAGCGCCTCGACGGCAGCCTCCGCGACCTCCTCGACCGTGCGGGGCGGCTCCTCCTCAATCCGCTCCTCCCGCGCGGGCAGCTGGACCCCCGCGACCAGGGCCCGGGAACCCAGGTACTCCTGCCAGGGGCGGAAGGTGGACGCGCCGAGCCCGGTGGGCGGGAAGCAGAGCAGGACCGCCCGCCGCTCCTCCTCTCCCGTGCCCGCGACGGACCAGGTTCGCAGCCAGTTCTGAATGTCGGTCATTTTTCGTCTCCGGTCGTCGGGACTTCGGTCAGCCAGTGCCGGTAGTGAGCGGTCTCGCCGCGTACCACCTGGCTGTAGATCTCACGCAACCGCTGGGCGACCGGTCCGGGACTCCCCGACCCGACCCGGAGCCCGTCGATCCAGGTGATGGGCAGGATTTCCCAGGCCGTGCCCATGAAGAAGATCTCGTCGGCCAGATAGAGCTCGGTGCGGTCCACCTCGCGCTCCTCGACCGGCATGTCCATCACCTCGCTCAGCAGGTGCAGCACGGTGTCCCTCGTGACGCTCTCCAGCACCCCGCTGCTCAGCGAAGGCGTGATCACCCTCCCCGCCCGTACCAGCGCGACGCAGGCGCCGGGCCCCTCGCTCACCTTGTGCCGTTCGTTGAGCAGAATCGGGTGGTCGTGCCCGTTGAGCCGGGCCTCCATGGCGGCAAGGCGGCCGTTGTGGTAGTTGGAGAACGCCTTCACCCGGGGCGGCATCGACGCCTCGCTGATCCTGGTCCAGGAGCTCACCGCCGCCCGGCAGCCGTCCGGCGCGGCCAGCTCGCTGGAGAACGGCCAGCTGTCCACGACCACCTCGCAGAGGCTGTCCGCCGGCACCATCTGCTCCTTGACGAAGCCCTTGGCGAACGCCCACGGGCGGACGTAAGCGTCGTCCCGGTATCCGTTGGCCCGCAGCACCGAGATGACGGCCGCGGCCAGCTCGTCCCGGTCGTGCCCCAGATCCAGCCGACAGATGCGGGCCGAGTCCAGCAGTCGCCGCAGATGGTCCTCCAGGCGGAACAGCAGCAGTGAGCGGCCGTCGGCGGAGCGGTAGGCACGGATGCCCTCGAAGATCGCGGCGGCCGAGGCATGGCCGACGGCGTTGACATGGATCAGCGCCTCGTTCCAGGGAACCATCTCGCCCGAGCGCCACAGCCACGCAGGCGTCTCCGCGTCCACATGCCGATCCGTCATCATGGCTTCCGCCGTCATCCTGTCCCCCGGTCCTCGCACTGTCGTTCGTCCACGTCCGTCCACGCCGCCTGCCGCAGGTACTCCTCGAAGTCCGCGACCACGAGATCCGCCTCGGCCACCCGCTCCGCCGCTCCCCCGGAGGCGGGGACCGCGACACAGCGCAGCCCCGCCGACCGTGCCGCCCGGACTCCGACAGCGGAGTCCTCCAGCGCCTCCGCGTCGAAGGGCGCGACGCCCATCCGCGCCAGGGCCGCCAGATACAGGTCGGGGGCGGGCTTGTGCCGCTCGGCGGTTTCCCCGGTGACCACCACGGCGAAGTAGTCGCGCACTCCCAGCCGGGCGAGGTGTCCCTCCACCCATGTCGCGGGAGAACTGGAGACCACGGCCATCGGCAGTCCGCGCCGCCGGGCCAGGGCCAGCAGCCGGCCGACACCCGGGCGCAGCGGCTCACTCTCGCTGAGCCGTTTCTTGAGCGAGGCCCGCGCGTCCCGCACCCCGGCTTCCAGGGGCCGGCCCAGCGCCGCGCCCAGGGCGTCCAGCGCCAGCTGTCCGCCGTCGGCCCGGCCCTCCATCCGCTCCCACAGCTCATCGGGGAACACGACGCCGAGCTGTGCCCAGGTTTCGTCCCAGGAGCGTCTGGCGGCGCGCTCCGTGTCACAGATGAGACCGTCGAAGTCCAGGAAGAGCGCTTGGGGTATCACTGCGTCAGCCCACCTTTCCGGCCGGGCGCACCGGGCCGAGGACACGGGCGGTGAAGTCGTTGGTGAACAGGCCCTGCGGATCGAGATCGGCACGCACATCCTGGAAGACGTCCCACTCCGGGTAGAGCGGGGCCAGCACCTGCTCGGTCGCCGTGTGGGCCTTGCCCCAGTGCGGCCGTCCGCCCAGGTCGCGCAGCTCTCGTTCGACCACCCGGAGCAGTTCCAGGAAGGGCACCGACCGGGGGACCGTCAGGTTGACGTAGCCGGTGGCGCGCCCGTAAGCCGGGCTGAGGGGAGCGTCGTCGCTGGCACCGACCCGCACCAGTACCGAGTACGGCGAGTAGCGGCCGGCCCGGCGCAGCGTGCCCCGCAGCCGCCGCAACGCCTCGGGGACGTCACCGAGCGCCAGCGCGTGCTCCAGGGCGACGAACTTCACCGGCTGGGGGAAGGTGAACACCTTGTGGCTGACGTCCACGTGCGCCCCCGGCCCGCTGCCCCGACCGGACAGGAAACCGTCCAGCCGGGGCACTGCGGCTGGGGCCGCACCGGCGACGAGGCCCACCAGTCCGCACCGCACCTCGGAGAGAGTGGTGGCGTACCGCCGTCGCCCCGCCCCCGGTGTGGGAGCGTCCTCGGTGGCGTTCACGAGGCGGCTGCACACCGTGTCCTTCCACGGCGACCACGAGCAGGACACATGCTCGGCGCTGCCGGCCCACTCCTCGAAGCCCTCCAGCAGTGTGTCCAGCCTCTCGGTCCGCTCGGTCGCGGCGAGCCGGAAGCGGGGCACGCAGCGCAGCGTCACACTGCTGATCACGCCCAGCGTGCCCATCGAGGTCCGGGCACAGCGCAGCAACTCCGCGGAGCCGTCCCGGGACAGCTCGCGCACGCCACCGTTTGCGGTGACCAGACGCAGCGCCTCCACCTGGTCCGCGAAGGTGCCGTGCTTGAGGCCAGTGCCATGGTTGCCGGTGGAGATGGCTCCGGCAACGGTCTGCTCGGCGAGCGTGCCAATGTTGGCCAGGGCCAGGCCAGCCCGGTCCAGTACGGCGCTGATCTCGGCCAGCGACGTCCCGGCGCGCACGGTGATGGTCCGCCCCTCCCGGTCCAGGCTCTCCACCCCCGAGTACCGGGAGAGGTCGACCATGACGCCGTCGGTCAGCGCGAGCGGGTTGAAGGAGTGGCCGGAGCCGGCTGCCCGCACGGTGAGTCCCCGCTCGGCGGACAGCGCCACGGCCGCGGCGATGTCCTCCTCGCTCCGGGGCGCGATACGGTACCGGGGCTCGCAGCGTACGGTCCTGGCCCAATTGCTCCAGGCCGCCGTGGATTCCCGGAGAGTGCTGGTCATCGACTGCCCCCCACCGGGGTCGATACGAGGGTGTCGCAGTAGCGGGCCACCGCGTCCTGCCAGCTCGGCAGGATGAACCCGATGCTCCGCAGCCGGGCGGTGTCCAGCGTGGAATCCCTCGGCCGGCCGCCGATGAACCCCGCTTCCTCGAAGAACGCGGGCTCGGGAGCCAGACCCGCGTCCGCGCCGAGCAGCGCGTGGATTTCCGAGGCGACCTGATACCAGCTGGCCGACCCCTGGTTGGTCACGTGCAGGGTTCCGGTGACGTCGCTCCCGTCGGTCATCAGGAAGACCAGGGCCCGGGCCAGATCCACCGTGTAGGTGGGGCAGCTGAACTGACCGCCGATCAACCGGGAACGTTCGCCCCGCTGGATCCCGCGCACTACGGAGAGCACCGTGTCAAGGCGTTCGTCCACACCCCCGAAGAGCCACGAGGTGCGGACGTTGACGTGCCCGGGTGCCATCTCGGCCACGCGTTCACCGGCAAGCTTGGTCAGGCCGTAGACGCTGCGGGGCGCCGGCAGGTCCTCCTCGCGGTAACCCCGGTCGGGGGTGTGCTCGCCGTCGAAGACGTAGTCGCTGGACAAGTAGATCAGGCGCGCACCGGTGCGGCGGCAGGCTTCGGCCACGTGGCGCACCCCGGCGACGTTGACCCGCAGCGCCATTGCGGGGTCCTGTTCGCAGTCGTCGACGATCGCGTGCGCGGCCGTGTGCACCACCACGTCGGGCCGGAAGGCGTCGATGGAGGCGGCCACGGCGGCACGGTCACCGATGTCGAAGTCCTTGATGGAGACCCCGAGCAGCGGCCAGTCCGCGGTCGCCGGGTCCGCGTCCAAGGCGGCGGTGAGCGCCGTGCCGAGCATCCCGTCGGCGCCCGTCAGATAGACCCGCAGGGGCCGGCTGCTCACAGGTGGCCGAACTCGACGAGGAGCTCCTGCACCGTGGCGCCGGAGTTGATCCGCTCGCGGACCACGCGTTCCTTGTCGATCTGCCGGCGTACACCGGCCAGCACGTCCTCGGCGCCGTGCTGGGGGACGACCGCGATGCCGTTCTCGTCGGCGACCAGGATGTCGCCGGGCGAGATGACCTGGCCGTTGACCACGACCGGCACGTTCACCTGGACCGGCTCGGTGCGGTCGTGGACCGCGGTGGGCGACGGCCTCGGCACCGTGCTCCGGTACCACAACGGGAAGCCCAGGTCGCGGATCTCGTCCACATCGCGGACCGCCCCGTCCACGATGCCACCGGCGATTCCCGCCTTGAGGGACAGGGTGGACATCAGCCCGCCCCACATCGCGGTGGTGGTGGTGCCGTGGCAGGCGACCACGATCACGTCACCGGGCTCGGCGAGGGCCAGCACCGGCATGCAGTCGACGAGGTCGTCGATGGACAGGTTCACGGTGAGCGCGGGGCCGACGATCTTGTGCTGCGGAAGCACCGGCAGCAGTCCGCCGATGGCGCCGACGCGGCGGCGGGCATCGGTGACCAGACAGCTGGGGCTGTACTCCTTCAGCACCTCGCGGAAGGCATTGAGCAGAGCCGGATCGGGGCGCTGCATCACATTGCGGATGGTCTCCACTGGTGGAACTCCTTTGTGAGGGGGGTCTGCTGGACGTGTGCGGATCAGCGGGAGCGGACGGCCTTGAGGATCTGCTCGGCAAGGCGCGGTGCGCTGAGGCCGTGTGCGTCGAGGGCCTCGTCCTCGGTGCCGCAGACCGGAACCTCGGTCAGACCGATGCCGTGGAAGTCCGGCAGTCGGGGCACCCGCGCCTCCAGGAGGGCCCGGGCCACGGTGTCGGCCTGGCCACCGTGCCGGTAGTGGTTCTCCACCACCACCAGCGTGTCCGCCTCGGCGGCAAGCTCAGTCAGCCACTGCTCGTCCACCCGGTTCAGCCAGGGCAGGTTCACGACCCGCAGCCGGATGCCGTCGGTCATGAGGAGATCGGCGGCCCGCAGCAGCTGCGTCAGCACCACCGGGCCCGCGGCCACGGCCACGACCCGGTCGCCCTCGCGGACGGTGCGTCCGCGACCGGCCCGGAGCGGGCCACTCCCAATGGCCGCGCTCTCGGCGGGCACGGGCACGCTCGCCAGCCGCAGGTACACGCTCTCCTCGGACTCCAGGCAGAAGTCCACCGCGGCGGTCAGCTCCTCCGCGTTGGCGGGCTCCAGCATCACCAGGCCGGGGACCGCCCCCAACGCGGCGACGTCCCGGACCGCTTGGTGCGAGTGACCGGGGCCCGCCGGAAGGAGCCCGGCGAGCGAACCGACGTAGACCACCCGCCGGCCCTCGGTGGCGTTGTTGTAGATCTGCTCGTTGGGCCGGGCGTGGAGGAAACAGGAGAAGGAGTGGACGAACGGCAGCAGTCCACCGGCCGCGAGGCCGCCCGCCGTCGAGACCATGTCCTGTTCGGCGATCCCGCACTCGAAGAAGCGGTCCGGGTACGCCCGGGAGAACGGGATCAGTCCGGTGTCCAGGACCAGGTCGGCGTCGAGGGCGACGATCCCGGGATGGGTTCCGGCCCGGTCCAGCAGCACCTCACCGTAGACCTCGGGCAGCCGCTCGCCGGCCGGACGGGGCGCCACCCTCGGCTCCTCGGACACCAGCTCCAGTTCGCCGAGCCCGTTGCGGGCGAGGATCGTCCCGGCCACCTCCACCAGCTCGGCGTGGGCGCTAAGGTAGTCCTCCTCGGAGGGCGCGCCACTGTGGAAGCGGTAGCGCCACTCGTCGTCCGGCATGGAGGTGGCGGCGAAGGTGGCACACCCGCCGCCCTTGACCGTGTCGGCGATCAGCACCACGGGCACGCCGGTGAACCGCTCGCGCCGCTCGCCGAAGGCGACCGCGAGTGCGGCCACGTCGTTGCCGTCGCAGCGCAGCACCCCCCAGCCGTGGCTGCGGAACTTGCCCTCCAGGTCACCCAGGTCGCTCACGTCCCGGATCCAGGTGTCGGACTGGATCTTGTTGTGGTCGACGATGAGGGTGAGTTCGTCCATCCGGTGGTGCACGGCACCCGCCAGCGACTCCCAGACCTGGCCTTCCTGGAGTTCTCCGTCGCCCATGGTGACGAAGACGCGGCGCCGCAGGGAGCGCAGCCGGTCGGCGAGAATCAGGCCTTTGGCCTTGGAGACACCCATACCGAGCGAACCCGTGTTGAAGGGCATGTGCGGTGTGTGTACGTCTGGGTGGCCAGGCAGCCCGCCGAGGCGCCGTAGCCGGTGCAGGTCCTCTTCCGGGAGCATCCCGAGTCCGATCAGCGCGGCGTACAGGCCGGGAGCGTCGTGGCCCTTCGACGAGAAGTAGACGTCGCCGTCGTCGGTACCGGGCTCGTGCATCTCCTGGAGCAGCAGTTGGGCGACCAGATCGGCGGCACTGAAGCTGGACCCCAGGTGCCCGGAGCCAGCCCTGGTCACCATGTAGAGGGTGTTCATGCGGCAGAGCGCCGCGAAGGCGCGTGCCCGCTCGTTCGGTTCACCGATGGCGTCCAGCACACGTTCGAACTCGCGCACAGGGACCCGGCGCAGCGGATGGGGCACGGACTCTCCAGTCGTACGGGGGGTTCCCGGATCGTTGTCAGTGGTCACCAGCACACGAACCCGCCGTCCACCAGCAGCTCCTGGCCTGTGACGTAGCTGCTCATGCCGGAGGCGAGGAAGAGCAACGGGCCGGTGAGGTCGTCGGGTTCGGCCATCCGGCGCATGGGGACCCGGCTGGTGTAGCGCTCCAGGAATGTGGCGTCCTGGCCGCCGAGCACGCCGCCCGGGGAGAGCGTGTTGACACGGACCCCGCGCGGCCCCCACAACGCGGCCAGGTAGCGGGTGAGCGCGCTCACCCCAGCCTTGGAGGCTCCGTACGCCGGAGGCTTGAGGAACGGCGGGTCCAGCTCGATGTGCTCGTAGAGCCGGGCATCGGGTGCGACGTTCCCGTACAGGGAGCCGATGTTGATGACGCTGCCGCGGCCACGCCGGGCCATGTCCGCGCCGAAGGTCTGGCAGACCCGGAGTACCCCCAGGGTGTTGACCTCCAGCACACGCGCCGAGAGGTGGTCGGGGATGTCCTCGAACAGCCAGCTGCCCGTCTCGGCGCTGGGCGGCTGGTCGATCCCCGCGTTGTTCACCAGGATGGTGAGCGGACCGACCTGCTCGACGGCTTCCGCCAGCGCCCTCCGCAGGGACTCGCGGTCCGTCACGTCGGCGCTGAGCGACAGGTGCGGGCCGCCCGCGGCGGCCTGGCCCGGTTCGAGGTCCAGGCCGAGGACCGTCGCCCCTGCGCCGGCCAGGGCCGCTGTCCACACCTGCCCGAGGCGGCCGGAGGAGCCGGTGACGACGGCGACCTCACCCGACAGATCGGGGATCACCGGGCGTCCAGCAGATCGAGGGCGAAGTCCTGGTCGGCGGCCACGGGGCGCGCGAGCCGGCACCCGAGGAGTTCACCCAGCTGGTACGGCTTGAGGCCGTCGCCCGGGGACTTGCACGCGAAATCGGCCTCGGTGAGCACATGCCCCGCCGGCAGCGCATGGGCGGCGACGAGCTTCTTGCCCATCTTCCGTACGGCGACCGCCTCACGGCTGCCCAGCGTCTTGCGCGGCGAGCCGAGCGCGGCACGCGTGCGGCTCAGACCCTCGGTCAGCGCGGTGAACTGGGCCGGGTCGAGCGAGAAGTGGTGGTCGCTCCCCTTGCCCGCGTGGTCCAGCGTGAAGTGCTTCTCGATGACCCTCGCGCCCAGCGCGTAGGCGACGAAGCTGAGCTCCGGACCGAGGTCGTGGCCGGAGAAGCCGATCACGACCTCGGGGAACTCCTCGCGGTAGGCAGTGATCACCGACAGGTGCAGGTCGTCCGGTGCCGCCGGGTAGATCGCCGTGCACTGCAGCAGCGCCAGCTGGGGGTTGATCGGCAGCACCGTCTCACAGGCCCGGCGCACGTCGTCCAGGCTCGCTCCTCCGGTGCTGACGATCAGCGGAAGCCCGGTCTTGGCGGCGTGGGCGAGCAGGGGCGTGTTGGTGATGTCGGCCGAGGCGATCTTGAGGGCCGGAAGCCCCAGTTCGGCCAGGAAGTCCACGCTGGCCACGTCGAAGGCGGTGGAGAAGAAGTCCACGCCCAGCTCGCCGGCCACGGAGCGCAGGTACTCGTACTCGGCCTGGCCGAACTCCAGCGCCTCGCGGTGCTCCCCGTAGGTGGGCCCGTAGCTGTTGGCGCTGGTGTAGGGCTCGTCGAACATCGCCTGCGTGAAGAGGCTCTTGTTGTCGCGCTTCTGCAGCTTGACGGCGCTCGCGCCGGCGGCTGCCGCGGCCTGGAAGAGCTTGACGGCCTGTTCGACGCTGCCGCCGTGGTTGTGGCCGATCTCGGCGATGGTGTAGCCATCGGTGTTGTCACCAATGGCACGTCCAGAGATCTCGATGGAACGCATGGTGGAGGAACCCCCGGATTTCGGCTCGCAGTTCGCCGCCATGACAGGGCGGCGAAGGGAAGGTGTGACCTTGGTCAGGTCGGAAGCTGATGCGTCGTACTCGGCTGGGGGTCGGGCCCCTTCATCGAGATCACGACCGCGGCGACGCCGGCGGTGGTCGGCGTCCGGTAGAAGTCCCGCAGCGGGACCGCCACCCCGAAGGCGTGTTCCAGCCGGGAGATGATCTCCACCGCATGCAAGGAGTGCCCGCCGAGGTCGAAGAAGTCCTCGTCCGGGCCGATGCCCTGAAGATCCAGCTGGCTTTCCCAGATCGCGGTGACCTCCTCCTCGACGGTTTCCCGCGAGCCGACCGCTTCAACGTCCCGGGTACTCATCCGGCTGACCCCTTACGCCTGGTGTCGGCCGGCCGGAACGCCTCACCCCGCAGGGCGCGACGGTCGACCTTGCTGTTGGAGGTGAGCGGCAGGGCGTCCAGGAAGGTGAAGACCGTGGGCACCATGTGCGCCGGGAGGCGGGAGGCTGCATGCGCCCGCAGCTCGGCCGGGGTGGCCGTGTCCTGTCGCAGCACCGTGTACGCCACCAGCCGCTGACTGCCCGGGCTGTCCTCGCGCGCCACCACCGCGACTTCCCGCACCGCCGGGTGGGCGGCCAGCACCGCGTCGATCTCGCCGAGTTCCACCCGGTGACCCCGGACCTTCACCTGGCTGTCCTTGCGTCCGATGAAGTAGAGCTCCCCGCCGGGCATGCGCCGGACGATGTCGCCCGTCCGGTACAGCCTCGCCCCGGGCACGTCGCTGAACGGGTCCACGACGAAGGAACGCGCGGTGAGCCCCGGCCGTCCCAGGTAGCCTCTGGCCAACAGTCCCCCGCCCAGGTGCAGTTCACCGGCGACGCCCTCGCCGCACTCCCTGAGGTCCTCGTCCAGGATGTACGCGGTGCGGTCCCCGATCGGCGCGCCCAGGGGCGCGCCGAGCTCCTCGTCGATCGCGGTCACCGGGCTGATGGTGGGCGTGATCACGGTCTCGGTCGGACCGTACGCATTGGTCAGCGGAATGCCCGCCTTGCGCTGCCACAGCTCGGCGGACTTGACGGACATCCGGTCGCCGCCGACGATCATGTGCCGCAGCGGCAGCCCGGGCCAGTCCCGCCACTCCAGGGAGTTCGCGATCGCGTGCCAGTAACCGGTCGCCAGGTGCGCCACCGTGACCCGGTGCCGCTCCAGGAACTCCAGCATCCCCGTGACACTGAGCGTCTCGTCGTTGATCACCAGCGTCGCCCCGAGCGTGAGCGCGCAGAGGGCCTGCTCGATCGCCGTGTCCACGTGCATGGGGGAGAACTGCAGGATCCGGTCCTCGCGGAGCAGCCCGAAGCTCGCGGTGATGGCCCGCAGTTGCTCTGCCAGCAGGTCCCTGGCGATGACCACGCCTTTGGGGCGGCCGGTGGTCCCCGAGGTGTAGAGGACGTACGCGGCGTTGCCCGGCCGGGCACGATGGGGCTCGGCCGGCGCGGCCGGTACGTCCTCCGGCTTCTGCCAGTGGAGCATCGGCACGTCGAGCCCGTCGGCGTCCACGCCACTGCCGACGAGCAGCAGCGCCGCGTCGCTGTCCGCGAGCATCAGTGCCTTGCGCTCGACCGGCGCCCCGGCCTCCAGCGGCAGGTACACCCCGCCGGCCTTGAGTACCGCGACCAGCGTCACGGCGGCTTCCAGCTTGCGGTGGACGAAGGCGGCCACGACCCGCTCGGGGCCGACACCCAGACCACGCATCCGCGCGGCGAGGGCATCGGTGAGCCCGTCCAGCTGTGCGTATGTCAGCAGACGGTCCTCGTCGACCAGGGCCGGCGCGTCCGGTGTCTCCCGGGCCCGGAGGCGTATCCGCTCCTCCACCGGCATTCCGGCGTGTTCCCCGCTCATGCCTCGACCTTCTTCTGTTCGGCGTCGTCCAGGGGCGCCGGTTCCTCAGGCTTCTCCGCGACCAGTCGCCAGGCCGCCGGGATCAGCAGTGCCACCGTGGAGATGACCAGCACCGTCACCGTGCAGAAGACCAGGACGGTACGGGCGCCGAACTGCACCGACGCCGGGCCCGCCAGAGCCATGCCGATGGGGGTGCCGACGAGGGCGCCCATCATGGAGACCGAGCTGGCGCGGGCCAGCAGCTCACCCGGCACGTTCTGCTGAAGGGTCACGGTTTGCAGCACCGCGTACACGGACTGCTGGAGACCGGCCGCGAGTCCAGCGGCCGCGATCAGGGGCACCCAGCCCGGAAGGGCCAGGAAGGCAGGGAAGGGTGCCATCAGGAAGAACCACAGCGTGGCGGCCACCAGGGGGCGACGCGGCTTGACGCGGGCGGAGACGACGCCTCCGACCAACCCGCCGATCGCGTAGCAGATACCGATCGCCGACCAGGATGGCGCCCCGCCCAGGTACTCATCGGCGATGAAGGGGCCGAGGACCACGGTCGGCGCGATGACGAGCATGTTGGCCAGCGAGACGTGCAGGATCCATATGCACAGCCAGCCTCGCGTACGGACGGCCGCCAGCCCGTCGGCGACGCTGCCGAGAAGCCCGGTACGGCGGTCCAGCCGCTCGGCGGCCAGGGTGCGCGGCAGCCGGTAGAGGAAGGACGCGCTGGCCGCGAAGGTGAGGCCATCGATGAGGATGGACCAGCCCGAGCCCGCGGTCGCCACCAGCACGCCGGAGATACCCAGGGCCAGGATCTGGCCGGTGCTCCGAGAGATCCCCAGCAGCGAGTTGGCGTGGGTCAGCTTGTCCTTGGGCACCAGTGAGGCGACCAGGCCCTGGGCGGCCGGGTTGAAGAAGGCAGAGCCCGCGCCCGCGATCAGCTGCAGTACGGCGATCATCCACACGCTGGCGTGCCCGGTGAGCAGCAGCACCGCCGTGACGCCCTGGGAGACGGCCCGGACGCAGTCCGTTATCAGCATGACCTGGCGCCGTGAGACCCTGTCACCCACCGCGCCGCCAAGCAGCGCGAGGAGGATCATCGGAAGCCGGCTGCTCAGCACCACGATACCGAGAGCACCCGGTGAGCCGGTGAGTTCGAGCACCGCGAAGGCGATCGCCAGCGGGGTCAGCGAGTCACCGAAGACCGACATGGTCTGACCCAGGTAATACCGGCGGAAGTCGCGGATCCCGAGCAGTGATCTGAAGGAGGCGTAGGGAAGCATGTTCGAGGTTTCTTCCGTCGGGCGCGGACAGATTGCTCAGGCTCAGGCGGCGTTCTCGACTCCATCCATCGCCTCCCGCAGGCTGCGGGGCCGCATGTCCGTCCAGTGCGTGTCGACGTACGCGGCGCAGGCTTCCTCGCTGCCGGTGAACCCGGCTTCCCGCCAGCCGCCCGGCGTGCTCAGCGGCGCCGGGAAGAGCGCGTACTGCTCCTCGCCGTTGATGAGGACCTTCCAGGCCAGGGTGTTGTCTTCAGACATGATGTGACTCCTTGACGTTGGTGGGAACTGAGCGCTCGGGGCCGCCCACGGTTGGAGGGCGGTGGGCGTCCGGCCGTAAGGAGAGGCCGGTCACCGGGGATGGCCGGGCGCGGCGGGATTCAGAAGGACGCGAGGAGTCCGGCGATCTCGGTCAGGTGCTCCTGGTAGAAGAAGTGTCCGCCGCCGAAGGTCCGCCAGTCCGCCTGCGCGTCGGTGCAGTCGGCCCAGCGCCGAAGCTGGTCCGACGGCACGTCGGTGTCGTCCTCACCCCCGATGGCCATGACCGGGCAGGCGATGCGCCGCACTCGGCCCGGTGTCGGGTAGTCCTGGGTGACGGCGAAGTCCGCGGTGACGACGTCCAGGACGAGATCCAGCAGTTCGGGCTCGTCGAGCACTTCCTCGGGCAGTCCGCCCAGACGCCGCAGGAAGGCGAGCACCTCGCTCCTCTCCCGCAGCGGCACCTCGCCGCCGCCGGCCGGACGGGCCACGTGCGGGGGGTGGCAGCTGGCGGGCATGAATCCTCGTACCCCACGCCCACGCGACTCCAGGAGCCGCACCAGCTGCCACCCCACCATGGCGCCCAGGCTGTGTCCGAAGACCACGAGCGGGCCCGCCACGTGCTGGGTGACGGCGGCGGCCAGGGGCTCGACCAGATCCGAGAGCGCCGGGGCGAGGGGCTCCGCCACCCTCGGTCCCCGTCCCGGGTACTGACCGGACAGCACCCGCACGGATCCCGGGAGCTCCTGGGCCAGTTCGGCCAGGGCGTTTGAACTGCCTCCGGCGTGGGGCAGCATCAGCACGGTCGAGGTGGCGGCCTGGGTGGCGGCCTTGAGCTCGTACAACCAGGGCGAAGCGGTCGGTGCCTGTCGCAGCAGGGTACCGCCGGTCATCGGTCCGCCCCCGCCGGAGCGGCCGACCGGGCGGCAAGCACCTCCAGTTCACCGGCGAAGTCGGCGATGTCGCTGTGCTCGAACAGGGTCCTGATGGACAGCTGCAGGCCCAGTTCACCGGAGAGGTGACTGCACACCCGCAGGGCGCTCATCGAGTTCCCGCCGAGATCGAAGAAGTCGTCGGTGGGTGAGACCGTCTCGACGTTCAGCGCACTGCGCCAGGCGTCGACGACAGCGAGCATGATCTCGTTCCGGTCGAATGGAGTGGGCACAGCGGTCTCCAGGGCTTGGCGCCGGCCGGGAGCGGACGGCGGGACGTGGTGCGGGGCCGGTCGGATCGCGGTCCGCCGCTGCGGGCAGACGCCAGTGGCGTCACATCCGAGTTGACGTACGCCTGTTCGACTGCCGAGCAGTCTGCACGACGAACGGAAACATTGGCGAGCGCCTCGGGGGCCGTATCCCCGCCTGGCGCATCCGCGAGGGGCAGAAATCGGGATGCTCGGTGACATTCAGGCGCCGCGTTGGGAAGATCCGGCAGGGACGTCGGCTCCGCGTTGGCGCGGTTGACCGTGTGAACGACGTTTGATCTGAACTTGGTTGACAGGTGACGGGCCATCAAGTTATGTGGCGAACTGTCGTGGGCGGGGACGGAATCGATCCTGTTGACTTCTGGATCGGCGGGGGTAAAGACTGCAGCTCAGCAGCCGTCATGGCGGACGAGTCCTGTCCCGGCGCTGGGCGGGATCCCGCTACCTTTTCGTGACGTCCTCGCCAGCAGCCGCTCGGGCGCCGCAAGGGCCTATTCTCCTCGCAGTCGAACCGCCGGCAGGTTGGCTGGCTCCGGCGCGGCTCGCCCGGGCGGCCGTGCGGGGGGGGCGAGGACACGGAAGTCGCCCGAAAACCCAGGGCGCCATCCTCATCCGGAGTTGGGGGATCTCCACGTGAAAACTGACGTCTCCACGATCGTGGAGGCATTCGAGAACCAGGCCGCACACACTCCCGACGCGGACGCCGTCGTCACCGACGGCGATTGTCTGACCTACCGTGACCTCAGCAGTCGCAGCGACCGGCTCGCTGCCGCACTGCATGAGGGTGGAGTGGTCCGCGGGGACCGCGTCATCGTGCTGATGGAGCGGTCGGTGCTGCTGCCGGTCGCGCTGCTGGCCGTCCTGAAGGCCGGTGCCGTCTACGTACCTTTCGACGCCCGAGAACCGGTGGAGCGCCTTGCCCTGATCGCGGACGACACGGGTGCGAAGGCGGCGATCTGCGACCCGGTGGACGTGGACCTCGTCCGCGAACTGGGGCTCGCGGCGTTCGACCCGGCGGACTCCGGCGCGACGGCGAAGTCCGCGTGGAGCATCGGGCTCCGCCCCGGCGACCTCGCCTACCTCATGTACACCTCGGGCTCCACCGGGCGGCCGAAGGGGGTGATGATCGAGCACCGCAACGTGGTCAACCTCGTCACACGCCCCACCTACTGCGACTTCGACGAGAACGACCGCGTGCTCCAGCTGGCTCCGATCGCGTTCGACGCCGCGACCTTCGAGATCTGGGGCCCCTTGCTCAACGGCGGGTGCCTCGTCATGGCGCCGCCCGGTCAGGTCCTGCCCGACGCGATGGGCGACCTCCTTCGGAAGCACGGCGTCACGAAGCTCTGGCTGACCGCCGCGTTGCTGCACAGGCAGGTGGACGTGGACGTCGACGCCTTGCGCGGTGTCGGTACGGTGCTCGCCGGCGGCGACGTCCTGTCCGTTTCGCATGTCCGGAAACTGCGCGAGGCCGCCCCGGAAACCGTCCTCGTCAACGGCTACGGCCCCACGGAGACCACCACGTTCGCCTGCTGCCACCGCGTTGGTGCGGACGAGGCGCTCGCGGACTCCGTTCCCATCGGCCAGCCGATTCAGAACGTCCGAGTACGCGTGGTCGGCGAGGACGGCGACGACGTGGCCGACGGGTCCACCGGCGAGCTGTGGATCGGCGGCCAAGGGGTCGGCAGGGGGTACTGGCGCCGCGAGGAGCTCACGGCCGAGAAGTTCACCCACGACGACCGGGGGCCGGTGTACCGGAGCGGCGACCTGGTGCGCCGGCGCCCGGACGGCCTGCTGGAATACCTCGGCCGGATCGACGGGCAGTTGAAGCTGCACGGCCGCCGCATCGAGCCGGGCGAGGTCGAGCACGCCCTCGTGCGGTACTCCGGTGTCAGGCAGGCGGCGGTCGCGCGCCGGACCAACCATCTCGGCGACGACAAGCTCGTCGCGTGGATGGTGCTCGCGCGACCCGGCGGCATCGACCGGAAGGACCTCCGGCGCCACCTGACGGCAGTTCTACCAAACTTCATGATTCCGGCGGCCTTCGTGGAAATCGACCACCTCCCGTTGACACCGAACGGGAAAGTGGATCGAAGGGCACTTACTGTTCCTGACTGGCGAGAGCGGGCGATCTATGTTTAGCGGCGAATTCCAAAGCGTGGAGACGACTGTCGCGAGTGCATGGCAGGAGACGCTCGGGATCGAAGGAATCGACGAGGACGACGGCTTCTTCGAGCTCGGCGGCGATTCCATCGTGGCCGCTCGACTGGTCGGGCGCATTCGCAAGGAGACCGGTGCCGCACTCTCGATGGATGTAATTTTCGACAACGTCACGCTGCGGCAGCTGATAGCCCATGTCGAGGAAGCACATCCCGACAGGAAATAAAGAGGTCGCCGGCCGACGGCCGCCGCCGACAACGAACACGACCTCGGATTACCCGAAGGGAAGAGCAAGATGGACATTGTGGACGAATACGAGATCATTCCGGCCAGGGAATCGGGTGAACTGCGGGCGTCGCCGCAGCAGGGCCGCATATGGTTCAACGACCAGCTGGACGAGAGTGGTCTCCAGTTCATCTACTCGTCCGGCCTGCGGCTGCGCGGCCCGGTCGACGTTGGTGCGCTCCAGCGGTCGATCGAGCTGCTGATCGCGCGCCACGAGGTGCTGCGGACCCGCATCACCTCCCGGGAAGGCGTTCCGTGGCAGATCATCGAACCGGCGTACGGCCTCGACCTGACACCCTGCCCCGTGGCCGACGAGGCGTCGCTGCCCAAGGCTGTGCACGAGTTCGTCAACCGCCCGTTCGACCTCGATGACGGGCGCGCGCTGCGGGCCGTCCTGCTCCAGCTCTCCGACACGGACCACGCCCTGGTGCTGGCGATCCACCACGTGGCCACGGACGGATTCTCCAACGGCATTCTGATGCAGGAGCTCGCCGAGGCATACAAGGCCTACGCGGCGGGCGAGGAGGCGGAGCTCAAGGCGGTGGAGCTGCGCTACCGGGACTACACCGAGTGGCAGGCGCGGTGGCTCGCCGGCACCAGTGCCAAGTCGGCCCTGGCCTACTGGCGCAAGCAGCTCGGGAACGCGAAGACCACCATGGACCTCCCGGTGGACCAGCCCTGGCCGGCCCAGCAGTCATTCCGCGGCCAGTGGGTCTCGCATCTGGCCGCCGAGGAGCTGCGGGAGCGGGCCGAGGGCCTGGCGCACGAAGAGAGCGCCTCGCTCTTCATGGTGCTGCTCGCGGCCTTCCAGCTGACGCTTTCCCGGTGGACCGGTCAGAAGGACCTCATCGTCGGCACGGCCGCGGCCAACCGGTCGGTGCCCGGCACCGAGGACATCGTCGGCCCGTTCACCAACATGCTGCCGCTGCGCACGCAGGTCGACGAGGCCGCGTCGTTCCGGCAGCTGCTGCGGCAGGTAAGGGACACGACCCTGGACGGGTACGAGCACCTCCTGGTGCCGTTCGACCGGATCGTCGAGGAGATCTCGCCCGACCGCACACCCACCCGGAACACCGTCATCCAGGTGACGCTCACCGAGGAACCCGCGCCCGATCTCCACCTCGGTGGCCTGGACGTCGAGTACATCAGTTCACGCCCGGACTCGGTGCGGTTCGACCTCACCTTCTACTACTGCCCGTTGAGCGATGGACGCCTGAAGGTGGAGGCCAACTACGCCACCGACGTGTTCCGCCGCGACACGATCGACGCGTTGCTGCAGCGCTTCGTGCACACGTTCGGCCGACTGCTCTCCTCGCCCGACGCGGCGATGTCCGGCATCGACACCCTCACCCCCGAGGAGGAGCGGCAGATCCGGGAGTGGAGCGAGGGGCCCGCCACCGGAAGCGACGTCGTGCCGCTCCACAAGGCCATCTCCGCCCGAGCCGCCGAGCACCCCGACCGCCTCGCGGTGAGGGCAGGAACGGATTCCCTCACCTTCGCCGAACTGGAGGAGCGGGCCGGCCGGATCGCCGGACTGCTGCGCGCGCACGGAGTCGGCGTCGAGTCGCCCGTGGGCATCCTCATGGGTCGCTCGGTCTCCCTGGCGCCGGCCATCGTGGGCGTCCTGAAGGCCGGCGGGTACTACGTGCCCATGGACCCCGCCTATCCGGCGCAGCGTCTCCAGGGCATGATCGAGGACTGCGGCGCCCGGGTCGTCCTGACGGACCAGGATGTGGCGGTGGACGGCCTCGTCTACCCGGCGGGTGTCCAGCTCGTACCGGTGACCGACGCGGACGGGTGCGAAGAGGCGCCTGCGGCAGCGCTCACCAGGGACAACCTGGCGTACGCCATCTACACGTCGGGGTCCACCGGCACGCCCAAGCCCGTCCAGGTGACGCACCGCGGCGCCGCCAACCTGCTGGCCGCCCTTGAGGAGGCCGGGGCCGCCGGGCCCGGTCACAACCGGGTGGGGTGGAACGCCAGCCCGTCCTTCGACGCGTCAGTGCAGCAGTGGATCCGGCTCGGCCGGGGAGACACCGTGGTGGTCGTCAGCGACGACGAGCGACAGGACCCGGTCCTCCTCGGCGAGCTGATCGAGTCGGCGGAGCTCACGCACCTGGACATCACCCCGGTCCACCTCGACCTCATGATCGACCACGTGCCCTTCAAGGCCACGGACGCGGGCCCGCTCCACCTCCTCATCGGCGGCGAGCGGATCAGCCCGGCGCTCTGGCGGAAGATCACCGCTCTGACGGACGAGGGGGCGATCCGGGGCATCAATGTGTACGGCCCCACGGAGACCACGGTCGACGCCACCGCCGGATGGATCACCGGCGACGTCCCGCACATCGGCCGCCCCCTGCGAGGGGTGTCCGTGGCCGTCGTGGACGAGTCGGGTCGGCCGGTGCCCCCCGGCGTGCCCGGCGAACTGCTCATCGGCGGTGCCGGTGTCGCCCGCGGCTACGGTGGCCGCCCCGGCCAGACGGCAGGCGCCTTCCGGGCGAACCCGTTCCGCGTCGACGGCTCGCGGCTCTACCACTCCGGTGACCGCGTGCGGTGGCTGCCGGACGGCTGCCTGGAGTACCTCGGCCGGGGGGACCGGCAGGTCAAGCTGCGCGGGTTCCGGATGGAGCTCAACGAGGTCGAGTCGGTGCTGTCCTCGATCGCCGGCATCGGACGCGTCATCGCCATGGTGCGCGAACTGCCCGGCGGTCCGGGGCTGGTCGCCTACTGCACGGGTGCGGAGGATGTACGGCCGGACCGTGAGGTGGTCCGCAAGGAGTCCGCCCGGCGCCTGCCCGCCTACATGGTGCCGGAGATGATCGTGCTGATGGACGATCTGCCGACCGGTCCCGGCGGCAAGGTGGACACGGACCGGCTGCCCGACCCGGTGATGCCGGACTCGGACGAGGAGGACGGCGCCCTCTCGGGTCCGATCGAGGTGCTCATCGGTGAGATCTGGACGACGGTCCTCGGCCTCGACTCCGTCAGGCCGTCGGACAGCTTCTTCTCCCTCGGCGGCCACTCGATGCACGCCACCCGCGTGGTGGCGGCTATGCGCAAGAGGCTGAAGCTGGCCATGCCCGTCACGATCGTCTTCCAGTACCCCCGCCTCAGGGCCCTCGCCCAGCACGTGGAGGGGCTGATCCAGGAACGCCTTGCGGCCATGGGAGAGCCCGGCTCCCGATAGAGCTGGCGCATCGTCAGTATCTATGCGTCCGCTCCGGTGTACCGCTCGAATATCATTCGAGCGGTACACCGTGCTGTGCGTCACGAAGAAGCGCACCCCTGAACTCCGGCCGCGACACGAGTTGTTCGACCACCTGCGGCCATCACCGCGAAGCGGGCAGAATGTAGCCCATGGATCTTGGACTTCGAGAAAAGACGTTCCTCATAACGGCCGCCAGCCGCGGTCTCGGCTTCGCCGCGGCGCAGCAGCTGGTGGCGGAGGGGGCCAGGGTCCTGGTGACCGGACGTACCCGGGAATCCGTGGACAAGGCTGTGGCGGCGCTCGGCGGAAGCGATGTGGCGCTGGGCCTGGTGGCGGACAACGGCGACCCCGATGCCGCGCGGTCGCTGGTCGATGCCGCCATGGAGCGCTTCGGCCGACTGGACGGCGTGCTCATCAGCTCGGGCGGGCCACCGGCGGGCCAGGTCACAGAAGTTGAGGACGCCCAGTGGCGCACCTCCTTCGAGTCCGTCTTCCTCGGCGCGATCCGGCTGGCCCGGACCGCGTCCGAAGTCCTCGGCGACGGCGGGGTCGTCGGCTTCGTGCTCTCCGGTACGGTCCGACAGCCCGCGTCCGGCCTGGCGTTGTCCAACGGCCTGCGGCCCGGCCTGGCGATGGCCGCCAAGGGCCTGGCGGACGAACTCGGCCCCCGCGGCGTGCGCGTCATCGGACTGATGCCCAATCAGATCTATACGGAACGGGTGCAGGAGCTCGATGCGCTGAGCGGGGACCAGGTCGCCGTCCGTGCCAGGAATGAGGCCGCGATCCCGCTGCGCCGCTATGGTCGTCCCGAGGAATTCGGGCGCGTGGCCGCCTTCCTGCTCTCGCCGGCGGCTTCCTATCTCACGGGGATCACGGTCCCCGTGGACGGCGGCGCACTTCGTGGGCTCTGAACCAGCCGGCGCCGAACCGCGAGGACTCCGCCCCCGGACGGGACTCCCTGCAAACGTGCTTGATCACGACCCCCGGTCCGACCTGATGAAAGCAGGCAACCAGTGAAGATCCATCTTGGGCGCGACGCCCTGGCCGAAGCCGTGACCTGGGCGGCGCGCGCCCTTCCCGCACGCCCTCCCGTGCCTGTCCTCGCCGGCCTCCTGATGACGGCGGCGGAGGACAGACTCACCGTTTCGGGCTTCGACTACGAGGTCTCGGCGAAGTTCGACGCCGAGGCGGAGGTCCTCGAGCCGGGCTCGGTACTGGTATCCGGCCGACTGCTGTCCGAGATCGCCCGGTCGCTGCCGGACCTCCCGGTCGAGTTCAGCACCGATGGCACCTACGCGGTGCTGACCTGCGGGGCGTCGCACTTCGAGCTGCCCACCATCCCGATAGAGGACTACCCCAAGCTGCCCGAGATGCCCCCGTTCCTGGGCACGATCGACGGGGCCGTCTTCGCCTCGGCGGTCGCCCAGGTCGCCGTCGTTGCCGGGCGGGACGACAGCCTGCCCGTCCTCACCGGGGTCCACATCGAGATCAACGGCTCCACCCTGCGGATGGCCTCCACTGACCGCTACCGTCTCGCGGTGCGCGATGTGGCTTGGCGCCCCGCCGACCCGCAGGCTGAGCTGAAGGAGGGCGCGCTCGTCCCGGCCAAGAGCCTGCACGAGATCGCCCGGTCGCTCAGCAAGGGCGACGAGGTGTCGATCGGACTCTCTATGGACAAGTCCTCCGGTGCCGCGCTGATCGGATTCGGGGCCGGCCCCCGCCGTGCCACGTCGCGACTCCTGGCGTCCGACTTCATCAAGTACCAGTCCGTCTTCCCGCAGACGTACGTTGGCAGCGCGGTCATCGACCGGGTCGCACTGCTTGAAGCCACCAAGCGCGTCTCCCTGGTGACCGAGCGGAGCGCGCGGATGCGACTGACGCTCACGCCGGGTCAGATCACGGTGGACGCCGGCAGCAGCGTCGAGGCACGTGGCCGGGAGACCGTGCCGGCCCACTACGACGGGGAGGGCATCTGCTTTCCCGTCAACGCCAGTTACATAGTCGAGGGCCTGACGGTGATCGATGCCCCCTACCTGGAGCTGAGCTTCACCACGCCGACCAAGCCCGCCGTCTTTACGGCCCGGACCGCTCTGGACGCCGAGCACGACCCGAGTTACCGCTACCTGTTCATGCCGCTGCGCCCCGTCTGAGCAGCCGCCGGTTCGAGCGCTCACCGGACCCCGACTTTCGGGATCTGTCCAGCGAGTGGCTCTGGCCCGTAGTCGGCGGCAACGGTGAGTGATGACTATGGGAGGAGGATACGGTGGCGGATTCCCTGAACTCGTGATTTTGCTCTGTTCAGGGGGTCCGTGGGGACGGGATGCCGAGGTCGACAGCGCGGCGTGACTGGCGATCGATCTGGGCGAGCTTGTCGTTGGCGCCGGAGAGGCTGACCTGGAGTCCTTCGACCTCGCCGAGCCAGCCCTCGCGTCGTGCCTCGTCGATGCGGGCGAGGAGATTGTCGCGGATCTCCTCGATCCGAGTGCGCTGAGCGGGGTCGGGCCAGTGCATCGGACAGGCAGGCAAGCGTGTTCGTGAATGCAGGGGGTGGAGTAGGCCCGGCCGTTCCTGCTCATAGGTGACCTTGACCGACAACTACGCCGGGTCGTCTCGGAAGGTCTGGACCTTGCAGAGGTGATCGCGCTCTGCGATCCGGACGGACTCCGGAAGCTCACCGCCTTCGACCAGTTGTCCTACGGGGATTACCAGCAGGTCCTGAGCAATCAGAAACAGTGGGACAGGCTGAACTGGCCTTTGGACCGCAAGTCCTTCACGGCCCGCCTCGACGAACTCCGGGAGATCCGCAACGAGCTGATGCACTTCAACGACAAGGACAAGGCCGGCGATTCGGCGATACCGATGCTCCGCAACATGATCGAACTACTACGCGAGCACGGCGGCTGATGCGCAGCGCTTGCCCGACCCCGGTCGGGCAAGCGCTGCGACAGAACTGCCTCCCGCGAACAGGCGCGGAGCACTGAAAGCCCACATCCTGTAATAGATACTGTCTTACACTGAGGCTATGAAGCCGATCCGAGCCGGGACCACCGAGAACATCTCCGTGTCCATGCCCACCGAGCTAGTCAGCGAGCTCCGCTCTCGAACCGGCCGCCGCGGCCTGTCCAGCTACATCACCGAAGCTGTCAGGCACCAGCTCGCCATGGACGGGCTCGCCGAGATCGTCGCGGCCCACGAGGAAGAGCACGGCGCGCTAACAGAGCAGGAGATCGAAGCCGCTCGCCGCGAGCTGTTCGGAGACGTGACCGCCGAGGATGTCGAGCAGGGCGCCGCGTGAAGGAGCAGCCAGCCCGCTCGCTGGTGCTCGACTCCGAGGCGCTCTCTCTGCTCCTACGCAACGACCGCGGTATGGCGGCTCGCATCGAGGCATCCCGGCAGGTCGGGGTTCCCGTCCTCGTGTCTGCGCTGACCATCGTTGAAGCCGTACAGGGGAAGACCGATCTTGCGCGCTTGAAGTGGGTGCTCTCCCGGCTACGAGTGGAACCGGTCAGCCAGGAGGACTCCCTGACCGCAGTGGCGTTGCTTCAGGACGCAGGCGGGCTGCACGGACACAAGTACGCGATCGACGCCCTCGTTGCCGCGCTCGCGCTCCGCGCCCCGGCCCCCGTGGTCGTCCTGACCTCCGACCGGGACGACTGGTCGAAGCTCTGCGGGAAGCGCGTGATCATCAGAGAGGTGTGAGCACCGCCGACTACTGGGTTTGCGAGTTCAGTGGCACCAGTGGCAGGCGGCGTAGCCGACGGACAGCAGCACCGGCACTCCACGCCGCTCCGCCTCCGCGAAGGCCTCGGGCCCCCACGGCCACCAGTCGACCGGGTTCTCGGCGTGCTGCAGCAGGTAGGGGGAGGTCGCGTCCGCAAGACGGTTCGGCATGCCCCCATCCTCCCGCATCCGGGGCTACGGCACGGACCAGCGGCTGATCCCGAGGTTGGTGTCGAAGGTGCACATCCGCCGGAGCACCCGGTCGGGGGTGGGCGCGGCGAGTTCGTCGACGATCCGGCCGTCGGCGAGGAAGACCACCCGGCGCCCTGCGCGCCACGGTGTGCCACGACCACGTCATGGTTCGGGATCCTGCGGAGCCCGGCGGCGCACCGGACCGACTTCGTGGAAAGCGGCTCCGGCCCGGCCGCCGTTCGCGAGCGCGGACGACGGCCGGGCCGGAGTGGGTCACTCCTTGGGTGCCTCCGGCTCCTCGGCGAAGTCGACCTTCTTGAACTGCCGGTTCATCGACTTGGCCAGGAACCACGTCGCCACGCCGAGCGCGGCGAAGACGACGAAGCCGAGGAGACCGGGGGTGACCTTGGCGTCGTCGACGGCGAGGTCAGCGGCGAGGTGGATGAGGTTCACGGGGGCACTCATATCTCTATGGTGGCCCGGCTCACGTCGAGCCGGGCCGTCGGGGGGTGGGTCAGTCGCGCGCGTCGGCGACCTCGGCCGCCAGGCTGGGCGTGCGCAGGCCGGCGAACAGGTCGTCCTCCGGCAGGTCCACATCGATCAGGGTACGGCTGAGCTCGTAGTCCTCGGTGGGCCAGACCTCGCGCTGAACCTCCAGCGGGACGCGGAACCACGGCCCGTCCGGGTCGATCTGGGTGGCGTGGGCGATCAGCGCGCGGTCGCGGGTCTCGAACCAGTCGTCGCAGCGCACCCGGGTGGTGATCTCGCGCTCCTTGCGGCCGCTCTTCTCCCAGCCGGCGATCCACTCGCCGTACGGGGAGTCGAGGTCGTGCTCGGTGAGGTACCGGTGCAGCGCCCGGATCCGGCCCATCGGGAAGCCGTGGTTGTAGTACAGCTTCAGCGGCTGCCAGGGCTCGCCGGCCTCGGGGTAGGCGTCCGGATCACCCGCGGCATCGAAGGCCACCATGGTGATCTTGTGGGTCATGATGTGGTCCGGGTGCGGATAGCCCCCGTTCTCGTCGTAGGTCGTGATGACCTGCGGCTTGAACTCGCGGATCAGCCGGACCAGCGGCTCGGCCGCCTCCTTCACGTCCTGCAGGGCGAAGCACCCCTCGGGCAGCGGGGGCAGCGGGTCCCCCTCCGGCAGGCCGGAGTCGACGAACCCCAGCCAGGCCTGCTTGACGCCGAGGATCGCCCGCGCCTCGTCCATCTCCTTGCGCCGGACCTCGTGGATGTTCTCCTCGATGTACGGGTCCCCCTGGAGCTTGGGGTTGAGAACCGACCCGCGCTCGCCCCCCGTGCAGGTGGCCACGAGTACGTCCACGCCCTGCTCGACGTACATGGCCATGGTGGCCGCGCCCTTGCTGGACTCGTCGTCCGGGTGGGCGTGCACCGCCATCAGTCGCAACTGCTCAGTCAACGCCTTGCGTTCCTTCCACATCATCGGGCGTTCCGCGAAGTCCGGTCTGCCCACCGTACGAACCGCTCACTTCGGGACCGCGTCGCCGCAAGGCCGGCCTCCGGCCGGTGGCCGGCACGGCCGGGCCCCGCCCCCGCCGGACCGGCCGCGGGCGTGCCCCTCCTATAGTGACGGACTGGAGGAGCGTCGCATTCCCCCGCACCGCCCGCGCGGCCCCTCCCCGGGAAAGGACGAAGTCCGATGACTGCACAGACCACCGCCGCCCAGCTGCCCGAAGGGCGCTACGGCCGGAGCGGGAACAGCGAGTCGGACCGCCGCCTGAAGGTGGTCGGCGCGGTCTGCGGCGTGCTCGGCCTGGGTCTGATCGCCTGGCTGGGCGGCTCCTACCTGCTGCGCGAGTCGAAGATCAACGGCTCGGTGCCGACCTTCCAGGTGGTGTCCGACTCCGAGGTCCAGCTGCAGCTGACCGTCCGCAAGAGCGACGGCACGGCCGGCACCTGCACGGTCCGTTCGCAGGGCGACGACCACGCGGTGGTCGGGGTGGCCGACTTCCCGGTCCCGGCGGCCGGGTCGAGTTACGAGGCCACCGTCACCCTGCGCACCACTGCCCGCGGCACCACCGCCGAGCTGCTGGGCTGCACCCCGGCGAAGTAGGGGGAACGGCGCGGAAAGGCATATTCATTCGGGAGAACGGGCATCCGTAAGGGGTCCCGCACCCGGTCCCCGTACACCACCGCGTAACGCCGTCGTCAATCACGCGACAACGCCTCTCCCACTTGTCGGCAGGACTTGTTAGGCTCGTGGTTTCGCCCCTTCCGCACCGGATGGTACGGGAGCGGGCGTTGCTTTGTAGTTAAGACCGATATCACCGACGACCCTGCTGACGACTCACACCCTCAGCACAGCCCCAGCACCTACGAGGAGCACCCGTGACCCAGACCAGCGAGAACGTGACCTGGCTCACTCAGGCCGGCTACGACCAGCTCAAGGCCGAGCTGGATCATCTGACCGGGACCTGGCGCATCGAGATCGCCCAGAAGATCGAGGCGGCGCGCGAGGAGGGCGACCTCAAGGAGAACGCCGGCTACCACGCGGCGAAGGAGGAGCAGGGCAAGACCGAGCTGCGCATCCGCCAGCTGACCCAGCTGCTGGAGCGCGCCAAGGTCGGCGAGGCCCCGGCCGACTCGGGCGTGGTGGCCCCGGGCATGATCGTCACGGTCGCCTTCGACGGCGACGAGGACGACCTGATGGAGTTCCTGCTCGCCTCCCGCGAGGTCGCGGGCGCCGACGACCTGGACGTCTACTCGCCGCAGTCGCCGCTGGGCCGCGCGATCGACGGCAAGAAGATCGGCGACGAGGCCACTTACGAGCTGCCGAACGGCAAGCCGGCCATGGTGAAGATCGTCAAGGTCGTTCCGCACGCCGGCTGATCCGGCCCCTGAACGCCGCCGAGGGCGGTCGCCGAGTCCTGGGACCCGGCGACCGCCCTCAAGCGTTCCGCGCTCGGAGGCGACACCCGGGAGCTGCTCCCGAGAGCAGCTCCCGAACGCGACAGCAGAATCGCTTCACCCCACGGCAGAGCGGTACTTGCGCACCGACAACCAGGAGAACACCGCCGTGATCACCAGCGACCACAGCACCGACACCAGCGCCGCGTGCTGCATCGGCCAGGCGCTGTCCACCGGCCCGACCTGATTGCCGAAGAGGTCCCGGCAGGCCTGCACGGTGGCGCTGAACGGGTTCCAGTACGCGATCGCCCGCAGCCAGTCCGGCATCGAGCTGACCGGCACGAAGGCGTTGGACACGAAGGTCAGCGGGAAGAGCCAGATCAGCCCGGCCGAGGTGGCAGCCTCGGGGCTGCGCACCGACAGGCCGATCAGCGCGCCGATCCAGGAGAAGGCGTAGCCGAGCAGGAGCAGCAGGCCGAAGGCGCCGAGCGCCTTGAGCGCCCCGTTGTGGATCCGCCAGCCGACCGCCAGCGCGACCAGCGCCAGCACGACCACGGTGAACGCGGTCTGGCACAGGTCCGCGAGGGTGCGGCCGACCAGCACCGCCGAGCGGGCCATCGGCAGCGAGCGGAAGCGATCCACCAGGCCCTTGGTCATGTCCTCCGCGATGCCGGCCGAGGCGCCGGCGGTGGCGAAGGTGACGGTCTGGGCGAAGATGCCGGCCATCAGGTACTGGATGTACGTGTCGGTGCTGGAGCTCGCCCCGGGGATCTTGATCGCCCCGCCCATGACGTACGAGAACAGCAGCACGAACATAACCGGCTGCATCAGCCCGAACACCACGATCTCGGGGATCCGGGACATCCGGCGCAGGTTCCGCTTGGCGACCACCCAGGAGTCGTGCAGGGTCGCGTTCAGGCCCCGGCGTCGCGTGGGCATCGCCGCGCCGATGGCGTGTTCGGTGGCGGTGACCATCTCAGCGCTCCGTTCCGGCCGTGACGGCCTGCTGCCGGTCCGGCCCCCGGCTCCCGGCGCCGTCCGGGCCGGTCCCCTTGCCGCGCCCCCGGTCGCCCCGGCCGCGGCCCTCGGGGTCCTCGCCGCCGTCCTCCTCAGCCGTCTCCGCGACGTGGCCGGTGAGGGTGAGGAACACGTCGTCCAGGGTCGGGCGGCGCAGGCCGATGTCGTCGATCTCGATGCCGCGGCCGTCCAGTTCGCGGATGGCGTCGGCGAGCACCCGGGCGCCGCCGCTGACCGGCACGGTGATCTTCCGGGTGTTCTTCTCCACCGCGGGCTCGCCCTGCGCGTAGCCGGACAGCGCCGCGACCGCGTCCGCGACCAGGCCCGGATCGTGCACCACGACCTCGATCCGCTCGCCGCCGATCTGCGCCTTGAGCTGGTCGGCGGTGCCGCGGGCGATCACCCGGCCGTGGTCGACCACCGCGATGTCGTGGGCGAGCCGGTCGGCCTCCTCCAGGTACTGGGTGGTGAGCAGCAGCGTGGTGCCCTGCTCGACCAAGGTCTCGATGACCTCCCAGAGTGCGAGCCGGTTGCGCGGGTCGAGGCCGGTGGTCGGCTCGTCCAGGAACATCACCGGCGGCCGGACGACCAGCGCGGCGGCGAGGTCGAGCCGACGGCGCATCCCGCCGGAGTAGGTCTTGGCGGTGCGGTTCCTGGCCTCGGTGAGGTTGAACCACTCCAACAGTTCCAGCGCGCGGGCCTTCGCGGCGCGGGTGCTCATCTGGTAGAGCTCGCCGACCATCGTGAGGTTCTCGAAGCCGGTCAGGTACTCGTCGACCGCCGCGTACTGGCCGGACAGCCCGATCAGACTGCGGACCTTGTCCGGGTGCTTGAGCACGTCGACGCCGGCCACCACCGCGCGGCCGGAGTCGGGGCGCAGCAGGGTGGTGAGGACGCGCACGGTGGTGGTCTTGCCGGCGCCGTTCGGGCCGAGCAGCCCGAGCACCGTGCCCTCGGGGACGTCGAGGCTGACGCCGTCCAGGGCCCGCACGTCTCCGAAGGTCTTCACCAGGTTCTCGGCTTGGATGGCTGGCGCCATGGCCTGCCTCATCTCCTTGGACGAATATGAGCGATCTATCACGCCTTGCCCGGATTTAAGGCACGCGGGCTACTCGGTTCCCGACCACCGACACAGAACGCGATGTATCGCGAGTCTGACAACTTGCGATACATCGCGTCAAGAGGGTTCGAACGAAGAGAAACGAAGAGATCCGTGCGATCCCGGCCGAACGACGCCGTCCCGGTGGAGCGCCACGCCGGCCGGACGGCCTCAGCCCGAGACCACGTACCCCGCATCCCGCAGCTCGCCGACCACCAGCGCGCAGTGCTCCGGCCCCTTGGTCTCCAGGTGCAGGTCCACCTCGACCTCGGCCAGCCCCAGCCGGGGGTCGATCCGCACGTGCGCGACGTCCAGCACATTGGCGTCCACCCTGGTCAGCACGCCCAGCAGGTCCGCCAGCGAACCGGGCTTGTCCGCCAGGCGCACCCGCAGCGACAGGTAGCGCCCGGCCGCCGCCAGCCCGTGCCGCAGCACCCGCTGCATCAGCTGCGGGTCGATGTTGCCGCCGGACAGCACCGCCACCACCGGGCCCTCGAAGGAGTCCGGCTGCTCCAGCAGCGCCGCGATCGGGGCCGCCCCGGCCGGCTCGACCACCAGCTTCAGCCGCTCCAGGCCGAGCAGCAGGGCCCGCGACAGCGCGTCCTCGGAGACCGTGCGGATGCCGTCCGCCAGCGTGTTGATCACCTCGAACGGGATGTCCCCGGGGCGCCCGACCATGATCCCGTCGGCCATGGTGCTGAACTGCTCCAGCGACACCGGCCGCCCGGCCGCCAGCGACGGCGGGTACGCGGCCGCGGCCGCCGCCTGCACCCCGATCACCCGGACGTCCGGGCGCAGCGGCTTGACCGCCGCCGCGATCCCGGCCAGCAGCCCGCCGCCGCCCACCCCGACCAGGATGGTGCGCACCTCGGGGCACTGTTCCAGGATCTCCAGCCCGACGGTCGCCTGGCCGGTGACGATGTCCCAGTGGTCGAAGGGGTGGATGAACACCGCGCCGGTCGCCTCCGAGTACCGCTGCGCGGCCTGCAGCGCCTCGTCCACGGTGGTGCCGTACAGCCGCACCTCGGCACCGTACTCACGGGTGGCCGCGACCTTCGGCAGCGGCGCCGCGACCGGCATGAAGACGGTGGAGTGCACCCCCAGCAGCGAGGCCGCCAGCGCCACCCCCTGGGCGTGGTTCCCGGCGCTCGCCGCCACCACCCCGCCGGCCCGCTGCACCGGCGAGAGCCCCGCAATCCGCACGTACGCCCCGCGCAACTTGAAGGAGCCGGTGCGCTGCAGGTTCTCGCACTTCAGGTGGACCGGTGCACCGATCAGCCCGGACAGGTGCCGGCTGCCCTCCATCGGGGTCACCCGGGCGACCCCGGCGAGCATCTTCTGGGCCCCGCGGACGTCGTCGAGGGTGACCGGCCAGTTGTGCATGACGTCAGCCTAGGGCGCTCCATGTGGGGCAGGCCGGATCAGCGCGCTGCGTCGGAACGCGTGCACCGCAAGGCGGAGGACGGGGGCACCTCCCAGCCGCCGGGCCGGGGGAGAGTCCGTGCGGTGGGGGCGCCTCCCGGCCGAAGGCCGGGGGCCACCGACGGCTGACGACAACGCGGCGAGGTGCGTGCCCCGACGCCGCGCGCCCGGCCTGATCCCATGGAGCGCCCCCGGGTGCCGACACCGTCAATCGGGGACGCCGGGGCTGTTCCCGGGCCCGCCCCGCCCGCGTACGCTGCTGCTTCTGAGCCTCCCTCACCGCACGACGATCGTGAGCCGCGATGACGACGACCTCGCCCCAGGCCACCGACCGAACCGAGCCCGTGCACACCCAACTCCAGTACCAGCTGGCGGTGTTCGCCCGCCGGATGGAACAGGTCCGAACCTCCGGCGGCGGCGTCGGGGCGCTGGACCGGGCCGCCTACCTGCTGCTCGAACGCCTGGAGCGGCACGGGCCCGCGAACGTCAAGGCGCTGGCCGAGGCGCTCGGTGTCGACTCCTCCACGGTGACCCGCCAGGTCGCCCCGCTGGTCGCGGCCGGGCTGGTCGGCCGGGTCCAGGACCCGGCCGACCGCCGCGCGGTGCGGCTCGCGCTGACCCCGGGCGGCGCCGGCCGGCTCGCCGAAGTCCGGGACGGCCGAGCCGAGTTGACCCGCCGCCTGACGGCCGACTGGCCACCCGAGGAGCAGCAGGCGTTCTGCGCCCTGCTGGCCCGTTTCAACCACGCGATGGAGTCGTACACGGCGGACCAGCAGGGGCAGTGACCGACTCGCCTAGCCCCAATGCCACTGACTTAACGGCGATCGCGAGCCGCTGACCTGTGGCGATGCTTCGGGCAGAGGGCCGTGGCAGAACGCAAAGTCACCGGCATTGCGCCTAGCCCAGCGCCTGCTTGAGATCGGCCAGCAGGTCGTCGATCGACTCGATGCCGACCGAGACGCGCACCAGGTCGGCCGGCACCTCCAGCGGCGAACCGGCCGCCGAGGCGTGGGTCATCCGGCCCGGGTGCTCGATCAGCGACTCCACGCCGCCCAGCGACTCGCCCAGGGTGAACAGCTGCGCGCGGTTGCAGACCTCGACGGCCGCCTCCTCGCCGCCGGCGACCCGGAACGAGACCATGCCGCCGAAGGCCTTCATCTGCTTGGCGGCGATGTCGTGGCCGGGGTGCTCGGGCAGGCCCGGGTACAGCACCTGGCTCACCTTGGGGTGGCTCGCCAGCAGCTCGGCGACCTTCTCCGCGTTGGAGCTGTGCCGGTCCATCCGGACGCCCAGCGTCTTGATGCCGCGCAGCACCAGCCAGGCGTCGAACGGGCCGGAGACGGCGCCCATCGCGTTCTGGTGGTAGGCGACCTCCTCGCCCAGGCCCGCCTCGGCCAGCACCAGAGCACCGCCGACCACGTCCGAGTGGCCGCCCATGTACTTGGTGGTGGAGTGCACGACCGCGTCCGCGCCGAGCGCGATCGGCTGCTGCAGGTACGGGCTGGCGAAGGTGTTGTCGACCACCAGCAGCGCCCCGGCGCCGTGCGCGACCTCGGCCAGCGCGGCCAGGTCGGTGATGCCCAGCAGCGGGTTGGACGGGGTCTCCACCCACACCGCGCGGGTGTTGGGGCGCAGCGCGGCCCGGACCTCGTCCAGGTTCTGGGTGTTGGCGACGGAGAACTCGACGCCCCAGCGGGTCAGCACCTTGGCGAACAGCCGGAAGGTGCCGCCGTAGGCGTCGTTGGGGATCACGATGTGGTCGCCCGGCTTGAGGATGGTGCGCAGCAGGGTGTCCTCGGCGGCCAGGCCGGAGGCGAAGGCGAGGCCGCGGGCGCCGCCCTCCAGCGCTGCGAGGCACTCCTCCAGCGCGGTGCGGGTCGGGTTGGCGCTGCGGCTGTACTCGTAACCGCCCCGCAGGCCGCCCACCCCGTCCTGCTTGTAGGTGGACACCTGGTAGATCGGCGTGACGACGGCCCCGGTCTGGGGGTCTGCTTCCTGACCCGCGTGGATGGCGAGGGTCTCGAAGCCCTGGGGAAGCTGGTGCTCGGTCATGGCTCCGAGCCTAGTGGCCGTACGCCGGCACGCTCGCCGGAATCCGCGGACCGCCCGATGCGTTGAACGCTGGGCAACCGTCCCTACCCCGCTGGAGCAGGCCGTGCTGTTCAACCGCCACAAGACCTCGCTCGTCCCCGCCGACCAGGCACTGCCCGGCCGCGAGGCCCCCGCCTTCACCCTGACCGAGCCGCACACCGTGCTCGGCCACCCGCTCACCGGGCCGTACCCGGAGGGGCTGGAGGTG
Organism: Kitasatospora sp. NPDC004669; assembly: GCF_040609455.1. Classification (NCBI taxonomy): domain Bacteria; kingdom Bacillati; phylum Actinomycetota; class Actinomycetes; order Kitasatosporales; family Streptomycetaceae; genus Kitasatospora; species Kitasatospora sp. NPDC004669. The sequence continues at coordinate 143,418 of NZ_JBEXKB010000011.1, forward strand.
GCCGACTTCGGGCTGGGCTGCTTCTGGGGCGCCGAGCGCACGTTCTGGCGGCTGCCCGGCGTCTGGACGACGCTGGTCGGCTACCAGGGCGGCTACACCCCGAACCCGACGTACGAGGAGGTGTGCAGCGGCCTGACCGGGCACACCGAGGCGGTCCGGGTGGTCTTCGACCCCGCGCTGATCTCGTACGAGCGGCTGCTGAAGGCCTTCTGGGAGGCGCACGACCCGACCCAGGGCAACCGTCAGGGCAACGACGTGGGCACCCAGTACCGCTCCGCGCTCTACACCCACTCCCCCGCCCAGGCCGCCGCCGCGACCGCCACCCGGGACGCCTTCCAGCCCGCGCTGACCGCGCTCGGTCACGGCCCGATCACCACCGAGATCGCCCCGGCCGGCCCGTTCTACCCGGCCGAGCCGTACCACCAGCAGTACCTGTCCGAGGCCAGGAACCCCAACGGCTACTGCGGTCTCGGCGGCACGGGCGCCTCCTGCCCGATCGGCGTGGCCCGCACCCAGGGCTGACCGGGTGCGGCCGGGGCGGCGACCCAGGGTGACCGCCCCCGGGGCCGGGCGCAGACTGGAAGGGCCCAGCAAAGGCGGCCCGGCCACCGCGCTGGTGGCCGGGCCGTTCCTCGTGGAGAGGAGTTCGCCATGTCCGGTCTGGTCCGCAAGAATTTCGACGCTCCCGAGGAAGTCCGCCTCTTCGAGGAGGGCATGGGGGAGCTTCGCCTGGTCGACCTGGACGGCGGCCCGGTCGGCAGGGCCGTGTTCCAGCCGGGGTGGCAGTGGTCCAAGCACGTGAAGCCGATCGCCAGGACCGACAGCTGCCAGGCGGCCCACACGGGGTACGTGGTCTCCGGCCGGATGAAGATCGTCATGGACGACGGCCAGGAGGACGAGTTCGGCCCCGGCGACTACATGATCTGCCCGCCCGGCCACGACGCCTGGATCCTGGGCGACGAGCCGTGCGTGATCGTCGACTGGCAGGGCTTCGCGGACTACGCGAAGCGGTGAGGCGGCGCGACCGCCTCAGTGAGCGGTCGGCGCGGCCGGCACCGTCGGCGCGGTGGCCCCGGTGGCGCCCGGCGCGTAGAACCACCCGGCCCCCGCTTGCACGGTGGTCTCGGTGGCGCCCGGCGCGTGAACCGACTTGTGGTCCGCCGTCCGGCCGGGGGATTCGGTCAGCAGCCGGTCCTGGGCGTCGTAGACGCCGATCGGGTCGGCCGGCCACCCCTGGGGGCCGGTCTGCGTCGGCTGGGGCTTGACGGGCCTGACCAGGTAGAAGGCCGTCCAGTTCTTCATCTCCGGAGCGGTGACCAGGGTGGCCGGGACGGGCTTGCCGTCCTCGAACAAGATGATCTTGCTCGGGGTCGGGCCCAGGTAGAAGCAGAGCGACACCAGATGCTGTCCGTCGCCACTGCCCTGGCAGTAGATCTGCGGCCGGGAATGGTCCAGGTTGTCACTGGTGACGTCCCTGCAGCCGAACGCCGAGTACCACTTCCCGTTCGGGCCGAGTTGCTCGTCGCAACGCTGGGTCTCGGTCACCCACATCCGGGAGCCATCGGTGACCTGCACCTTCTCCCCGACCGCGACCCGCCGGACCGGCGAGAGCGGCAGCGCGGTCGCCGTCGGGGTCGGGGCGGCCTCCGGCACCAGGGCGGTCGCCCCCGCCTTGGGGGTCATCGCCGCCCCCGCCTCGGCCGTGACGTCCCCGACGTGCCGGGCGCTGCCGGCCGTCACCGCCGTCACCCCGCAGACCAGGGCCACCGCGAGCGCGGCCGCCGCGGCCCCCGTCCTGCGCCGGGCCCGGCGGCGCCGGGCGCCGACGACGACCGCCTCCGGGTCCGGCCCGGCCGCCAGTGGGTCCTCGTCCTTGAGCAGCTGTCCGAGCCTGTCCTCGAAGCTCATACCGTCACCTCGATGTCCGTCGTGAGGCCCGCCGCTCCGCCGGTGCGGTCGGCGAGTTCGGGGAGTGCGCGCAGCTTCGACAGCGCCCGGTGCAGCGTGCTCTTCACCGTGCCGGGCGCGATGCCCAGTTCGGCCGCGATGGCGGACTCGGTGAGGTCCCCGTAGTAGCGGAGCACGACGACGGTGCGCTCCCGCCGGGTGAGCGTGCCCAACGCCTGCTGGAGCAGGGCCCGTTGGGCCTGGCGCTCGGCGAGGTCCTCGTCGAGCGGCCGGTCGGGGGTGATGTCGGTGGGCAGCTCGTGGTTGCGCAGCCGGCGCCACCAGTCGCGGTGCTGGTTCACCACGATCCGGCGGACGTACGCGGTGGGGTCGTCGCCAGTGATCCGGTGCCAGTGCAGGTAGGCGCGTTCGAGCGCCGACTGCACGATGTCCTTGGCACGGTCCGGGTCGCCGGTCAACAGCTCTGCCAGCCGCAACAGTTGACGGCCGCTCCCGGAGACGAACGCGCTGAACTCGGCGTCCTGTCGCTGCCTCTGCTCGCGTTTCACACCTACCTGACTCCTCGGGCGGACCGCGAGGTTCGGTCCGCCCGAGGAGAATTTTCAGGTGACGGTCAGGCGGCGCTGCCGGCCTTCCACTCGGCCCAGCTCAGGTTCCAGCCGTTCAGGCCGTTGTCCGGGGCGACGGTCTTGTCGCCGGAGTTCACGACCTCGACCACGTCGCCGACCATCGAGGACTTGTAGAACTTGTAGCCGTCCGTGCTGCTGTCCTGCGCGCCCTTGGCGTCCTGCAGGCCGACGCAGCCGTGGCTGGTGTTCTGGCCGCCGAAGATCGACGGCGAGGACCAGTAGTTGCCGTGGATGAAGGTGCCCGAGGTGGTGAGGCGCTGGGCGTGCGGCACATCGGCGATGTCGTACTCGCTGCCCAGGTTGACGGTCTGCGAGTTCATCCGGGTCTGGGTGAACTGCTCGGAGATGACCATCTTGCCGCCCCAGGTGGTGTGCTCGGGGGCGCCGCCGGAGATCTTGTAGACGGCGCTGACCTGGCCGTCCGTAGTGACGGTGAGCTTCCTGGTGGCGAGGTCGGCGACGCTGGTCTGGGCACGGCCGATGGTGAAGCTGACGTCCTTGGACTGGGTGCCGTACACGCCCTTCGCGCCCTCGACGTCCTTGAGTCGCAGCTTGAGGGTGACCTTGGTGCCCTTGGCCCAGTAGTCCTGCGGCCGGAAGTCGAGCCGGGTGCTGGAGAACCAGTACCCGACGATCTCGACGCCCGGCTCGGCTATCACGGTGATCGCCTGCTGGACGGCCTTGCGGTCGGTGATCGGCTTGCTGAAGTTGATCGAGACCGGCATGCCGACGCCGACCGTCGAGCCGTCCTCGGGGGTGAAGTAGCCCACGAAGGTGTTGGCCGGGGTCGCCGTGGTGAAGGTGGCGTTGGCGTCCGCCTCCAGCTTGTCCTTGTCGACGGCGGTGGCGGTGACGGAGTACTTGGTGCCGCTGGCCGGGGCCGCGGCCGAGGTCCAGCTGGTGTTGTCGGAGGAGAGCTGGCCGGCCAACTCCTTGCCGGTGGAGTCGGTGACCTTGACGGTGCCCAGGGTGCCGTTGCCGACGGTCACCTTGACCGGCTCACTGAAGCTGGCGCCGGTCGTGCCGTCCGCCGGGCTGACGGTGATGACGGCGGCCGAGGTCTTCGGGGCGCCGCTTCCGCCGCCCGCGCCCGGGGTGCCGCTGGCACCGGAGCCGCCGGAACCGCCGCTGCCCCCGCTGCCGCTGTTGTCGTTGCAGGCCGCCAGCAGCAGCACGGGCGCACCGATCAGGCCCGCGAGCACTCCGCGTCGGCTCCAGTTCCCTCCGGCCACCCGCCCCTGACCGTCCCGTGCCGTCACGTCGCGTCTCCCTGCTGATCATCCCGGGCATTTACGGATACAGAAACGCAATCCACCCGCCCACGGTTCCATCACCGAAGGGTAAGCGATCGTATGAGATGACCCAACTTCCCGACGAACATGGACAAAACGCCCAGCCCGCCGAAGCGGACCGGGCGTTCACGAGCGGTGACGGTACGGGCGGCCGCTACTCGGCCGACGCGTCCACGGTGTACTCGTCCCACTCCTCGTTCTCGGGGTCGAACTCGGTCTGCGCCGACTCCCAGGTGGCCGAGGCGAGCTCGACGCCCGGAACCTCGCCGAGCAGCGCGACGGGGTCGATGAAGTGGGCGAGCGAACCCGACGGGTCCACCTCGATGGCCTCGACGGACTGGGCCCGCTCCTCGTCGTCGAGGTACTCGTCCTCGGCGACCTGCTTCAGGGCGGCGGCCTTGAGCGCGCCCTCGTCGGTGATCTCCGCGATCAGCTCGATCCTGAGCTTGACGTAGCGCGGGGCGTCCTCGGTCGTTTCAGTGCTGGTCATGCGTGCGAGCGTACGGGACGCCGGGCCGCCCGGCGCACCGGAAGGGCCGGGGCACACGGGAAGGGCCGGCCCCTCGGAGAAGGACCGGCCCCACCGTCTCTCCGCGTCGACTCCCCCACCCGGGAGCCGCGGAGACGCGCCGTACGGCGCGGTGTGCACCGCGGGAGCCGCCGCACCCTGTCGACCGGCCGGAGCCGGACAGGGGCGGGACGACGGCGCCTCCCGCGGAGGGCCCCTCCCTCCGATGCCGGTCGGGGAGGGCGGACACGGCGGACCGGGTCAGGACCGTCCTACGTGTCCGGAGCCGACCGCGCCCGCCGGGGAGCCGCTCCCGGTGGCCGCTGCCGTCTCGCTCGGCGTCTTGCCGTTGACCACCACGATGCCGGAGCGTTGTTAACCACGTGCTGCGGGCAGGTGACGTCGGTGTACCACTTCGCCCGTGGACGAACCCACCGGATCCGTCCACGGGCGAAGCACGGTGACCGATCGTCAGTGGGCGGCGCGGGTGGTCAGGAAACCCAGCAGGTCCTGACGGGTGACGATGCCCTGCGGCTTGCCCTCCACCAGCACGACCGCCGCGTCGGCCTTCTCCAGCACGGTCATCAGGTTGGTGACGGTCTCACCGGAGCCGACCACCGGCAGCGGCTTGGACATCACCTTGTCCAGCGTGTCGGTCAGCTCGATGTCCTTGGCGAAGACGCCCTCCAGCAGCAGCTTCTCCACCACCGAGCCGATCACCTCGCCGGCCATGATGTCCGGGTGCCCGGCGCCCGGGGAGACCACCGGCATCTGGGAGACGCCGTACTCGCGCAACACCCGGACCGCCTCGGCGACCGTCTCGTTGGGGTGCATGTGGACGAACTGCGGGATGCCGCCCTGCTCGATGGCCTCCTTGCGGGCCAGCACCTCACCGATGTGGGCCTCGTCGGTGGACGAGGGCAGGAAGCCGTAGTCGGCCATCCAGTCGTCGTTGAAGATCTTCGACAGGTAGCCGCGGCCGCCGTCCGGCAGCAGCACCACCACGACGTCGTCCGGCCCGAGCTCGCGGGCCACCTCCAGCGCGGCCACCACGGCCATGCCGCAGGAGCCGCCGACCAGCAGGCCCTCCTCCTTGGCCAGGCGGCGGGTCATCTGGAACGAGTCCTTGTCGGAGACGGCGACGATCTCGTCCGCGACGTTGCGGTCGTAGGCGGTCGGCCAGAAGTCCTCACCGACGCCCTCGACCAGGTACGGACGGCCGGTGCCGCCCGAGTAGACCGAGCCCTCCGGGTCGGCGCCGACCACCTTGACCTTGCCGCCGGAGACCTCCTTCAGGTAGTTGCCGGTGCCGGAGATGGTGCCGCCGGTGCCGACGCCCGCCACGAAGTGGGTGATCTTCCCCTCGGTCTGCTCCCACAGCTCCGGGCCGGTGGAGTGGTAGTGCGAGGCCGGGTTCTCCGGGTTGGAGTACTGGTCCGGCTTCCAGGCGTTCGGGGTCTCGCGGACCAGGCGGTCGGACACGTTGTAGTACGAGTCCGGGTGCTCCGGCGCGACGGCGGTCGGGCAGACGACCACCTCGGCGCCGTAGGCGCGCAGGGTGTTGATCTTGTCGGTGGACACCTTGTCGGGGCAGACGAAGATGCACTTGTAGCCCTTCTGCTGGGCCACGATCGCCAGACCGACACCGGTGTTGCCCGAGGTCGGCTCCACGATGGTGCCGCCCGGCTTGAGGGCGCCCGAGGCCTCGGCGGCCTCGATCATGCGCATCGCGATGCGGTCCTTCACGGAGCCGCCGGGGTTGAAGTACTCGACCTTCGCCAGCACTGTCGCGCTGATGCCCTCGGTGACCTTGTTCAGCTTGACCAGGGGCGTGTTGCCGACCAGGTCGATGATCGAATTGTGGTACCGCACGGGGGTCCTCCCGGTCTTTGGGCATGCGAGTGCATTCGGTACTGCAAAGCCTAGGGCGTGGGCGGCGCCCCGGGGTTCCCCTCTGGCACGCCTCCCCCAATGGCCCACCCCCACCGCCACCTCCGGTACTCCCGCCGCCCATCCGGGTAAGACCGCTGTGCAGGCACGGCCGTGTCCCCGCCGGGGCGGCACGAGGACGCGAGGGGGCACGGATGCCAGGCACAGCGGACTCGCGGGCGCGGGTGGCCCGCCGGATCGCCACCGCGGCGGCGTACGGTGGCGGCGGGCTCGGCCTGCTCGGCGTGGGCCTGGTCGGCCTGCTGCTGACCGAGAGCAAACTCGCCATCCAGGCCATCGGCATCCTGGAGACCCACCCGCCCAAGGCCGACGGCGTCTACGGCGAGGCCTTCGCCGACGGCACCGCCGCCCCGCAGCGGCCGCTGGTACTGGCCGTCCTCGGCGACTCCACCGGCGCCGGCCTCGGCGTGGCCCGCGCCCGCGAGACCCCGGGCGCGCTGCTGGCCGCAGGCCTGGCCTCGGTGGCCGAGCGCCCGGTGCGGCTGGTCACCGTGGCCCGCTCCGGCGGCCGCTCCGCCGACCTCTCCGGCCAGCTGGAACAGGCCCTGCCGCACCACCCCGACGTCGCGGTGATCATGATCGGCGCCAACGACGTGACCCGGCACAGCCCGGCCCAGGTCGCCGTCCGCCAGCTCGGCGAGGCCGTCGCCGCCCTGCGCGCCAACGGCTGCGAGGTGGTGGTGGGCACCTGCCCGGACCTCGGGACGATCAAGCCGGTCCGCCCGCCGCTGCGCTGGGTGGCCCGGCGGCTCAGCCGCCAACTGGCCGCCGCGCAGACCATCGCGGTGGTGGAGGCGGGCGGCCGCACCGTCTCGCTGGGCTCGCTCCTGGGCCCGGAGTTCGCCGCCCGGCCGGAGATGTTCGCCTCCGACCGCTACCACCCCTCCGCCCAGGGCTACGCCACCGCCGCGATGGCCGTCCTGCCCTCGGTCTGCGCGGCACTCGGCCTGTGGCCGGAGGAGGAGCGCCCGACCGCCCCCCTCCCCGGCGAGACCGTGCTGCCGGTCGCGGTGGCCGCCGCGGCCGCGGCCGGACGCGCGGGCACCGAGGTGGCGGCCGTGGAGACGGAGGAGGCGGGTCGGCGCTGGGCCCTGTTGAGGCATCGGCTGCGGATCGGCCTGCCGGGCCCGGAGAACGGGAAAGGGCCAGGCACGGACCCCGGCGCGGACCCCGGGGATACGTCGGCCAGCTCACACGCTGAGGCCGGTGACGCCTGAACTACCAAGCGGTAGCTTACCTCCCGGACCGCCAGTCCGTCGTCACTCAGCAAGGAGCCCGCCATGCCCGAAGCCGTCATCGTCAGCGCCGCCCGTTCGCCGATCGGCCGGGCGTTCAAGGGTTCACTCAAGGATGTCCGCCCGGACGACCTGACCGCCCACATCATCCAGGCCGCCCTGGCCAAGGTCCCGCAGCTCGACCCGCGCGAGATCGACGACCTGATGCTCGGCTGCGGCCTGCCGGGCGGCGAGCAGGGCCACAACCTGGCCCGCATCGTGGCCGTGCAGATGGGCATGGACTACCTGCCCGGCGCCACCATCACCCGCTACTGTTCCTCCTCGCTGCAGACCACGCGGATGGCGCTGCACGCGATCAAGGCCGGCGAGGGCGACGTCTTCATCTCGGCCGGCGTCGAGACCGTCTCGCGCAGCATCAAGGGCACCTCGGACGGCCTGCCGGGCACCATGAACCCGATCTTCGACGAGGCCCAGGCCCGCACCAAGAAGCGCGCCGAGGAGGGCGGCGGCGAGTGGCACGACCCGCGCGAGGACGGCCTGCTGCCGGACGCCTACATCGCGATGGGCCAGACCGCCGAGAACCTGGCCGCGCTCAAGGGCATCACCCGCGCCGACCAGGACGAGTTCGGCGTGCGTTCGCAGAACCTCGCCGAGGCGGCGATAAAGGCCGGCTTCTGGGAGCGCGAGATCACCCCGGTCACGCTCCCGGACGGCACCGTGGTGAGCACCGACGACGGCCCGCGCGCCGGCGTCACCCTGGAGGGTGTGTCCGGGCTGAAGCCGGTGTTCCGCCCCGACGGCACCGTGACCGCCGGCAACTGCTGCCCGCTGAACGACGGCGCCGCCGCGCTGGTCATCATGTCCGACACCAAGGCCCGCGAGCTCGGCATCACCCCGCTCGCCCGGGTGGTCTCCACCGGCGTCAGCGGACTCTCCCCCGAGATCATGGGCTACGGCCCGGTCGAGGCCTCCAAGCAGGCGCTCAAGCGGGCCGGCCTGACCATCGACGACATCGACCTGGTCGAGATCAACGAGGCCTTCGCGGCCCAGGTGATCCCCTCCTACCGTGACCTCGGCATCGACATCGACAAGCTGAACGTCAACGGCGGCGCCATCGCGGTCGGCCACCCCTTCGGCATGACCGGCGCCCGGATCACCACCACGCTGATCAACTCCCTGCAGTGGCATGACAAGCAGTTCGGCCTGGAGACCATGTGCGTCGGCGGCGGCCAGGGCATGGCCATGGTCATCGAGCGCCTCAGCTGACCCCGCCGAACCGCTTCAAAGGTCTAGACCACCCACTTGGAGTGACGTAGCGTAATTGAGGGCCGGATCACACCGCGAGGTCGATCCGGCCCTCTTCCCGTTCACTTCCGGTCCGGAAATCGACACTGCGGAGCGGATCAACTCCACTGCGTAGAACGGTGTTACCTAACAATTTGGGGACAAGAGCGAAAGTTCTGGACGAATTAGACATTCGCCACTGCGGTAACACCCCCGAATGCGGCAGTGTGGACACGTAACCCCGTTCCGCTCCTCGCTAGGAGTACGTTCCGTGAGCGCCGTCTACACCATCCTGCTGTTGACCCTGATCGCCGTGTCGACCGCCGTGCTGCTCCACCTCCGGGGACTCTCCCGCCGACTGGACGCGCAGGCCGCGACCCAGGCCGCGCCCGCACCTGTCGACGAGGCCGCGATACGCCGGGCCGTCGCCGAGGCGCTCGCCGCCGACCGCGAACGGGAGATCACCGAGGCCCGGGCGTTCTGGGCCGAGCAGGAGGCCCGCGCGGCCGAGGACGCACCGCTGTTCGACTCCCCCTTCACCGGGGTGTTCACCGGCACCGACGAGTGGCCGCTGTTCTTCCCCCGCCCCACCGGCCCGCAGGACGCCGCCGACAACGCCGGGACGATGGACCCGGAGTTCGGCGAGGCGCTGCGCTCCGCGTTGGAGGACCTGATCAACGAGGGCGGCACCGGCCCGGCCGAGCCCGGCACCGAGGGCGGCGCGCCGCTGCGCCCCGGCCACCCTGTCGGCGAGACCGCCAAGGACGCCCGGGCCCGCCGCGAGGCCGACCTGCTGGCCACCGGTCTGGAGGCCGGGCTGCTGGACGCCGAACCGACCGTGGAGGACGCCCCGGTCGCCGTGCCCGACCCGCGCCGCCACCCCTCGCACCCCGACTTCGTGCCGAGCCAGGCGCCGTCCCGCGAGTGGACCGACACCCGGCTGGCCACCCTCGCCGAGGAGGCCGTCGCCCTGGTCGACGTCCGCCCCGGCCCGCTGGGCACCCTGGACGTGTACGCCTTCGCCGACGGCACCACGCTGTGCGTGGCCCCGGGCGACCGGGAGGCCGCCTACCGGCTGATCGACGCGGTCCGCGCCGGTGAGCACGTCCGGCTGCTCGGCGGCTCGCGCTTCTCCGGTTCGTACTCGCTGACCTTCTCCACCGACGAGGAGGCCGTCTACGTGCTCGCCGACCGGGTGGTCGCCAGCATCTGACGCCGACTCATCCGCGCAGCACGGCCGAAGGCCGGCCGGGTCCAGGGGTTGCGGACCCGGCCGGCCTTCGTCATGTCCGGCTCCGGGAGGTCTCAGGCGCAGAGCTCGGTCGTCTCGTGCACCGCGGCCACCGCCCCGGCCAGCACCTCGGCCGCCGCCACCGGGCCGTCCGGCAGCGCCAGCTCGGCGTCCTCCGGCAGGGCGGTCAGCGCGACCGCCAGGTCGTGCCCGGCGACAGCCAGCTGGTCCCCCACCGCGAAGGCCCCGGCGTCCGGGAACTCCCGCTCGGGCCCGCCCTCCGCCGCCAGCGCCAGCGCGGCGAGCCGCCGGGCCAGCGCCAGCACGGCCGCCGCCCGCGAGGCGTGCCCGGGCACGGCGCCCAGCAGCTTGCTCTGCGGCAGCGAGCGGAAACGATCCGCCAGGGAGTCCACGGCTTCGACCAGGGGCTGTACGTCATGCATGGAGAGGAGCCTAAACGCCGCCGGGCCCCGAAGCAGTTCGCTCCGGGGCCCGGCGGCAGTGGGTGACGACCGGCGGTGCGTCAGTCGTCGCCGCGCAGGATCGCGATCAGCCGCAGCATCTCGACGTAGATCCAGACCAGCGACAGGGTCAGCCCGAAGGCGGCCCGCCAGGACTCGCGCTGCGGGGCGCCCTGCGCGATGGCCGTCTCGATCTCCGCGAAGTCCAGCGACAGGAAGAAGGCGCCGAGGCCGATGCCGATCAGGCCGACCACCACGCCCAGCGGGCCGGAGCGCAGGCCCATGTCGGCGCCGAAGGCCATCGCGATCACGTTGATCAGCATCAGCAGCACGAAGCCCATCGCGACCGCGATGCCGATCCGGGTGTAGCGCGGGGTGACCCGGATCCGGCCGCTCTTGTAGGCGAACAGCATCGTCCCGAAGACCGCCGCCGTGCCCAGCACCGCCTGGATCGCGATGCCGTTCAGCATGGTGTTGAGGGCGTGGGTGACGGCGCCGAGCGCGAAGCCCTCCAGGGCCGCGTACAGCAGGATCAGCGGCGGGCTGACGCTGCGCTTGAACGAGACCACCAGGCCGACCACCATGGCCACCAGGCTGGCGCCGATCGCGAAGCCGAAGTTCTCGAACGGCAGCGTGAACCAGGCCACCGCGCCGGCGGCGACCAGGGTGAGCAGCGTCATGGCCGTGCGGGCGACCACGTCGTCGAGCGTCATCCGCCCGGTGGCCGCCGGGCCGGCCGACGGCCCGTTGTACATCTGGTACAGCTGCTCGTCCGTCAGCGGGCCCTGCCCCTGCGGCTGGGCGTAGGGGGTGCCCGCGTAGGGGTTGCCGTACGGACCCCCGGCCTGCGCGGTGGTACCGAACCCCGCGTAGCCGGGCTCGCGGGTGAAGGACCCCTCCCGCGCAAAGACCGGGTTGCTGCTTCTCATTGCTCATTCCCTCCGTGGCGGCACTGCACCGCCCGCACACCAGGGTAATGGCTTGGCAAAACATTCGGGATACGCCGCGAGGATGATCCGGTGAACGACTCCCGGCGGGGACGCCGACGGCGTCCCCGCGGGTCGAGTGGTGCCCGGAGCCGGACTCGAACCCGACCCGTACAGCCCTCTGACCTGGCACAACGTCACACGCTGCGGGTTTCGAGCTGCTTCGGGAGGTCTCAGGCCGTTTCAACCGATGTCATCCGTGGACCGTGTTCCCAGGGGAACACCGCAGGGAACACCGCAGATAGCAGCAGGGCCCCAACCCCCGTCGAGGTCAAGGCCCTGCTGGTCAGCTCCACTCTCAGCCTTGCGGAGCACGGACTGGAGCTGGTCGAGGGTGGCGTTTGCGCCGCTCCGTGTTGATCATGGCCAAATCTGGGAGGTCCCAGCCTATCCCCGGATCCATAGCCTGGCCATGCCCAGACCCATGATCACCAGGGATGTCGATGCCGGACGCTGATTACCAGCGCATCGTCACCGACGTGCGCCGCCGAATCGCCGACGGCGAGTGGCCGCCTGGGCATCAGCTCCCTTCTCGCAGGCAGATGACCCGCATGTACGGTGTCGGCGAGGGGGCCGTTCGGGACGCAATCACAACGCTCCGGCTCGCCGGGAAAATCGAAGGGCCAGCGCGGCGGCGGCTAACCGTGTCCCATCCTGTTGCCGTGCGCACTCTCTCCGATCCGGACGCCCCGTGGCCGCACCGGGGCGACAGCTGGTCGAGTCGCATCCTGGCCCCGCTTGACGTGGCCACCCGGCTCGGGTTATCCCGCGGCACACGGGTATACCGGGAGCGAATCGAGATGCTCGACGCCGACGGCCGCCCGTCGCATCTGGTCACTACATGGCGTGCGTCGAGCGCCCATCCGACATGGACAGATTCGACCGCCGACGTAGTGTTCCGGCAGCTGAGTGATGCTGACGGGACTGACCTCGGCCTCATTGCCGGTCTACCTGCTCTCGTTGTGGAACTAGTCCGCACTGCTGCCGGGAGACCGGTGGAGTACGCAGAGATCACCTTGCCGGCCGACCGCTGGCGTGTCCGGCTGAGGTAGGCCCTGGCCGACCGCACCGCCGTACGGCCGGCCAGGGAGCTGGGCTACTTCGGCGGGTCCGCATCCGGGCCATCCTCCAAAGCGGGCTCCGGCGGCCCCGGGCAGCCGACGTGGTCGACGATCCAGTCCGTCAGGGATGTGCGGATGTCGTCGAAGTTTCCCCGCCCATACTGGCCGCACTCGCGGCAGTAGCCAGCGGCGCTCACTGGGACCCGCCAGGCAGGTTGCGAGCGCAGGAGCATTCGGGCGTCCCGCACGTGCACAGCAGCGGCGGGGCTCCGGCTTCGCCCTGTAGGCCGCCGGGACAGGCCCAGTGCGCCTCGAACTGACACTCGGCACTGATGTACCGTCCGGCTCGGTCGATGTCCAGACTGATGACAACGTCGGTCGGGGTACCTGGACGCGGGGCAACGATGATCACTGCGTCTCCGTCTCAACGCACTGAGGATGGGCCATGACAGCCCAGCCGAGCGGGGCCCCGGATGTGGGCGTATAGGCGTGGCCGACCGATCGCAGTGGCGGCTCGGCTCGGCCGCAACAGATGCAGGCCTCGCCGCGGCACTGCTGGGCGGTGTAGTCGGCGGCCAGCGTGGTCTTCCCGAGCCAGAGTTGACGCGAAAGCAGCGCTTGCTGCAGGTACTCCTCGACGTCAATCCGGCGAGCGCTGGAGGCGAGGTAGCGCTGCCCCATCATGAGGACGATGGCGCCGCCGCGGCGCACGAAGTCCGCCCACCCATCGTTCGCAGGGACCCGGATGGCGCCAGCCACCCCGGGCAGCAGTACGAGCGCGTCCGGGCCGTCGAGAACCATGCGGATCCCGGGCGACGGCAGCGGCATGTCCGGCGCTGCCAGGCCTGCGGTGGTCGCGAGCGATCGAAGCCCGCGAGCCTCGCCACTGGACGGGGTGATCATCATGAATGCGACCAGCCCATCGGGCGTGGAATCGATCCATGTCCATGCCGATAACGACAGGTCCGATACGTTGCGTTCGGCGGCCGTCAACACGGGCCCCTTCCTAGAGCTCCGGGTCTACCATCACGCCTAGGCAACACCCCAGACGACAGCGCACGCGATCACCTCGGGGGTGGCACAGGGTGGCACTTCTGCGCGACGTGGCAATGGAGGGTAGGTAGGAGCCATGAAGGAGCCGAACCTCAAGCTCGCGGAGTGGCTCAAGCGTGCCGGCCTGAGCAACCGCGAGTTCGCCCGACGGATCAAAGACGCAGCTCACGAGGCTGGACAGGCCCAAATCTCGACAGATGGCACGGCGATCCGGCGCTGGCTGGAGGGCAATCAGCCGCGTCGACCGCTGCCCGGAATCGCTGCCGACGTCATTTCGGCCGAGGTCGGATATCGGGTCACATCAACCGATCTCGGACTCGGTGAAAGCCCGGCCGAGGACCGCTCTCTGCTGTACAACCGGGACTGGGTGGTTACGGTGGAGACCGTCTCTGACCTGGGGAGAGCAGACGTGGACCGCAGGAAGTTCTTGGCCGCCGCACCGTTCGCCGCCGTCGCCGCAACCGGCCCGTCCAGGGACTGGCTCCTCGCCACCCTCGACCAGCAGCCCGAACCGGGCCCGCGCGTCCGCCTTGAAGACGTCACCGCCGTCAAGAACATGTTCTCCGAGTTCCAGCGGATCGACATCTTCCAGGGTGGTGGCAGCGGCCGGCTCGTCCTCGCTGCCTACATGAACGTTCACGTCTACCCGCTTCTCCGACGCCCGCAAGCCGATGACGTACGCCGGGCCCTCTGCGAGGCCGCCGCCGAACAGACCTACCTCCTTGGGTGGATGGCCTACGACAACGGCGAGCACGGTACTGCCCAGCGCTACCTCATCCAGTCCCTGCGACTTGCCCAGGAATCCGCGAACGTGCCCCTCGGCGCGCACGTCCTCGCGGGGATGGCCGACCAGGCCACCCTCCTCGGGCACCCCGAAGAGGGCCTGCGGCTCGCCCAGTCCGGTCGGCACGGCCTGCGCGGGTCCTCCGCCGCCGCACTCGCCGACCTCTGGGCCCTCGAAGGTCGGGCGCTTGCGGCCCTGGGTGACAAGACTGGGGCGGTGGCCGCTGTGACCCAGTCCGAGGTGGCTGCTGAGCAGATCGACCACGAACGCGAGCCTGAATGGGCGCTGTTCATCGACCCGGCCTACCTACACGGCGAGCACGCCATGACGCTCCGGGACGTTGGTGATCACGCCGGAGCCGCTGATCACGCCAAGTGGAGCATCGATCACGCACGCCAGCAGAATCGGGCCCGCCGGGGCGCTCTCTCTCAGGCCGCGCTCGCTTCTACCCATCTCCAGCGGCGTGATTTGGAGCAGGCCCATGCTGCCGGGCTGCGGACGCTCTCTCTCGCGGGCAAGGTCAAGAGCAGCCGAGCCGTGGAAGCGGTGGCTGATCTGCAGAAGCGCATGGAACCGTTCGGACGTCACCGGCTGGTTGCCGACTTCGCCGAGCGGGCGCGCGTCCTGACCGCGGCCTAGCCAGACACGACGAAGCGCCCCCGCCCTCCCGGAGGAGAGCGGGGGCGTGGTGGTTCAGCGGCTGATCATGGGTGCGACGGAGGCGATGACGGCGACGACGGCGCCGATGGCCGAGATGGTGGGGAGGGGCCACCTGTTGGCCTCCAGGTGCCGGATGCGGGATTCGTGGTCCGCGATCGTCTCCCGGTGCTCGCGCTGGTCACCGAGGATCGCGTCAAGCTTGGCCTCCATGCGGATCTGGCCGTCGGCGATCCGCCTCACCTCCGCGTGCGTCTGCGCCGGGCTTATGTACACCCCAGCGTCCGGGGCCGGGCTGGTCACTCGCGGCTCGCGGTCGGCGGGACGGGCGGCGCCTGGATGCCCTTTGTGAGGGCGTCGACCACGGCAGCTGTGTCAACGACCAGCGGCGCGGTGATCGGAGACAGCTCGGCCTTCGGCGGGGTCATCCGTAGCCAGGACGGCATCCAGGCGTCGACCGCCGGGAGGGCGAGGATGCGGGTGATGGCGGCGGCCGCCGCGAGGACGGTGCCGAGGCCGGGTAGCGTGGAGGGCAGCCCGGCGGTGTGGACGAGCAGCGGCAGGCCGGGCAGCGCGCCGAGAACGAGCGCGACGATCGTGCGGACCGTGCGGCGGGCGGAGTCGGACATGGGTCAGTTTCCCTTCGGGGTGACAGTCAGCTGGATCCCGGCGGACAAGGCCTTGGCGACAGCGGGACCGACCGCCGCGGCGACCGCGTCGGCGATCTTCTGCTCCAGGTTGAAGGCGGTCAGCCGGTCGTCCACTACCGCGCCCATGCAGGTCTGGGTGGTCTGGTGCAGCCAACCGGCCATCTGGGCCACACCGCTGTCCCCGCCGGGCGGCACCTGGCCGGCAAGCGCGTAAGCGAAGAAGTTCGCGACCGCGTAGGCGTCGCGGTCCGAGGGCGGCCCGGACCGCACGGTGTTCCGCACGATGTCGGTGATCATCTGCTTATCGGCGTCATTGAGGGGCATGTCGGCCTCCGGGGTCTGCGGGGTGGGAGTGCTGGGGCTGGCGAACGAGCTGGCCCAGGCTCGGAGTTCGTCGACACTGCCGTGGTGGCAGTAGTCGGAGTCGACGGGCTGGTCGCTGTACTGGTGGAACAGCCAGTTGGCCTGGATGCCGGGGTCGCCCGCGGCACGGCCAGCGGTGGCAATCCAAAGGAAATCGCCCGCGTAGCTGGTCTTGTCGACGTTCCGCCAGTAGTCGGTGTTGCAGTACATGCCGACCGGGGTGTTCGGCATGCGCTGCTTCACGTAGCGGAGCCACGCCTCCTTGTACGCGGCCTGGTCGGCCCGGCTCACGTTCTGGTTGGCCTGGTCGTAGCCCTCCCAGTCCAGGACGATCAGGTCACCGGGCTGCCACGCGACTTGGGAGAGGAAGTAGTCGGCTTCCGCCTGCGGCGAGTTCGCCATGTGCGGGTAGTGGTAGCCGCCCCACACGAGCCCGTTGGCCTTGGCGTGGTCGCGTTGGGCGACCCAGCGGGGGTTGATGTAGCCGGTGCCCTCGGTGACCTTCGTGAAGACGAACGAGAGACCCGAGGTGTCGGGCTGAGAGTCCTGGTAGCTGGCCCAGTCCTGGCCGTAGATACCCATCAGGCGGCTCCAGTTGGTGAGGTCGCGGGGGTCACCCAGCCGGGCGGCAGGTTCGGGGGTGTGGCCTGCGCGGGGGTGCTGGGCTGGATGGGTTCTGGGGTGCAGGTGCAGCCGGTGGGGCCCGGTGCGGCGCAGGTGGTGGCGTGGACGTGTGCGGCGGCGTCGAGGCTGATGGCGTGGTTGTCGCAGCTGAAGACGGCGACGACGTGGCCTGGGTCGGTGCGGCGCTTCCACTGGACGGTGGCCGGGTTGGTGCAGCTGGCGGCGATGCAGCCGGGAGCGCCAGCAGGGGTGGGTGTGGTCATGCGTGCTTCCAGATGACGGTCATACCGGTGGCGACGGCGTTGGTGGCCAGGGACCCGCCGGAGGTCTGGTAGGCGAATGCTTCGACGTAGTCACCGACGGCGAGTTGGATGAGCGCAGTGGCTTGGAGGGCGCCCGCGATGTCGATGCGAGTGTTGTCGCTGCCGTCGTAGCCCAGCTTGATGACGGTGCCGTTCTTGTGGAGCTCCAGCGCACGGCTGCCATTGGCGTTGGCGGCGAATCCCAGGCACGCGATGACCTGGTACCAGCCGGCCGCGCCAGTCTGGCAGGTGTAGCGGGAGTTGTTGGTGGTGTTGGAGTGGCCGCCGTACGTGTCGATCGTGGTGGTATCGATCCCGATGGCGGTCACGGATCCGTTGGCGACGGACTGGGCGGCCGACTGGTAGCCCTCGAACAGCGGCGGGTTGAGGAGGAATTGGAGGCCGTTGTAAACGTTGGCGTTCCAGAGGGCGGCCGTGTCGTAGCCGCCCGGGACGACGCTGGCGGGGGTGGGGACGGCGAGGCCTGTCACGGGGCCCCCTTTCGTCAGTAGGAGAAGGCGGCGGCATCGAACTTGGCGACGTTGTCCCAGGTGGTGGGATCGGTGACGCCAGCTGGGAGTGGCTCGCACACGGTGTCGCCTGCGGTGTGGGCGCTGACGGTGGCGGCGGTGAGGGTGATGACCGCGGTGGTCCACCCGGCGGTGGTGGTGCCGACGGACTGGACGGTCACGGTCTCCTGATTGGCCGTGCCGAGGCCGAGAACGAGCTGCTGCCCCTGGCCGAGCTGGGCGGCGGCGGGGTTGGTGTTGTCCGCGCCGGCGTTGATGGTGATGCTCGTGACGCCGGCGGCCGGGGACCCGTTCAGGCTGGTGTGGAACGAGGCGAACAGGCCGTACGGCGTGGTGTCGACCGGGCTGAGCTGCAGCACCCACCGTGCGGTGTCCCTGGCCATGTCGGTCTGGATGTTCTCGACGAAGCACGCCAACGAGATCAGTGACCCGTCGGCGCGGCGCCGGTTGACCGTGACCCTCATGCCGAGCTCCAGGCTGAGGCACACGGGCCACAGCGCCGGGTTGGCGGCGGGGTTGAGGGTGAGGGAGGTGACCCGCGTCGCGGGCTGCCGGTACCTGCTGAGGAGGTAGTTCGCGGCGTCCTGGACTTCAAGTGCGCTCTGGGAGTTGATGGTGCGTGTGGCGGTATGGGGGAAGTACTGGTTGATGCTGGTGCTGTCGCGGGCGGTGAAGGGCTGGCCGCCGGGCTGGGCGGCGGTGACGATGTTGGCGACGCGGGTGAGGTCGAAGTCCGTGCCAAAACCGGGCTCGTACGGCAGTTCGCCGGGGCCGTCGCCGAAGGTGTAGGCGGAAGTGGTGGCGTTGTAGCGGTCGGCGCGGGACTTGAAAACAACGTTGCCGGCTCGGTCGACGTAGTGGGCGCCGCCCTCGGTGGTGACGATGTCCTGGAGCAGCTGGAGGACGGTACCGGCGGCGGCGGGTCCCATGGCAGTGGTACGGCCGGTCTGAACGGACTTGCCGCCGTTGTAGCCAGCCCAGTACAGGACGCGGTTGTAGCGACTGTCGGTGGACTCCCCGGCGAGTGCGTTCTTCCACGCGTTGTACATCGTGGTGAGGGCTGGCGAGTCAATGCTGGCGGCGACGGAGCTCTGGAACTCGGTGGCGTAGGAGAGGTCTCCCTGCCAGGCGTAGTAGGCGGTGTTGCCCAGGCGGGGGTCGACGTAGCCGCCGATGACGTCGGAGATGAGGCCCGTGGGCGCGGCGGTGGAGGGAGCGGCCGGGAAGGCGTTGGGGGAGCCGTCCACGGAGAGGACGACGTAGCTGGAGCTGGCCGAGTACCCGAACACCACCAGATGCCAGTTGCCGTCCGCGAGGTTGGTGGCAGGGTAGGCCGCGAACGTGCCGGCGTTGGTGGTAGGAGAGGCGACGGTGAGATTCAGGTGGCCGCTTGAGTCCAGGTAGAGGGTGGTGTGGCTGTTCGCCGACGGGTTGGTGTTCCCGTCCTGGCAGACCCAGATGTTGGCGGCTGGGGAGATTGCGCCGCCGGTCCACCGGAACGCAATCATGCGGATCCATTCGGCGGGGTTGGCGGGGCCGGTGACGCTTCCCTGCGACAGGGACAGGTAGGTCAGCCCTCCCTGGAGGCCACTGCCCGGATATTGGCCGGTGATGGTGCACACGGTGCCCGGCGCGCCGGTGTAGGCCCCTCCTGCGCTGGCAGAGGTGATCTGGGTGCCGAATGTCAGGCTCGCAGACCCGCTGGCGCTGTTGGTGACGATGGCGGGCGGGCACTGGCCAGTGGCGTCCGCAGCGACGGTGGAGCCCTGGGGGTCGCTGAGGGTGTACATGAAGCGTAGGCCGCGGGCGGTGACCTCCTGGCCGAACGCGCCCTGGAGGGTGAGCTGAGAGAACGCCGCGAAAGTGTCTGTCGCCACGGGGTTGACCAGGGCGTACTTGGGGTCGGTCCAGGACTGCGGCCAGCGCTCGATGAACCCGCCGTACAGCGGATACCAGGTTCCGGGCTGTACCCACGCTGAGGCGCTGGCGTTCTTCTCCAGCTGCCACTCGTCGACCTGCACGGTGACGGTGGCGGCGGGAGCCGCGGCCACGCTGGCGCCGACGTTGATCGCGAGCGCGTTGGCCGGGAGGGTGGCGGTGCAGGTGATCTGCGTCCATGCGGCGGTGGCCGAGCCGGTGAGGGTGGTGGTTGCACCGTACGCGTAGGCGGTGGCCGCTCCAGCCGGGGTGAGGTACCAGCCCACGTGGGCCTTGACCTGGACTGTGGTGCCCGGCGTGACGTTGCGGACGCGCATCTGCACCGTGTAGGTGGCCCCGGCCTCGCCAGCCGGCTCGGATGTCTGCACGATGCGCTGGCCTGCGGTGGCCGTGCTGGGGACGGGGAACTGGAGGACTCGGCCGCCCCGGTAGGCGGTGGCATCCGTCGCGACCGATCCGGTCCCGGTGTCGCTGGCGACCTGAGTCGAGGTGAAGTCGAGGCTGCCCAGCGGCCAGCCGCCGACGTCGCCTCCGGTCGCCTGCCCCTGGCTGAGCCGGTTGATGGTGGGCGGCCACTGGGCTCGGCGCCGGACGGGGATCATCGGCAGCACGCGCCCCGCGAAAGGGGACGCCGCGTTCGAGGGGTCGAATACGCCGTCGGTAGCGTCGAGGCTGAACCGCAGCTCACCGGCGCGCACTTGGTCCAGCTCGTACTGGCGGCCGCGGTTCTGGGAGACGGTGCCGCGTACGCGGCTGGTGATCTCCGACCAGCGGTTCGCGGAGATGAGGCCGCCGTAGGGCTGCCAGTAGGGGCCCCACGCCTCCTCGACCAACGGCCAGTTGGGGTTCGGGGTGGCCATGGGGCGCCTCCTGTCAGCGGTTGTAGGGCTGGTAGGTGCCGAGGTTGCGGGCGCCGTCGCGCAAGTTCTCCTGCCGGACGAGGTCGCGCAGGTCGCGTTCGGCCAGCACACTGCCCCCGACGTTGACGTTGGTGATGTGCTGAATGATCTGGCCGCTGCCGGCGGGGGCGCCCGGGAGGGAGACCGCGGGCTGAACCTGCGCGGCGGTGAGGGCGCCCGCGTCGACTGCGGCCCCGGACAGGGAGGTGACCGCGGCGAGGGCGACTCCGGCGCTGGCCTGGATGCCGGCGGCGATACCGTGCGGGATCCAGTGCCCGACGCCCTCGGCAAACGCTTTTGACGGGCTGGAGATGCCGAGGAACGACTTCGCCGCGTTGAGGGCGTCGTTGGCCAGATCCTTGACCTTGTTCTTGAGCCAGTTCCAGCCGTCTGAGATGCCCTTGATGATCCCGTTGATGATCTCCATGCCGATGTCGGCAAACTCCTTGGCCTTCTCCTTGGCGGCGTTCCAGGCCGAGGAGATGCCGTTCTTGACCGTGGAGGCGACCCGGTCTACGGCCCCGCCGACCGCGTCGGCGGCGTCCTCGACCGGGCTGACGATCGCCGAATGGATCGAGTGCCAGACTGACTTGGCCGTGTTCTCGATGCTGTGCCACTTACCGGACAGCCACGCGGAGGCCTCGTCCCACAGGCCGACGAGATAGTCGCGTGCCTCACCCGAGGGCTGGACGATCCACGTCTGGACCTCCGCCCACGTGCCTTGGGCGAAGGAGACGATTCCGTTCCAGATGCCGCTGAGGAAGTCGCTGACCGCGTGCCAGACGGTCATCACCGTGCCGGTGATCTGCTCGTGGAAGTGGTTCCAGATCGCGATGATGATCGCGAGGACCGGGAAGAAGATCACCAGCAACAGCGGCCACCACTTCGCGAAGAAGTCGTGGATGCCGTTCCAGATCGTCGTGGTGATGCCGACGACCCAGTTCCAGGCCGCGACGATCGGGTCCGTGACGGTGTGCCAGGCGCTGATGAAGAAGTTGGCGATGGCGTGCCATGCGTCCTGGACGTGGGTGGAGACCCACTGCCAGGCGGCATCGGTCTCGTCGCCGAGCCAGTGCCAGGCGGCGACGACGACTGCCGCTACCTCGTGGCCGGCGCCTCGGATCCAGTCCCATACGGCCCGCCAGTGCATCGCGAGGACGACGAGTGCTGCGACGAGCGCGAGCACCCCCACGATGATCCAGACCACCGGGTTGGCGAGCGCCGCCGCAGCCACGTTCCACAGGGCTACTGAGAGGGCGACCAGGGCGACGACGAGGACGCCGCCGATGGTGAACGCTGCGGCCTTGGCGGCCCATTCGTGCTGGGTGATCCAGCGGGCGCCGTCCGCGAAGGCCCCGGCCACCTTCTGGGCGACGGGCATGAGGTACTGGCCGATCTGGATTGCCAGAGCACCTGCGCTCGCCTTCGCGGAGTCGAGCTTCTGGTTGAAGTTTTGCTGGACGTCCGCCCAGCCCTCGATCGACTTCCCACCGGCCTTGACGTGCTCGTTGATGCCCGCCGTATTGTTCTTGAAGTCCTGCATGTGCGGGCCGGTCAGCTCGAGCGCGGCCATCATCGACTTGGTGCCGCCGACCGCGTCCGCCAGCGCGCCGATGTAGGTCTGCTGGTCGGGCTTCAGCCCGGCCAGAACCTTCTGGTAGGCGTTGGTGTCCTTCGCTGCCGCCCGCAGGTGCTCGATCAGCACCGTCCCGGCCGGGCCCATCTTCGACTGGATGGCGTCGGTCAGCATCTCCAGCGTGCTGGCCAGGCCGTTTTTGCCGAGGTTCTGCGAGACTTCGACCGAGGAGAGGCCCAAGGACTTCATCTCCTGGGCTGCCTTGCCCGAGGGGTTGGAGAGGTTGCCGATGGTCTGGCGCAGGTAGGTGGCGGCCACGTCGGCGCTGGTGCCCTGCGCGGTCATGGTGGCCATCGCGCCCAGGACTTCGTTGAGGCCGACGTGCGCGGCGGCAGCCGTCGGAAGGATCTTCGACATGGACCCGGCGAGGGCCTCCATGTTGGTCTTGCCCTCGGACTCGGTCGCGATGAGCGCATTCGTAGCCTGGGCCGACTGGTCCGCGCTCATCTTGTAGGCGTTCATCGCGGTCGTCACCGCATCGGCAACAGTGCCGAGTTCAGCGGCGCCGACCTTCGCGCCCATCGCGCTGTTGCGCAGAACCTCGAGGGCGGCGGAGCCGTGGTAGCCCGCAGACTCGATCTGGTAGAGGCCGGCAGTGAGGTGCTCGGTACTCTGGCCGACCTGGCCGGCCATGGCCAGCACGCCGTTCGAGACCATCTGCATGTTCTCGGCAGCCTCGCCCGCACCAGTGCGGACGCGAGTCATTTGCGCCTGGAAGTCGCCGGCGGCCTCGATGGCGTGCTTGCCGGCCTCGAACGCCGCCAGGCCGAGGCCCGCGAGGGCGGCCTTGCCGAGCATGCCGGTCTTGGCGAACGCGCCCGCCCCGGCGGAGTCGGCCTCGGCGAGGGCAGCCTTCGTGTCGGCGATGGCTGTTTTGACGCCCTTGCTGGAGCCGATGAACTCGATAAAGACGGGAGGCAGCCCGGCCATCCATGCCACCTCCTGCTTCAGTTGTTCAGATGGGTCACAATTTCTCGGTGGCTCGGCCCCATGCCGCAGCCCAGATGCCAGCCATCTTCGGTTCGGCCTTGTCCACGCCTGGCTTGAAGTACGGGAACTGTCCCTCGAGTTGGCCCTTGTAGAGGTTCTGGGGTCCGCCTCGGCCGCCGGCGAACACGACGCCGTTGAAGCCTCCGCCGGGCAGCGGCATCGGCTTCTTGTTGGAGCGGATCGACCGGGACAGGGCCCCGGTCAGACGACCGGGGCCGCCCGACTTCGCGACGACGTGCGGGTTCAGGTTGAGCCGCACGGTGTCGCCGGTCCGGCTGGACTTGCCGCGGTGGTCCCAACGCGGCCGACCGCGCAGCTGCCCCTTGATGGACTTCCTCGCAAGCCCCTGGCAGGCCTTCAGTGCTTTGAGGGTGGCGACGTCGATGTTCGCGTCCATCTTCACCAGCGCCGCCTCGGCCTCCTTCACGCCGCGAACGACGGCGCGCATCTCACCGGGCATCGGCCGCCCTCCTCTCCAGGGTGGCCCTCGCCTTGGCGACGGTGTCGTCGACGGCAATGAGCCAGTCGAGGGTGAGCGCCGCCTCGTCGTCGAGCTGCGACGGCGTGCAGTGCAGCAGGGTGCACAGCCGCCAGATGCGGTACTCCTCGGCCGGGATCCGGGCCGGGTCGACCGCCATCCCCTCCAGGGCGTTCTTCAGGCGCTGGAGGGCTCGGTAGGGGACTGCGGGTCCGGGCTCGGCTCGCGGAGGTTCGGGTTGAGGGCGCCTTGGTAGGGGGCGACGGCGGCGCGCAGGGCGTCCAGTGCGGGGCCCGGCAGGTCGAGGAGGCTGTCCACCGACACCGGGATCGCGTCGAACGACCAGCCGCGCACGGCGGCGACGACGAGGAGGTCCTGGATGGCTTCCAGGTCGTCGAACGCGCTGCCCATGCCAGCTGCGACGCGCAGCTGCTCATCCGGAGACAGCGAGGACGGGTCCTTGCCCGAGGCCTGCATCTCGGCGACGGCGGCCGCGAAGTCCGCGTGCCCGAGCAGACCGGTGGACAGCTTGCGGATCGGACGCCGGTGCCGCTCGGTGATGTCCTGTACAGGCCGCAGGTCGGCCCAGGCGCCCCCGGGGAGCGGGATACGACTGGCGGTGGTGATGTCGATCGTCATTTGTACGTCCCGGAGGTGATGGCGTTCTGGAGGGTGACCTTGATGGGGCTGTAGCCGCCGGAGGTTCCGACGTCCGAGGTGTTGGCGAGCGCCTCGTAGTTGACGGACAGCTCGATGTAGTCCTTGCCGCGGCTGATCTCGGCGCTGGAGTAGGCGACCTTGGACATGTGGAGCTTGACCTGTACCGCCGAAGCGCCACTCCCCTGGGCAAAGTTGAAGTCGAGCGACGGCTTCGCGTTCGTCAGGTAGTTGGTCAGCTGGGAGTCGTCCTCCATGATCAGCGTCATTTTGCCGCTGACGCTGACCGGGCCGGACCACAGGGCGGCCGGGGCCTGAGTGCCGTCGGCGGTGTGGATCGGCGTCACGGGCCGCTTGATGGTGCACTCGCCGTCGATCAGGGTCGTGACCGTCGTGCCGCCGATGGTGACAGCGCCCTGCCACGCGGCGATCGGCGTGACCGCGGTGTAGGACGGCGTCGGCGCGGAGGTCGTCGCGGACGCGAGCGTCACCGCCTTGGCCGAGTACTCCAACAGCCCATCCCCGTTGAACTTCAGGCCCAGCTCGGAGAACTTGGTGCCGGCGAACTGCCTAGTGCTGATCGCGTAGTAGTCGGAGAGCGTGTAGGACGGCGGCTGGGCGGTGCCGGCGTTGAGGACGGCCGCCGTGTGCGTGAACGGGGCGCTCGCACCGGTGGTGGCGAGGTCGCCGAGGACGCCGGTCGCCACCCAGCCGAGAGTGTCAGGGAAGACGTCGCCGCCGAACTCGTACTCGGCCCAGATCGGGCCGGAGATCTCGTCGTAGATCTCGACCATGGAGCCCCGGTAGCCCTTGTCCGGGAGGAGGCTCAGCTTCTCCTTGGGCTTCAGATCGCGCACCGCAAGGAAGGCGGTCGCGGCCACCGGCGTGCCGAACGTCGCCTCCTTGGCGATGCCGAGGAATGAGCGGGCGGTGGGCTGGGGCATCACTCACCTCCGGTGGTGTCGTGGGGCTCGGCCTCGACGGGTGCGGCGACGCCGGGCTCGAACCCGGGCTGCATCGTCCACGCTCCGGCGTCGGTGGCCGGCGTCCACCGGCCGTCGCAGGGATCGGCGTCGAGGTCGTACGTGGTGCCGGGGTTAGGGGTCAGGGCGAGGGAGGGGTAGTAGCGGCCCTCCTCGCCCTGATACGTGAGACGGGGCAAGGGAGCCTCCTAGATGCGTTGGTTGCACTCGACGGTGAGGGTGCCAGTGGCGACCCAGTGGGAGTGGTCGTCCGCCCAAACGGTCTCCAGGTCGGAACGCGTCGGCCGGGACCACAGGACGATGCCGCCGAGGGTGGGGTCGGTGCGGACGACAGCGGTGGTCTGGTCGATCAGGGCAGCGGCGCGCTCGAACGCGGACTGACTGTCGTCGGTGGCGCGGGCACACTCGACGGTGATCTCGATGGTGTAGTGCTCCTGGAGCCAGCCAGCGCCACCACTGCCGACCATGGAGGAGATGCTGATGGTCCGGTCGACCTTGCCAACGGCGACAATATCCTCGGGCTGGTAGGTGCCCGGAGCGTCCAGGCACACCAGCAGCGACGCGTTCGCGTCGCCGTACGAGCCCTGGCCCGAGGCGACGCCCGGGTCGGGAGTGAGCGCGGCCTTGAGGGAGTTGAACAGCCACAGCCGGGCGGCTGGGACGGAGCTGGAGGGGATGGCCATCAGGCCACCCCCGGCGGCCGGCGGAACGGCGCCCACAACTCCAGCACCCGCGCCGGGAGCGCGAATCCCATCGGCACGAGGGCGCCGTCGGCATCGAGGCCACCCGCGGAGCCGAACCGCGGGCGCCCCGCTTGCTGGGTCATCTGCCAGAGATGTCGGACGAGTTCGAGGGCGCCGAGGAACACGGTCGGCGGCACAGCGCCCGTGCCCGCCGTATAAACGACCTTGACGTTCTTGCGCCCAGCAGGGAACGGCACGTCCATGCCGACTGCCCGCCGGGTGATCGTCCCCCGGTCGAGATCCGTGGTGTAGCCGTACGAGTCCATCCCCCCGCCGCCGAGTGGCTGCTCGGTCAAGTTCCACGTCGACGAGGCGACGTACTCGGTCACGCTCGTCACCGAGGAGACGGGCTGCCAGTCGAGGGAGATCACCGGCCGGCCGCCGTCGTGCCACTCGGTGTGCAGCTCCGCCGTGATTGGCCCGCAAACGTACCGGGCCTGGTCGTCGGCGGTGGAGATGAACCGGGCGAGCTCGGTGTCCTGCCGGGTGTCGGTGCTGGGGATGTTCAGGTGCAGCTTGACCGAGGCGAGGTCGACGATGCTCACCGGACCTCCTCGCTACGTGGCGACCACGCGCGGCACGAACGCGCTCGCGGACGGGGTGGCGATCGTGGCCGGCGCGGTGCCGGTCAGGCCGGACCCGCTGACGGTGGTCAGGGTCTTGTCGCCGGTGACCATGCCGGTGACGGCGCCGGTCAGGGTGGCCAGACCGACCAGGCTGGGCGGGGTGGTGGCCTTGACCATGAGTGCCGCGTAGTAGATGCCGGTCTGCGTGATCTGCACTGGGCTCGAGAGTGGCAGCGTCTTCGAGGTCGTCGCCGCCCATGCCGCGGTGAGCTGGTCGGCGCTCTGCCCGAGCAGGTTGGGCGTCGCAGCGGTGTCGTAGAGGGCGACCCACCAGTTCGTGGGGGTGCCGGCCGCAGTGGCGCCGGAGGCGAACGTGAGGCTGGTGACGGTGTCGCCGGCGTACAGCGGCAAAGCGGTGGCCAGCATGATGCCGCTCGTCATGATGGCGCTGTCGTTGAGGACGAGCGGGCGCGGGATGTTCTCGCGGTTGAGGCCGGCTGGCTGCCCGGCGAGCAACCAACTCGGGTTCTTGGGCCCGTAGCGGCCGTTGACCAGGGGCATCGTTACTCGCCGCCTCTCGCCGTCTCGGGCGCCGGGGCAGCCGCGGCGGTCTGCTCGGCGCCGCGCTTCGCGGGCATGGGGAGCGCCAGTTCGGCCAGGCCCGCGCGCAGGATCCGCGCGAGCTCGGCCCGGTCGGCAGCCGGGAAGTGCTGGCCGCGGTCGGCGAGGTCGGCGGCCTCGTTCTCCAGGCGCTCGATGTCCGCGTCGACCGCGGCGACGACACGGGCGATGGCCGCCTCGACCTGGCCGGCGCGCTCTCCGTCGCGGCTCTGGGTGTGCTGGGTGTGCTCGGCTCGCAGGCCTCGCAGTTCAGCGATCCGATCGTGCATGGGGTGTCCTCCGTGGGGAGGGCCCGCCACCCTGGGGGATTGGGTGGCGGGCCGGTCAGGGGTCGGATCAGAAACCGACCGGCGCGATGAGGCCGGTGTTGGAGATGACGGAGATCTGCTCGGGACGCCGATCCGGCATGAACGCCGCGTAGTTGTAGATCTGGAGCCGCACCTGGAGCGTGCCGGAGAGGATCTCGGGCAGGACCCGCGTGCGCATGGCGCCCTCCCACAGGTACATGTCGGAGGTGCGGGAGACGATGATCCGCTCCTCGTTGGTGCCCGCGCCGAGGTTCGCCGGGATGTTGCCGTCCGCCAGCAGCGGGAAGTTCAGGATCCTGCCCACCGGGCCCTCAACCGTGTCGCCGCCGGTCTGCAGGGCGAGCGGGTTCCACGGCGCGGAGGTGTCCGGCAGGATGAGCGGGCGGTTCTGGGCGTCGAGCTGGGACGCCATCCAGAACCAGCGCGCCGGGGTGAGGAACACCGCGGTCGGCATCATCTTGCGGTTGCGGGCCGACTGGGAGATGGCCTGCATCAGCGGGCCATAGAGCTTGCCGAGCGTCGGCGACGCGTCGGTGTACGTCACCGCGTTGATGCCGCTCACGTTCAGGATGCCCTTGAGCTGTCCGGACACGCCGGACCCGCTGATGACCTGGGTGTCCAGCTTCTGGTTGTAGTCGGCGTGGAGGTCGTGGAACACGATCTCGTCGAACGACGCCGGGCTCTGGTCGAGGAGCTGGATCGCGATGTCCTGCTGGCCGGCGATCGTGCGCACGGGCGCGCTGACGAACGTGTCCGTCAGGTCCTGGGACGTCACCGCCGCGGCATCGGCGGTCTGCACACCGGTCAGAGTGCCCGTCGCGACCTTCGGCACGTTGATGGAGTCGGTGCCGGCCGGGAGCGTCATGTTGCGGACGCTGTTGGCGATGGTGCGGCCGAAGCGCGGCAGGTCGATGTACTCGTCGATCAGCCACAGCGGCGGCACGAAGTAGCCGCCCTGCCCGTCGGTGCGGTTGGGGTTGACGCGGCGCTCGAACGTGGACGCCTGGTCAACGCCGCGCAGCTCCTGCTCGGCGCGCGCGGAGCGCTGACGCTCCCGCTTGGGCATTTCGACGTCGAGCTCCGACCGGTGCCGGGCGAGACGCTCGCGGGCCGCGTTCACGCCGCCGTCGCCGTCACCCTGACCGATCTGGGCCCTCATCAGGTCCAGGAAGTAGGAGTGGCCGCCGCCGCGCTGGTAGGTCTTCGGCTCGGAGGTGACCGTGACGCTTGCGGTGGGCGCGTACCGCTTGGCGGTGGCGGCGGCCTGCTCGTCGCGCTGGATCTGCTCGTCCAGCTCCGCAATCCGCGCGTCGATCTGGCGGACCTCCGCCTCCGTCGCGTCGAAGCGGGAGCGCTCGTCGTCGTTCAGATTGCGGGTCTCGGCGGTCGGGGCCTTCAGGATCTCGCCGAGCTCGGTCTTGAGCGCGGCACGCCGTTCCTGGAGGGCCGTGATGAACTCACGGGACATGGATGTTCCTTCGGTCGGTGAGGTGGTGGTGGCGTGCCTGCTGCTCGGGTGGTGGTCCGGGTGGTGGCCAGGTGCACAGGGTGCGGCGTGGCCGCCGGCGCGGCTCCGGCGCGGTCGACAGGCGGGGTTGGTCAGAGGGAGAGCAGGCGGAGCCGGGCCTGGTCGAGGCCGAGCAGGGTCGGCGCTGCGGGCTCCTCGGGCACGGGGGTGAACTCGGCGGCCAGGCGCTCGTACAGCGCGCGCCGGTCGTCGGCGGACAGACGCTCCAGCTGCTGGCCGACCTCGCGGGCGTTCAGCTGGGCTCCGGCCGTGTTCGGGTTGGCGCCATAGTTGACCACGGAGACGTCGCCCTTGGAGAGGTTGACCTCGAGGATGTCCCGCTGGTCGTAGTCAGGGGACCACTGCTGGCGGGTGACCCAGAACCCGAACGACATCTCGTCGACGTCGCCACGCTCCATCGCGGAGCGCAGGGCCTGGACATGCGGCGAGGCGGGGTCGAGGTCGGCCTCGGTGTGCAGGCCGGTGTCGTCCTCCGCCAGGCGGAGCGTGCCGGACTTGGTGCGCGCGAGCGTGAGGCCGCCGTGGTTGACGAGGAACGGCACGTCGGCGCCCTCGCTGAGGGTCTTCTTGAACGCGCCGGAACGGACTACCTCGGTGTAGGAGCCGAGCCAGTCCTCCATCTCGTAGCCCTGCTCGGTGACGGACGCGTACCCGGTGAAGGTCAGCGTCTCGCCGCCGGTCCCGGACGCCTTGGAGCGGAGCTCGACGCCCTGGAACGGTGTCGAGCGGCGTTGGACGGTGGTGGGCCGTGCGGCCCGTGCGGACAGGTCCATGGCTCACTCTCCGGGGGGCATGGGTTCGGCAGGGGCATCGGTGGCGCCGCTGTGGGCAGAGTTGAGCGGCGCGAAAATGTCGTCACCGCCCTTGACCGGCGGCAGGTTCTCCTTGGCGCGGGCCTCGTTGATCGTCAGGACGCCACTCGTGCGGGCCTGCGTGTAGGCCGCGTACCGGCCGGCAGTGTCCGTGCGCTGGAGGGCCGTCGTGTCCATCTTGGCCGTGCTGCCACGCGGCAGCATCGCCGACCACGCGTCCTCATAGATGCCGATCCACGGCTCCAAGGTGTAGGCGAGGAAGCCGATACCCTGTTGCTCGATGCCGCTTCCCCAGCTCGTCGTGCGGTCGACCTGGCCGAGCATGTGCGGCGGGATCCCGTAGAGCATCGCGATGTCCAACGTCGCCGCCGCGCGGGTACCGAGGAACTGGGCGTCGTCGGGAGTGACGCTGATCGACTGCCACTTCGCGCCGCCGGACAGCACGCCGATCGCGTGGGCGTTGGACAAGCCGCTGTGGCTTGCCTCGAACGCTTCCTTCATCTGGCGGGCACGCTGCTTGTCGAGGTCGCCCTCGACAGTGATCACGCCAGACAGATGGGCCCCCTGAGAGAAGAAGTGGCCGCCGAACTGCTCGGCGGCGAGGCCGAGTCCGATGCAGTGCCGGGCGTAGGCGATCGGGGACATCGCGGTCGGCTCGCCGGGCAGGCACATGCCCATCAGGTGGATCATGTCGGAGGCCGGGACCGGCTGCCGGTCAACCTGGTAAGTGCGGGCGCCGTCGTCGCCCCAGTCGACCTTCACACGGTCCGGGTGGACGACGGCGACACGGCTCGGCCGGTACAGATAGTCCCTGGACAAGATCAGCCCGTACCCGTTGCCGCGCATGCCCACACTGACCGCGAGCTGCTGGAATCCGGCCCGACGGGACAGGTAGCGAAGGTCGTTGGCGCCCCCGAATGGGTCGGCGACGATGGTCGGCTGATCCGGGACCGGCTCGGTGACGGCGCCGCGCTGGCGCATCGCCACCATCGGCAGCCCGGACACCGCCGTCGAGAGGATGCGAACGCATGCCCACACCGCTGACAGCTGCATCGCCGACTGGTCGGACACCGGCACGCCAGCTGCCGAAAGACCCGCCATCGACCAGCCGTTCGTAGGGATCGACGAATCGCCCCACTGCTGCATGACGCGACGCTCGGCCGCGCGACGGAGAAGGCTCACCGGTCGATCACCCAACCGATCAGCAGCAGTGCGGCACCGGCGACGGCCAGGCCCGCCACCGGGTGCAGCCACCACGCCGCCGCGTCCAGACAGGCGAGACCGGCCACGTCGACCAGGTCGGAGATGAGACGTCGGCGAGGACGCACGGGCACCTCCTACAGGTCGGCCCAGCTGAAGAACTGGGGTACGGGCTCGGGTTCGGGCGTCTGGCAGGCGCGGTCGAGCGCGATGATGGAGGTGACAGCCAGGTCGATCTTCCGGGGCGAACCCTTCGAGTCCTTGAAGATCATCAAGCCGCGCGCGGTCGGCTTCGTCACGGCGTTGCCAATGTGCCGGGCCAACCGCGGGTCACCTGAGTGCGTGAGCCGCTGGTTCATGACGCTCTCGAAGAACCTTGACGTGGCAGGCACCATCCGGGCGGGTGACTGGGGGTAATCCACCACCGGCAGGCCCTCGTCCTCAAGTACCTGGTAGGTGCGGGCCCAGCGCGCCGGGTCGCACACGATCTCCCGCACCTGCCACCTCTTGCACGCGGCACGGATGGCGTCCTCGACCTGCAGCACTGGCACAGTCCAGTCCGGACGGGCGTCCTGGGGCCGCTCCCACAGCTGCACCACGTCGACGTGCGGCAGCCGCAGGCCGGCGTTCAGCTCGACGAAGCGCTTCTGCTTCTCGGCGTCGTCCAGGTCGGCGTGCTCGGGGTCGTCCGGATCGAACGCCAGCCGTTCAGGCACCCACACGACGCCAAGTGCGGTGCTGTCGCCGTTGAACGAGCCGTCGAAGCCAAGGCACACCTCGGCGCCGTCCGGGATGGCGATGTCCGGGCGAGCGCAGGTCTCCCACACACCGTCCGGCAGCCACGTCTTGGCGTTGGAGACCCAGATGTTGAGGCGCTTCGTTTTGTAGTCCGCCTCCGGAGTCTTGCGGAGCGCGGCAAGCATCTTCTCCTCGTCGAGGAAGTCGCCCATCGCCGGGTTGGCGGCTGCCCAGACCTTCGGGTCGGTGTAGTCGAAGCCGCGGACACGGTCGTTGGTCTCCCAGATCCGGGCCCCGTACCGCGGGTCCTCTGCCTCACCGGACATCAGCTTCTTCGCGTACTGGTACTGCGAGTAGCACACCGAGTCCTCGCCGGAGGAGTCCGTGCGCACGCCGAAGGTGGAGATCGCGATGAGGAGGGGCTGCTGACGGGTGTCCGAGCCCTGGTTCATGACGTTCCACAGCTCCCAGTTCGGCTGGGCGTGCAGCTCGTCGAACAGGGTCCTGCTCGGGTTCAGGCCCTCCTTGGTGAACGCCTCGCTGCTGAGTGCCCGGTAGACGGATCCGGTCGCCGGGTACTCGATGGCGTCGCGGTAGACCTTGAGCAGGCCGCCCTGTTTGCCGTCCAGCTCGGGGGACATCTCGACGGCCTGCCGGACCTCCCGGAAGATGATCTTCGCCTGCTCTTTGTCCGCAGCGCATGAGTACACCTCGGCGCCCGGTTCGTCGAACAGGCCGTCGATCGCAAGACCCGCGCCCAGCAGGGACTTCGAGTTCTTGCGTGGCACCAGCAGCAGGTACGTCCAGTACTGTCGGCGCCCCTTGCCGTCCAGGCGCAGGATGTCGCAGATCGTGTCGGCCTGCCATGCCCGCAGCTGCACCCGTTCACCGCGGGCCGGGCCCTTCGTGAGCCGAAGGTACGACTCGATCAGCTCGCAGGCGAACACGCCGTCCGTGTTGTCCTCGGTCCAGGCCGACTTCGACGGATCCCACAGCTGTGGCCCCCGCGGCAGGACCTTCAGGAACCTCGGGGGCGCCGCCTTACGCCTGGCCACTGGTGCGCTTCTGGCGCCGGGCCAGCATCTGCTCCAGCGCCGACTCCTTCTTCACCTCGGCCACCCCCAGCCTCGTGCGGTCCGTCGGCGTCAGCCCCAGCGCGGACAGGAGCTTGGCGATCTCCGTCTCCAGCGTCGATAGCATCCCGACCAGCGGATTGGCGTACGCGTAGCCCTTCTCCGTGAACAGGACCGGGTCCGATGCCTCCAGCCGGGCCATGAAGTCCTGGCGGCGGTCGAACTTCTCGCACAGCATCACCAGCGTCGGCCGGTCCGTCTCGGCCAGCCACTTGCACTGGTCGGCGACCAGCGTCCACACCGCCTGGCCGGCCGGACCGAGCTGATCGGGTGCCCGATCCTCGACGGGCGGCAGCGCGACGACGTTCGAGGCGTCCGGCAGCGGTCGCTTGCCGGGGTTGCCAGTTCGGCGCTTACGTTCCGTGGGCGTTGGGGGTCGTCCTGCGGGCAAGATCGACACCCCCTCGGCCGGGTCGAGGCCCCCCGGGGTCGAATTTCGCGGCTGTGTGTGGGGGCTGGGGGGCCGGGTCCGAAGACGATCATGGTCTGAAGATTTGACCGCCCCCGGTCAGCCGCGACTCGCAGCGACAACCATCACGCACCGTGACAGCCGGGCCGGGTTGCTCACTGGTCACGCTTGCGGCTGTTGCATGAGCGGCACAGGACTCGGGTGTTCTCGCTCGTGCTCGCTCCGCCACGCGCGAGGGGTACGACGTGGTCTGCTGTGAGGTCGGTGCTGTGGTGTGCTGGCACCTGCCAGCCGGGACACCAGTCGCCATAGATGGCCCGGTGCTGGGCTACTGCTGCTCGTGCTACGCGCTGCCACTGGCTGTCGTAGCCGCGCTGGGTGGCGCTGCCACGGAGCTGGTTCTGCCTGGACTGCCACGCTGCCTGGTGCTGATCGCATCGGCTGGGGTTGCGGGTGAGCTTGCCGCAGTCGAGGCAAGGGCGTTGGCGTCTGCGCATGTCTGCCTCCGTGCCGATCCTGGCTAAGGCTGGCGCCGGGGTTGGTCGACGTTGACCCCCTGCGTTGCCCCTCCCCCTGACGTTGACCCCCCAGGTCAGCCAGCGGTGGGCACGTCCACGCCGAGGTGGGCGGCGATGCTGCGGACGAGACCGAGTGTCTCGGTATCGGTCGTGAGATCCAGCTCGGCACGCTGGCGGTCACGGTCGGCCTGGCGGTTCTGAGCGAGAAGAATCAGCGGGGCCGCGTAGGAGGCCTGGAGCGACAGCACCAGGGTGAGGAAGATGAACGGGTACGAGTCGAACTGCAGCGGCTCCGGCAGCAGGGTGTTCCAGATGAGCCACGCCATGATGAAGGCGGTCATCCAGGCGATGAACCGCCAGCTCCCGAATGCGGTCGCGACGCGGTCGGCGGCGCGCTGGCCGAGGGTTCCGTCAGGCATGGTCACCTCCAACTCACGCCGCGGCGAGGGTTCGGCCGGCGCGTCTGCGGGTTCGCTCCTCGGCGCGGGCGGCGTCGATCTGCCGGTAGAGCGGGCGTCCGCGTTCGTCGAGGCCTGCGGGCGCGAGGTGACCGCGGCGTCGCCACTGGCGGACAGTGGCCGGGTCGATGCCACAGAGGGTGGCGACTTCAGGTCCGGTGAGGAGGTCCATCGCACCTCCTGCGGGAACGACGAAGGGCCCGACCGGAGTCGGGCCCTTCGTGAAGTGGACGCACTTGTGGCGCTGGCAGCAGCGTGACACAAGGTCTGATCTTGTGCAAGCGGCCGGCTACTGCTCGGTCTGCGGTGCGGGCTGGGGCCACTCGACGCTGATGCCGCTGCCGCGTTCGACGACGATCGGTTCGGGCTGCTGTTCGGTGCCGTTGGCGTAGGCCATGATGGGCGTCTCCTCTGCTCTGTGTTGGGTGGTGGAGGCCCGGGGCGGCCGGCGTGCTTGGCGGCTTAGGCGGTCGCCTCGGGGCGTGGTCAGCGGTTGCGGATTCGCTCGGCGGCGGCGTTCAGCGCCCGGTAGGTGCTGTCGGCGGCGTCCGGGCCGCTGAACTCGCTCTCGTTGACGGCGGTGACGGTGAGCCCGGCCGCCGCGTTGATGTCGCCGGCCTTGGCAGCGTCGCGAATGGCGATGAAGCGCTCCTCGTAGAAGGCGTTGTTGGCCGGGTCGTTGGTGATCATGGCGTTCTCCTCGGGTAAGCGGGCGGCGTGGTGGCTGGGTTAGCTGAGTGCGCTGGGGTTGGTGTGCATCGGGTCGTCGGCGCAGTCCTCGGCCCAGCACTGGTGGGCGTGGCAGGTGTGGCGGTCGTCGCCGTGCATGCCGGCGTCCTCGGCGGCGTCGTCCGCCGCGATGGCGGCGGCGAGGTGCTGATCGGTCATGATGCGTTCTCCCATTCGATGATCGATCGGTTCGGGTGGTCCGGGTGGGCCTTGATCCAGAACCCCTCTCGGGCGGCGGCCTCGGAGCGTTGTTGCTGTTGTTGTTGCTGGTCAGACCCGGCAACAACGCCCGAGAGGGGCTGCCGATCAGGGTCGGGGAGTGGGGGTACGTCGCGGAGGTAGATGCCGGTGCTGGAGCCCCGGTCGGGGACGCGGCAGGCGGTGGTGGGGATGTTGAGCTCGGCGAGGAGGGCCCGAACGGGGGCGGTGTCGGCGGGGTTGCCGGTCCACTCCTGGGCGATCTGGGCGAGGTGGATGCGGTCGTCCTTGCCGGTGGTGGTGCCGGGCATCAGGTGGTGGAGCAGGTGGAGGAACTCGGTCTGCTCGTCGTCCTCGTCGGGGTCCTCGGTCGCTTCGGTAGCTGCCCCGTCATCCGGCTCCTGAGCTGCCTTTTTCCCGGAGTCGGGAAGAAGGTCTGGCTGTCCGGCTCGCCAGGCGGCCCAGCTCCATGCGACTGCGGCACCTGCGGGGAGGAGGGGCTGGTGGTGGGCGGCGTCGAGCATGACCGGGACGCCCTTCCAGAGGAAGACTCCCCCAACGACCTTGACCCAGACGCTGGCGCCGGCCGCCTGTCGGCCCAGGCGCCGGGCCACCTCGGCGGATCCGGCAGAGATCCGGTGGGCGGCCCGGCGCTGAATGGTGGTCACCGGCCGACGCTGGTCTGCTGAATGGTGGCGCCGGTCTGGTCCGCGGTGCTCTTGACCTGCCCGAGGAGGGAGCCGACGATGCCGCTCCCGCCGTAGAGGCACACGGTCATGACGACGGCGGCGATGACGGCCTTCTTGGTCTCGTCGCTGAGTCCGCCCGCCTTGGATCGCCACTTGGTGATGAGGATGGCGGCGATGATGATGCCGATGATGAAGGCGCCGCCCTGGGCGCCGTTGACGCCGGCGGCGTTGGCCTGTTCGGGGGCGGCGATCTGGTACTGGGCGGCGGTGTCGATGGCGAGGGTGATGTGGTCCATGGTGATCCTTCGGTCGAGGCGGTGTCGGGGCCGGTAGCTGCTAGCGCTGGGTGATCACCAGGTCGACGAGCGTTCCGGGCAGGCTCAACTTGGCGGTGAGTTCGGCGGCGAGGGTGCCGAGAGTGCGCGGCTCGGTGACGATGATGTCGCCCTCCTGCCAG
This sequence comes from Kitasatospora sp. NPDC004669, assembly GCF_040609455.1. Lineage (NCBI taxonomy): Bacteria > Bacillati > Actinomycetota > Actinomycetes > Kitasatosporales > Streptomycetaceae > Kitasatospora > Kitasatospora sp. NPDC004669. The sequence continues at coordinate 179,614 of NZ_JBEXKB010000011.1, forward strand.
CCGACGTCGGTAGTGAGGGTCACCAGGTAGGGGCCGAGCGGAACGGGCGTGGCGGCTCCGTAGTGGCGCAACGTCAGAGTGGTCATCGGGGCGGGCTCCCTTCAGGGTTAGCCAGTGATCAGCTGAACAGATATGGGATGAGGAGCAGGACGGCGATGGCGAGGCCGAGCCAGCGGAGCCAGGCGCCAGCGATCTGCTTGATGCGCTTGGGGGTGAGCATCAGGAGGAGCAGGAGGGCGAGGGGCCACATCTGCGGCCCGAGGGCGTAGGGCGGCATGTCAGCGGCCCTCGCGGGGGCCGCGGCCGCCGGCGCGTTCCCACTTGGCGGTGCCGGCGTCGATGTCGCGAATCTCCCGGTTGCGGCGCTTGCGTTCGCGGGTGGTGCGGCCGGTCGGGGTGGTGTCGGCGGTCTGGCCGCCGGTGAGCTTGGACCAGAGGCCCATGGTCATCTCCAGGCGAGGAGTGCGAAAAAGGTGGCACCGATGAGGGCGCAGGCGCCGGTTCGGCGCAGGGTGAGGCGGGCGTCGTCTCCCGCGGCGACGTAGAGGCCGGCGTAGGCCAGCGCGGCGGGGACCGCCCACAGCAGGGCGGCTGGCATGGGGTTCGCTAGTTGTTCAGCGAGGGGATGGACGCCGGGTCGAACCAGTTGCGTCCGCGGGCGTCCTTGCGGGCGACGTCGAGCAGTCCCCGGGAGACCCAGTTGCGGACGGTGGAGGGCTCGACTCCCACGATGCGGGCGACCTCGGCGGCGCTGATGAGACGTGGCTGCCCGTCGGCGTCCTGCTCGTCCCGCCACTCGTCCTGGGCGTCCTCGGCGGGTGCGGGGAGTCCGCACGGCGTGAGGGTGGGGAGCATGCGGGCGGCAGCGGGGATGACGGGCTGCCGGATGGGCTGCGGCGCGGGGGACGGCTCGGGTGTCTCCTCGAGGTAGACGTCGTCCTGCGCGTCCTGGGCGTTGTCGATGGCGTCCTCGGTTGCGCCCTCGCGGGTGGCGGCGAGGTGGAGGAGGTGGCCGACGACGAGCGGAGGGACGGCGGAGACGGCGGAGACGAGCAACGCGGAGTGGCCGCTCATGTAGCCGGTGGTGACGAGGTGGCCGATGATCTGTGCGCCCATGGCGAGGGCGAGGGCAGCGCCGGCGCCGACGATGGCGGAGCCGCGGCCTCGGGCTCCCTTGGGGCGGTTCGCTGCGACGACGGCGGCGATGCCGGCGTACGAGCTGAGGACGAGCGGCATGCCGAATGCGTAGGGGTCGCCGAATCCGGCGCCTTGGGCGAGGTGATATTCGGCGGGGGCGCTCATGATGAGCGCGGACGCGAGGACGACGGGGCGTCCTGCGGTGGTGGTGGCGTTGACCCACCAGGGGCTCGACGTGCGCGGGGTGTTGCGGCGCGCACGGAGGCCCGCGATACGATCGCGGATAGCCATTGCGAGATGTCCAGTCTCTCGATGGTCAGGCCCTCGGCCGGTGCTACCAACACCGACGGGGGCCGCTTTTTTGTCGCGTACGAGGTACTTTAGCAGGGTTCATGATGGTCTGTCACGACTCCAACGCTGCCGGACTGCCCCAGGACGCACGCCAGTTGGGAGCGTCCTGGGGCGTCCTGAGCGTCACGCTGCGCTGTGTATGGCGAGGTACTGCTCGACGCGGCGGGCGACGTCGTCGGGACGCAGGACGGCGCGGCAGGACTCGTTGCCGCATTCGGCGTCCTCGCCGTCAACCTGGGACAGCGACAGCAGTCCGCACCGCGGGCAGGGCAGCTGCAGGGCGCGTCGCCGAGGGCGGGTGGCTGCGAGGCCGTCGAGGACCCGCCAGGCGTCGTGGATCTCGCTGGCGTACTCGCCGGCCCACATCTGCTGGATGGACCACGCGAGGACGTCGCGGCGGCTGAGGTAGGCGGTGAGGGCTCCGATGCTGGCGGAGCGCGGGGCGCCGAGGTTGCTCTCCTCGATGTGAATGCGGGCCCAGGAGGCGAGGGTGCCGACGAGGGGGGTGATGCCGTCCTGGTCGCCGTAGGGGTCGTGGACGTCGCCGGGCGATGCGGGGCCGAGGTAGCTGGCGATGTGGATGCGGAGGGGCGCTGGCGGGGTGCGGGTGGCGCCGGAGACGCGGGCTCCCTGCTGGCCGGCGCCGGGCTGGGCGGAGAGTTGGGCGTAGATCGCGAGCTGGGGAATCTCGGCGAGCTCGCGGGCGAGGCGGGCGCCGGCAGGGAAGTCGAGCATGTGCGTCTCCTGCGCTGTTCTGGGCAGTGGTCAGCGGGTGGGCTGGTAATCGGCGAGGTAGGCGAGGCAGCCGGTGAATTGGGGACCTGACGGCCGCAGGATCTGGTCGTGAACGACTGGGTCGATCGAGTAGCTGAACTCCAGCTCTTCGGGCTTCGGCGGGAACGTCACGAGGCCCGTGTACTTCACGTCCGGGGCGCTCGGTAGCGGCGGTATGGGGCTACCCGCGTGTACCGGCCAGTGCGCGTCCGCGATGCGCACCATCTCGCCCAGTTCCAGGCAGCCGTGTTCCTCCTCCCACGGCAAGACGGTGTCGCACGCCCAGCACTCCAGCCGGAATCCGGTGAACGTGCCGCCGACGATGTGGAACTGGTTGTAGTCCGTCGTCTGCTGATAGAAGCCGGTCATGCGGCTCTCCTGGGCTGGTAGTCGGCGAGGTCGCGGATGACGTTGCGGATGGGGCGGGGCGGCGGGAGGGGTTCCCAGTCGTCGGGGTCGAGGTCGAGCAGGGCCTCGGTCTCCCAGCCGTCCCACTCGTCGTCGGGGCAGGTCACGGCCGGACCTCGGCCGCCGTGCTGGTGGCGGCCTCGTCGATGGCGGCCTCGATCTGGTCGGCGACGACTGCTCCGAGGAGGCCGCGGGTGGCTCGTACGTCCGCGAGGGCGGCTCGGACGGCGGCGATGCGGGCCTCGGCCTGCTCGGCGCGTTCGGTGGCCTCCAGGGTCTCGCTGACCTGGCGGCGGTGGGCCTGGTGCCAGTCGACCACGCGCGAGGCGGAGATGCTGGCTTGCGTCTCGGCCCGGTCGGCGCGGACGGCCTGTCGGCGGGCCTCAACGATCGTGGACTGCCAGCGGCGGTGGGTGTTCCAGCCGCCGTCGCGCGGGAACAGCGACAGGCTGCGGATGATCCTGTACTTCTGCTCGGTGGTGTGGCCGTCCCACTGGGCGCGCGGGTCGTTGGCGGGCACGTGTTCGACGTGGGCGTAGAGGTCGGCGTCGCGGGGGTGGATGTGCCAGGAGAGCTGTCGGCTGTCGGCGGTGATGTACAGGATTTGCCAGCCGTCCTCGTCGATGTCGGTGGCGGGGGTGATGACGGCGGGGTAGGTGGTGGCGAGCCAGGCGGTGAGGTGGGCGCGTTCGCGGTAGGCACCGTCGGGCTGGTCTTTGACGGCCAGGATCTGCTCGGACAGCTCGGCGACGCGGCGGCGGAGCTTGCCCAACTCGTCCTCGGCGGCGCGCCGGTCGGCGAACGCGCGGTCGCGCTGCTTGATGAGGTCCAGGGTGTAGTAGCTGGTCATGCGGCTCTCCTAGGCGCGGTGAAGTCGAGTTGGCCGGTCTGGTGGGCGAGGACGACGGCGTGGGTGGTGCTGCGGGCGCTGAGCTTGCGGCGAGCGGCGGCGGTGCGGTCGAGGATGGCCTTGCGGCTGAGGCCGAGGCGGCGTGCGGTTTGCTCGCTGGTGTAGCCGTGGGCCGCGTAGTGGAGGGCTTCGATCTCGGCGGCGGTGAGGGGCGTTCCGGGACGGGCGTGGATGGTCATCTCTGGCGCTCCAGGGTGGTGATGATCTGGGCGAACTGGTCGTCGATGGCTGCCTGTTCGTCCTCGTCGCGGTGCTGTCGGGTGTCGAGGTGTCCGAGGAGCGCTGCCCCGAGGCCGGCGCCGAGGAGGGCGCCGGCCAGGACCAGCCAGGGGGAGACGGTCACGTGGTGGGTCCGGGTGCGGCGTTGCCCGCGAACAGCTCGGCTGCTCGGGCTTCCGGGCAGCGCCGCTCCGTCTCGAACCACGCGTGCTCTTCGCAGTGGCCGTGTTGGTCGTACCTGCACGGGTCGGGGTCGATCTCGCGGAGGTCGTTCACCAGTTCCAGCAGGGTGGCGATCGGGGGGACGGGCTGCACGGGCGTGGGTGCCCATTCGACGCGGGTGTGGCCGCCGTGGCCGTGGATGGCGATGGCGTCGTCGATGCTGGCCCACTGGACGGTGGAGGGCCGGTTGCCGGTCCAGCGGATGGTGACGGTGCCGTCGGGCCACTGGACGCCGTGCGCGACGGAGCCGGTGCCTGAGATGCCGGTGACGTCGTGGTCGCGCTGGAGGGTGAAGATGCGGGGCTTGGTGGTCATGTGACGCTCCTGGGGGATGGGGCCCGCCGCCGGGTGACGGCAGGCCGGGGCGGGTCAGCGGCGGGTCTCGGGAATGAAGTCCTCGTACGTCTTGCCGGTCCGGTGCGCGAGGTCGGAGTGAGCCCAGCAGGGCGGGGACGCGGTCACGGCGTTGAAGTTGTCCCGGATCCACCCGGGGTCGAGGTCGCGGAGGTCGGCCTGGATGAACTCGTAGGGGTAGTGGGGCTGGGGTTCGCGGTCGATGCCGGTGACGGTGAACCCGGCGGCCGCGTAGCCAGCGGAGGCTCCTCCGGCCTTGCAGCAGATGTCGAGCAGGCGCATGGTGGCGGGTCCTCAGCTGGTCGTGTCGCGGGCGGCGAGGAGGAGGTCGGCGGCGGCGTCCAGGCCGTCCGTCTGGTTCGGGGAGGCGATGGCCTGTCGGAGCATCTCGGCGGCTTCGGTGAGCACCTCGGCTCGGTAAGCGTCGAGGAGTTCGGCGGCCTGCTCGGGGAGCTTGAAGCTGACGTGGAACGCGCGCTCGATCTCCTGGCGGGCGGTGCGCTTGGGCATCGGGTCTCCGTGGTGGGTGCGTGTGGCGGCCGGTGGGTGCCGGCCGCCGGGGTGGTCAGGTCATGCAGTAGCCGGAGGTGCAGGCCCCTTCGGCCTCGTCGAACACGAGCGGCAGCGGGTCGACGCCGTCCGGGATGGCCTCGCGGAGCGGCTGGTTGTAGGCCGTCAGCCAGACGTGGTCCTTGCCCAGCCCATCCCGCCGCTGGTTCAGGAGGTCTTCGAGCTGGCAGGCCTTCTCGAAGAGCTCGGGCTCGGTGCGGCGCATCTCGTGCCACGTCTCGGGCCGGTGGAACGGGCAGAAGAAGCAGCTGCTCTTGGGCGGCACCGGGAGGCCGGCGCCACGGATGATGCGCGGGATGTCGGAGCGGCGGATGCCGAGGTCGAGCAGCGGGTACTCGATGCGCTCGTGCGGCTCGTGGCGGCGGTTGTTGGCGCGGTGGATCTCGTCGACGCTGATGCCGATCCCGACCGTGGCGGGGTTGTCTTCGGTGGCGCCGCGACGCTTGAGTTCCTTGCCGATGACCTTGATCTTGAAGTCGGCGGTGCAGGAGCGGGTGCCGGGGGCGCCGTTGCTCATGCGGATCGGGATCGGCAGGGACCGGGATCCTTCCCTCGTGAGCCGTCCCCACAGGGTCTCGGTGGATCCGTCGCGGCGGATGCGGTCGAGGACGGTCAGTTCGATGCCGTGGTCGGCGGCGAACGGCTTGGCGTACTCCTCCAGGTAGCGGAGGGTGCCGGGGTGTTCGGAGTCGTCGCCGACGTTGGCGAAGAGGAACACCTGGTAGTCGATGAGACCTTGGGCGGCGAGGACGAGGCTGGCCATGGACTGCCAGCCCCCCCCGAAGGAGAAGGTTCGAAGCTGAGTCACGGCGATACTCCCTGGGGTATATGGCGCGGGCTGTGGCGCCCCTTCTGGGGGCCTGTGGGCGTTCGGGTGGCGCCCTGGTGCCGGGTGGGGTGTGCGCGGCCGTTGGTGGTCCGGTCCTGGCCGCGCACGGGGCCGTCAGGTGGTGGGCGGCGTCTTGGTCTCGCCGTTGGCGGCGGCGCGAACGTCGTCGAGGAGGAAGCGGGTCTGCGTACCGATGCAGTGCTCGTTCCACTGGGCGACCACTGCATCGACGGCGTCGAGGCGGCGGCTGAGCTCGGCCTTCTCCTCGGCGATGGTGGGCTCGTGGCCGGCGTAGAGGGCGCGTTCGGCCTCCAGCTGTCGGACCCGGGCGACCAGGGCGGGCACGTTCTGCCGGGCGGCCGCGATGAACTCGGCGAGGTGGGCGCCGTAGTCGGGGACGTGGGCGACGTGTCCGGCGAGAGGGTTGTCGCTGGGGTAGACGACGTTCCAGCTGCCGTCGTCGTTGAGCTCGGCGGTCCAGGGGGCGGGGTAGTGGGTGGGGATGCTGGCCTGGATGGCGTCGAGGTCGAGGGCCTGGGGCTGGCTCATCGGGTGGTCTCCTTAGGCGGCGGGTCGGGTGGTCTGGACGAGCCAGGCGTCGGCGCGGCTGGGGTGGCTGTCGGCGGCGAGTCGGCGGCCGGTGGGGGTGTGGCAGGGGCTGCCGGGTTTGGCTCGGCAGGTGGGGACGGGGCAGGGAATGGACCACTCGGGCGGGGTCTCGCGTCGGCGGAGGCCGGGGGGCATCGGGGCACCCATCACGCGGCTGCCTTGGCGGCGTCGGTGCGGGACCCGTGGTAGCCAGCCAGGCGCTTCCCGGACGGGGTCTTGCACGGCTTGTGGGCGGCCGCCTGGCAGGCCGGGTTCGGGCAGCTGATGTCGAGGGCGCTCCGGACCCTGGTCGTCGACGTCTCCCACGTCTCCGGCACGTCGTGGCCGACGCCGGCAGTCAGTTCGAGGACCGGGCGGGGCGAGCCGACGTACGGCAGCGCGGGCGGCCGGTGACCGTCTATGACGTCGGCGATCTGGGCGCGCAGGTTGTGGGTGAACTGGGCGCCGGTCTCGCCCGGGGTGGGCTCGTACTGGAAGTAGTCGAGCCGGCCGGTCCTGGCTCGCTTGACCTCGGCGATGATCTCGGCCGGGGCGATCCATGGCTGACGGCGGGCGATCTCGACTGCGGCGTCCTTGCAGTCCTGCAGCTCGTAGTCGCGGAGGAGGTCGTACCAGGCGTCCGGGGTGTACTCGTCGAAGCGCTGCTGGGGGCACAGGGCCCGGACGTAGCGGGCGAGGATCACGGTCTCGGCGGGGTTCATGAGGACTCCTGCATGCGGTTCTGTGCTCGGGCCATGGCCCGGTCGAACTGGTCGTCGGTCTCTTGCTGCTGCCTGCTCTTGGGCTGCAGGGGGACGACGTTGGGGTCTACGGGGGTGGGGATGGCCCGCCAGCCGGGGTAGAAGAAGCGACTGGAGAACGGGCCGCGCTGGGCGCCTTGGGCGGCCTGGACGGCGAAGCGGACCATGATCGGGATGCCGAGCCGTTGAACGTCGTTCTGCAGGAGCAGTTGGTCGTCGCCCTGGAACTTCCACGGGACGTCGATGCCGTTGGCGCTGAGCGCTGCCTGGAGCTGGGCCAGCCATGCCGGCCGGCGGTCTTCCTCCACCTCGGCGGCGGCCCGAGCGGCGGGCACGTTGGGTACGGGCGCCGGGTAGTGGTGGTTCCCTGGCGGTTCCGTAGTTGGGTGGTTCCTATTGGTTCGGGCGGCACTGAGTGCGTTACGTACGTCGTCTGAGTGCGTTACATCGGCCTCGTAACGCTGTTCAACGTCGTTACGTACGGACGCGGAGTGCGTTACATCGGGCTCGGTAACGTCGTCTGAGTGCGTGACCGTAACGTCGTCGGACTGCGTTACACGCTTTGCACGGTGCTTGCGAACCCGGGCCGCCGTAGCCTCCCGCAGCCGCTCCTCCTCCGCCTCCAACGCCGCCCAATCCGACTCCGGCCGGATCTTCTGCAGCATCAACCGGTAGAGGGTGCAGCCCCGGACGACGCCCTCGGCGACAATCAGCTCGGCGTCCTCCAGCCGGCGAAGCGCCCGCTGCACGGTCCGCCGGTCATACCCGGTGCGGTACTGCAACCGCATGACCGACGGCCGGGCCCCGCTGCCGTCCTTGTGGGCGTGCTCGGCGAGCGCCTGGAGGACGCCCCGCGACGTGGTGTCGGGCTTGCCCTTCTCGGTCAGCAGCATGGGCGCGTCGTCCATGGCCCACTTCACTGCCTCGGTGCTCAACGGGTCGCCTCTCGGTAGTGCGGTCGGGGTTGGTGGCCTGGGGCGGGGGGCGGTGACACCCCGCCCCAGGCAGTCACGCGAGGGCGCGGAGGCGCTGGTCGGCGAGTTCGCGGACGGTGCAGCGCGGGATCGCCTGCCGGAACGGCTCCCCGTGCTCGTCCCACGTGATGTAGCCGAGGGCCTGCTCGACGGTCTGCTCTGGGTCGACCATGCCGGCCAGGACCACGACCAGGGCCCGGAGCTCGTCGGTGCCGAGGTAGTTGATGTGGTTGCCGATGTCCCACGCGCCGCCGTCGCCATGGACGATCGCGGACAGTCGGGCGGCCTTGAACACCATCCGCTCCGTCGTGGTGACGAGGTCGGCGGTCACTGCTCGCCGTCCTCGACGATCTCGCCGGTGATCCAGTCCGGTTCGACCTCAAGCGCACTGGCGTCGAGGTCGGTGCGGACAGTCTCGTCGTGTGCGACGGCCTGGGCCAGTTCGACGGACACGGGCAGCAGCTTGAACAGCTCGCGCACGCAGGTCTTCTTCGCCATGGCGTCGAAGTGGTCACGCCACGGGCCGGAGCCGCCGGACTTGGAGTGCTTGCGGTGGGCCTCGACGTCGTCGGGCGACAGGACGACGAACGCGGAGCCTCCGTTGACGGTGGTCGCGACGGCGTAGTAGGCCACCGGGCGGCCGCGGTTGGCGAGGACGGGGCGGTGTTCGAGCTTCGGGCTCAGACCCTTCTCCCACTCGAAGTGGTCATTCTCGTAAACGACTTCGGCGGCGAGGGACTTGGCGATCGGGGACTGCCAGAACAGCTTGGCCATGCCCTTGTAGCCGAGGATGAAGGTGCACTCGCGGCCGTACGGGACGAGGTAGGCCTCGCCGGTGGCTCCGGGCTCGACGCCGAGCTGCGAGCAGGTCATCAGCGCGCCGAGGAACGAGTCGGGCGTGCACGTGGCGAGCTTGGGTGTGCGTCGCAGCGTAGTGAGGGCGATGCGGGCCATGCGGTCGGCGTCCATGTGCTTGGGCAGGGCGCGGGCGATCTCGGGTCGCATCCGCTCGATCTGCTGGGCCAGCGTCGGGGCGGGCTGCTGGGCGGGCTGGTTGGCCTGCTGGGCGCGTTGGACTATGGCTGTGCGGGCGTCGTCGAGGGTCACAGGTTCTCCAGGTGGACACGGAGGATTCGGCTGGGCGCTCCGCGGTACGGTTCGGGGTCGAGGCTGGGGTCGGCCGCCATGGCGGCGTTCTTCCAGCTGATTTGGCCTCGGCGGGGCGTCCACTCGTAGGCAAGCTGGCCACGAACGTGGACCTCGCGGGCATCGCCGGCGATGGCCTTGAGTCGGTTCTCGGCGGCGGCGAGGGCGGCTTCGGGGCCGGCCATGGCACGGAGGGCGTCGGCGCGATCGCGGAGCAGGTGCTCGACCTCGGCGGCGTCCGCGACGACCATGTCCGCGGTCGGCTCGGGGTGGAGGCGGTGCAGCAGGTCGGTGCACGCCGCGGAGCCGGTGACCGGCGGCGGGACGCGGTCCTGCACCTGCTGCCAGAACTCGGCGCCGATCGCCTGAATGCCGGCGATGGTGTCGTCGTCCCGCTCGACGCGGTGCACGATGGTGCGCTGGCCGCCGATCAGACAGGCGATGTAGCCGAACGACCAGCCGGTTACGCCGAGGTAGTGCTGAACCTGCAGCCACGGTCCGGTCGGCGGCTCCTCCTGCCACTCGGCAAGGGCGTAGGAGGAGCGCGTCTTGAGCTCGACGACGCCGTACTTGCCGTCCTCCAACGTCACCCGGTCCAGGTTGGCGAGCGCCCACTCCGGGTCGAGAGCGCGGAGGGTGCCGGGGCTCGGATAGACGGGCAGGCCGGTCAGGTCACTGAACCGCTGGGCGACGATCGGCTCGAGTAGGTGGCCCATGAGCCCGGCCTCGGACAGGGCCGCGTCGTCGCGTCGGGGCGCCGGGTTGCCGGTCTTGGTGTGCCAGATCTCCAGCGGCGACGTCCAACGGTCGAGTCCGCAGATCGCGGCGATGTCGGAGCCGCCGAGGCCGCCGAGCCGGGTCTCGTGCCACGCCGGGTCGCCGGGCCCGGAGCCCGGCGCGAGGACCACCTGCGCGCCCGACCGGTACAGGTACTCGCTCACGCCGCCGCCTTGCCGATGCCGCCAGCGTTGATGGTCGCGAGGGTCTTCTCGTCGTAGCCAAGCGCGTTGTCGAGCTGGGCGAGCGCGCCGTCACGGTCCTTGCGCAACTGGGCCATCTCGCGCTGCTGCTGCTTGAACAGGCGGAGCAACTCGTCGTGGCCCTTGCGGCTGGCGACGCGCATCTGGTCGAGGGCTTCCTCAGCGCGGTCGGCGCGGCGGGTGGTGGACACCAGCCGCGCGGACAGCTTCACGTTCTGCTGGTGGGCGTCGGCGAGTTCGATCTGCAGGTGGCGAACCCGGGGGTCATCGGTGGTGGTGCGGCGGCCGAACAGGGCGGTGAGGATGTTCATCAGGACTCCCGGTTGGTGCGCTGGTGGGGCAGGCGGATCGGCACGTGCTTGTGGATCGGGTAGCCGCAGCCGCAGGGGCACAGGGGGCGGCTCTGGGCGGTGAGCCAGGCGAGGGCGGCGGTCACTCGGCACCGTCCTCGGCGGTGCCGGCCTGCTCGACGGCGGCGGCGATGCCGTCTCGCCACTGCTGGACGCCGGCCAGGATCCGCTCCGCGACGGCGAGTTGCGCGTCGAGCGGCATGTCGCCCTGCGGCAGCAGCGTGATGTCCAGGCCGGTGTACCGGCCCTCCGGGTGGAGGCACAGGGCGTGGTGCCTGGCGGCGTAGATCGCGGTCGCGTCCGGCGTCATGAACGACGTGAGCATGTGGGTCATCGGGCACCTCGCAGCGCGGCGACGATCGCCACGGCGGCGTCCTGCGCGGAGTCGGCGTGGGCGGTGCGGGTGCCGATGACGGCGTCGAACGAGCCGTCCTCCAGCTCGACCACCACGCCGGCGAGCAGGTGGGAGGGGGTGAACAGCGTCCAGTAGCGGCCGGTCGGGGTGATCCCCGGGGACACCCACAGGGCCGTCCCGTCGATGACGACGTCCGCGACGCCGGTGATCTCGGCGATGTCGGAGATGGTGATGATGTCGGTAGGCTTCATGTCGGCCTACCTCCTTCCTTCAACTGGGTCGTTGATCGGTGGGCCGGGGCCGTCCCCTGGGGTCGCATCCGGGGGCGGCCCAGACCAGGTCTGGGTGGTTCAGGCGGCGCGACGGCGCCCGCGGGGCTTGATGGCGGCGAGGCTCGGAATCGGCTCGACCGTGACCGGCTTGGGCTGGACGCGGCACAGCTCCTTGATCGCGGCGATGTCCTGCTGGTCGAAGGCGACGGAGCGGCCGATCTTCTGGTGCGGGTACCGGTCGAGGTTGTCCAGCAGCGCGCCGACCTTGCAGCTGAGGATGTCCGCCGTTTCCTCCGGGCTGTAGTTCCTCAGCTCGTCGATGCCGCTCATGCGGCCTGCTCCGCCGGAACCATCGCGTCGAGGCTGAGCCGGTAGGCGGCGCGGAGGGCCACCAGCGTCGTCAGGCTCGGCACGGTGTGACCGGCAAGCAGTCGGCTCACCGTCGACTGGCTGACGCCAGTCCTCTTGCTGATGGCGGCGCCGTCGTTGTCGCCGTGCCTGATGGCGACAGCGATGAGGGCGTCGGCCGAGAACGTGGAGTCCATGTCTCACCCCCAAGGGGAAGTCTTGCATGCCTGCAAGGTTGCTTGCATGCGAGAAACACTAGCCCGACACGGGCTTGCACGCAAGCAAGTCGCATATGCCAATTGGGGGAGATTCCGTGATGCGTGATCGCGTGTTCAGGTCAACTGCCAGCGGGAATACGATTTGTGGCCTGAACTGCTGTTATGCACGCATGCAAGCGTGTTACGGTGCGCTGGCATGCGCGCTAGCCTTCGGGCATGCGGAGTACGGAGACATCTGCCGAGCGGTTCGGCGCCTGGTTCAAGCAGGCGGCCGAACGGGCCGGCTACGACACCACGCCCGGGAGCGGCGGACGCGCCGCTCTCGCTGCGGCCACCGGGATGAGCCCATCGGCCATCGGCCGGACGCTGGAGGGGAAGACCCTTCCTCGACCGAGCCAGTACGAGTCCATCGCACGAGTGTTCAGGGTCGACGTTCGAGAAGTTCTAGTTGAAGCTGGGATCATTTCGGCAGAATCCTGGGCAGAACAGCCATCCGGAGCGGTACGCTCCCAATCCATCCCTCTCGAACAACAGCTCGAATCCATGGGCATCACGGACCCCGAGTTGCTGGCCATGGCCGTTGCCAACGTCGAGCACGCGATCGAACTTAGCCGGAGGCGCGCCGAGAGGGGGGCGGCAGCAAACGCATAGCGGAGGGGAACGGCGTGGCACGGCTGGTCTCGCACATGACGGAGGGCATCGCGGTCCTCACCGCTGGAAGTGGGGCGGTGCTGTTCGTTGCCGGCCTTGCTACACGCGACTGGGCACCCGCTGAAGGGGGCACACTCCTCACGGTGCTCGGCCTCGGCGGTCTTGCCCTGCTCGCGATTCGCCGCTGGGGGTACACCACCGCCAGGTGGGCCATTACCCGGTTCGCCGCCATTGAGGCTGAGCACGCGGCACTCATCACGCTCAAGTCGCGGCTTGACGAGGAGCGCGCTGAGTTCGAGCGGATACGGGTGAACGAGCCGCGCATAGCCGAACTCCGGGTAGCCCGCCTACTTCGGGCATACGAGCGACAGCTGAACACCTATGTCAACCGGATCGCTGAGCTGGAGGGCAAGAACAGCGCCCTCCAGCGCGACTATGACGATCTCGCGGCGGACTACAACTTGTTGATCGAACAAGAGCTGCAGCTCCGCAACCAGCGCTTCGGCCGGCCAGCCGCAGTTGCACCGGAACCGTCCCAAATCCAAGACTCGGACAGTCGAGTAGTGCGGCCGGAGCGATGGTCTCAGCAAGTCCCGGCGGTCGGCGGCACGCCGCCCCTCAACTAACCACCCGCAGAGCCGGCCGCTCCCCTGCCAGGGCAGTTTCGATCGCAGTCATGGCGTCGTCGTCCAACTCAGGCAGCAGGTGACCGTAGCGGTCACTGGTGGTCTGAATGCTCTCGTGCCCTAGGCGCCGCTGGATGTACGTCAGCGGCTGGCCGGCAGCAATGAGAGCCGAGGCGTGAGAGTGACGAAGGTCGTGCGGTGTCGGCCGCTTCTGCAGTCCAGCGGCCTGGGCTCGCTTCACCGCCGCTGCCCACCGATCACCGAACGTCGAGTAATGAAGCCGCTGGTTCCGCTCCGTGCCGGTGAACAGGAGCTCATCCTCGGCCAGGGTGCCGAGACCCTGCGCCACGAGGGCGGCCAGCACGGTCTGTGAGATGCGGATGGTGCGGCGGCTCTTCTTGCTCTTCGGCTTGCCGAGGTAGTAGCCGCCGTGGCCGTCCTTCTTCCAGGCGCGCTGGACGCGGAGCCGCGGGCGTCGGCCGTGGCGGTCGATGATGTCCTGGGGCTGGAGCGCGGTGATCTCGCTGTAGCGCAGGCCTGTGCCGTACTTGATGACGGCGAGTCGACGATCCTTGTCGAAGGTGAACCCCGTCAGGAGGAGCACGACCTCGTCCGGGGTGAGGAACGTCATCTCGTCCTCGGTCTCGTCGTCCGCGTCCGGCAGGCTCGTGGCGTTGCACGGGTTGCTGGTGCGGAGCGGCGGCTCATGCTCCACCGCTTCCTTGAGGATCGAGGAGAGCAGGCCGTGAAGGTTGCGGATGGTCTTGGGGCTCATCTTTCGTTGGGTCTTCGGCACGATGGTGTTCTCCAGCTTGATGACCCAGGCGGCCACGGTGCGCTTAGAGAAGTGCTCGACGGAGCGAACGTCACACTCCCCGAAGGTGGGGAAAATCCAGTCCGCTAGTTCCTGCCGGTAGGCCTTGCGGGTGTTCTCCTCGATGCCCGTGCGGTGGGCGATGCAGTCGAGGGCCCACGTCCGGAACCGGTACTGCTCCTCGCTGGTCTGCTCATTCTGGACGATGTAGCCCCGCCCTTTGACCCACCCTGCTGGCCACTGCTGGCCAGCCTCATCAACGGCCGCCTTGAATACCGCCGCCGAGTCCTCGTCCTCGAACGACTCGCTCTGCCACGGGGCACCCCGGCCGCCGCCGAGACGCCACTTCACCTGGTAGCTGGTGATCTCGCCGGCCTTGTTCGTGCGGGGGTAGACGCCTTTCATGACCCGAGCGTAGTACGCGGTGTTCCCGCCGTGTTCCCACCTGGGGTAACGATCTGAGCCAAAATGCGAGTGCCCCGCAGGTCAAGAGCCTGCGGGGCCCTGTGCCCGGAGCCGGACTCGAACCGGCACGGCCTCGCGGCCAAGCAGTTTTAAGCTGCCCGTGTCTGCGTTCCACCATCCGGGCGTCCTGCGAAGGCACCCCTGAGCCTAGTCGCCCGACTCACCCTTTCGCATGTTCCCAGTCCGGGAAGTTGTCATGTTTCCTTGCTATCTGACGAACTGTTCGGGATTTCGGCCACGAAGCACAGCGAATCCGGCCACCGGGTCTCCCTCAGGGTTGCCCTCATACCGCAGGAGGAGAGTCCAACCCCTCCCGTACGTCCAGCGGTGGTAGAGCCAACCGTTCGGCGGAGCGACGCCAAGCCGTGATCACGTCGCGGAGCATGGAGGGACACGTCAGTCGGCCCAGCAAGGAGCACCCCGTGACCACGTCGACCGCAACCGCCGTCCGCACCGGCCGGGCGGCCGCCCGCGCCACCGGCCTGAACAAGGTCTACGGGGAGGGCGAGACCCGCGTGGTCGCCCTCGACAACGTCAGCGTCGCGT